>JACDDT010000056.1:9879-13136 GCA_013816855.1 Gemmatimonadaceae bacterium
ACGGGCATCGGCGAAACTGCGGGAGCGCATTGCGCCGTACGTCTACGGAGAAGGCGATGCCGATCTCGCCGAGACCGTAATAAAACTCTGCCGCCAGCTCCGGCTGACAATTGCCGTCGCCGAGAGCTGTACCGGCGGAATGCTCGGGCAGCGACTGACCGCGGTCGCCGGATCAAGCGACGTGTTTCTAGGGGGCATAATCGCATACGACAACGGTGTGAAGGAAGCGCACCTGGATGTACCGCACGACACGATTGCTACTCACGGTGCAGTAAGCACGGAAACAGCCTCGGCGATGGCAGCGGGCGTCAGGCGCCGTTTAGGCGCTTCCCTCGGGATTAGCATCACTGGCATTGCCGGACCCGGCGGGGGCACTCCGGAAAAACCGGTCGGGACGGTTTGTGTCGCGATAGACGGAGACGGCGTCACAACCGCGAAGTCTCTCCGCCTGATCGGTGATCGCGAAGAGGTTCGGCAGCGCTCTGCACAGTCCGCGCTCAACCTGGTACGCTGCGCTTTGCAACCTGTATAAATTCAAATCATGAAACACTCGAAAAAACGTGGACACGATTCCGAGGAGCCGCTTGGCGTAGAAGATTCCGCCGAACCCGCGGCTGACGGTGATTCGGCACCACCGGAGATTGACGTGAGCGAGGAAGAAACGGCTTCCCCAGCATCCGATGCTCCAGATGAAACGGGGGTGCAGGCCGAGAGCGAGAAGTTCCTTCGCCTCGCCGCGGAATATGACAATTACCGTAAGCGCACCGCCAAGGAGCGGCTAGAGGCCGGCGGCCGTGCGCAGGCGGAGCTCGTGCGCCGCCTCACGGATGCGCTGGATGATCTCGCCAGATTCGCACACGTCGACCCGGCTTCCACCGACGCGACGACGCTGGTGCAGGGCGTTGAAATGGTCGAGAAGAAACTTCTTCGCGAGCTGGGAGCGCTCGGGCTCGAGGTCATCAACCCTGTCGATCAGCCATTTGATCCCGCCGTGCACGAAGCAGTCGCCACCGAGCCCACTCCGGCTAAAGAAGACGACCACATGGTCGCCCGTGTCTATCAGCCGGGCTATCTGTTCCAGAGCCAGCTCATTCGTCCTGCCCGCGTAGTCGTCAAGCAGTGGAACGGCTGACGGCTTCGCGATAATGGCTCAGACGAAGGACTTTTACGCCGTGCTTGGCGTTAGCTCGAGCGCCACGCAGGAAGAGATCAAAAAGGCGTATCGCAAGCTTGCGAAGCAATACCATCCCGACGCGAATGCGAACGACCCGAAAGCTGCGGAGAGATTCAAGGAGATCTCCGAAGCCAACACCGTCCTCGGCGACGCAGCGAAACGCAAACAGTACGACGAGATGCGCCGCCTTGGTGCGTTCGGTGGGGGAATGGGCGGATTCGGCGCCCGTGGCGGACGACCCGGCGGGTTTGGCGGTGGCACGCAGAACGTCAACTTCCAGGACTTCGACATCGGGGGTCTGGGAGGTCTCGGAGATTTGTTCAGCTCCATGTTTGGGGGTGGCGCTCCCAAATCACCGGGTAGGAGCAGGGGACCGGAGAAGGGTCAGAGCATCGAGACCACGCTCGACATTCCATTTCGCGTCGCGGCGAAAGGCGGAAAAGTCCCTATTCAGCTCGAGGTCACTGAAGAGTGCGGTACGTGCCACGGCAACGGCGCGAAACCCGGAACGCAGGTCAGGGTTTGCTCCGAGTGCAACGGCCGCGGCGTGATCTCCTTCGGGCAGGGCGGGTTCGCCGTAAACCGGCCGTGCCCCGTCTGTCTTGGACGCGGACAGGTTGCCAGCGATCCCTGCCCGACGTGCACCGGCACCGGTGAGATTCGCGCGCGAAAAAAAGTTCTCATTACCGTTCCCGCCGGAGTAGACAGCGGCTCGAAGATCCGTCTCAAGGGTCAGGGCGGGAAAGGCGCCGGTAACGGTCCGCCCGGGGATCTCGTCATCACATTCCACGTTGTCAACGACCGTTTCTATAAGCGTGAAGGCCTCGACGTCATCGCGCCGGTCACGATAAACATCGCGCAGGCGACTCTTGGAACGAAGATCAACGTTTCGTTGCTCGATGGAAAAAAAGTTGCCTTGAAGATCCCCGCAGGCACTCCTTCGGGAAAACGTTTCCGTGTGAAAGGGCAGGGAATCGAGAAGGGTGGAAAGACCGGCGACCTCATCGTGGAGGTTTCGGTTGACGTGCCGGAGAAATTGTCCGAAGAGCAGCAGCGCATGATGCGCGAGTTCGCGGAAGCGGGCGGGCTGAAGTACTAACTGCGCTCCTTGTTGGTCAGGCCGCGAAGAGTGGAAGCGCGCGCCGGGCCTGTGTCGCGATGAGGCCGCCGCCAAGCAGGCGCTCTCCGTCGTAAATCGCGAGAGATTGCCCCGGCGCGATCGAAGCCACGGGCTCGTCCAGTGAAACTTTGAAACCGTCGCCATCGATCCGGGATACGGTCCCCCGGGCGAGCGGAGCCCGATGACGAATGCGGACGCTCACCACGTCTCCCGTGCGCGGCGCATCAGCGAGCCAGTTCATCGAAGTCGCGCTCACCGACGTGCCGAGCAGCTCGTCCTTGGTGCCGATGACCACGGCGCGATCTTCCGCGCGAATGGCGACGACGTACATGGGAACCCCGGAACCGCCTGGTAATCCTCGGCGCTGTCCAACCGTGAACCGCGCAAAGCCGTCATGCTCGCCGATGACTTCTCCATTGGTCGTGACGAAAGGTCCCGGTGAGAGCGCCGGCGATTCGGTTCCGAGGCGCTCCTCGAGGATTTTCACGTAATCGCCGTCGGGTACGAAGCAGATCTCCTGGCTCTCGGGCTTGTCCGCGACGAGGGCCAGACCGAGCTCACGGGCGCGCGCCCGGGTCTCAGCCTTGTCGAGATCACCGATGGGAAGCAGCAGACGCGGGAGCACACTTCGATCGATTCCCCAGAGGAAATAAGTCTGGTCCTTGTTCGCATCTCGGCCGCGATGCAGCTCGCCATCGACCATGCGGGCGTAATGGCCGGTGGCAATCCACTTGGCATCCGCTGCCTCGGCGGTTCTCAGAAAATCGTGGAACTTTGTGAACGAATTACAGCGCACGCAGGGAATGGGGGTGCGGCCTGCCGCGTATTCGCTGACGAAATCTGAGATGACGTCGTTGCTGAACTTCGACTCCAGATCTACCACGTAGTGGGGGATGCCCAGCTTCGCACACACCCGGCGCGCGTCGTTGGAAGAATCCAGCGAGCAGCAAGGGCGATCGGGAA
>JACDDT010000141.1 GCA_013816855.1 Gemmatimonadaceae bacterium
TGAATCCTATTGTCGAGAAAGGCGGTGAGCGCGATGCCTGGCAAGTCGCTGCCAATGGGAGTGTCTATGCGGCCGCTGCGGCGGGCGCGATCTGGTCGAGTGACGCCCGGTTGTTCGCGATCGGAATCGGAGCGCTCGCCGCTTCGACTGCGGACACATGGTCGACGGAGCTCGGAACGCTGGGCGGCGGCACTCCCCGCCTGATAGTTTCCGGTAGGAGGGTTCCGGCAGGGACTTCGGGAGGCATCACGGCTGCCGGAAGTATCGGCGCTTTCGTCGGCGCAATTGTGGCTGCTGCGGCGGCAGTCGCAATCCATTGGCCGGTGCCTTTCCTGGCCGCTGCTGCGGGCGGCATCGCGGGAGCGTTCGGAGATTCATTGCTTGGCGCGACGTTGCAATCGAAGCGGTGGTGCAGCGAGTGCAGCGCCTCGACGGAACGGAAGATTCACAGCTGCGGAACTCTTACCGCTCACGCGGGTGGATTGAACTGGCTCGACAATGATGGCGTGAACTTCGCTTCGACGATTATCGGGGGATTGGTGGCGCTTCTTTTCGCTGGTCTTACAAGTAGCTGATGAGTGACGGCGGCGCGCGCGTTCTTCTCGTGAGCACGAATCGCGAACGACAGCCGTATCCGGTGGTGCCGAACGGAATGGCATGCGTCGCATCTGCGCTGGATGCAGCCGGTCACGACGTCAAATTCCTCGACCTTTGCTTCGAGCGCGACGCGGCGGCCGCGTGCGCGCGCGCCGCGATGGAGATGAACCCGAACGTGATCGGCGTTTCCGTCCGAAACATCGATAACAGCGACGCTATCGCGCTTCAGCATTACACGCCGGAAGCCAAGTCATTTCTCGAAACGCTGAAGACAGCCGCTCCTCGCGCGAAGATCATTGCCGGCGGCGCCGCATTCGGCGTCGCCCCCGAAGCACTCTTCACCGAGCTCGGGGTCGATTACGCGGTTGCCGGTGACGGCGAGCGAGCGAGCGTCGAGCTGGTGCGGCGCGTGCTCGATGGCGGCGACGTCGAAGGTATTCCCGGTGTCGTGCGCGCGAATGGGGAAAATGTTGTCTTCACTCCGCCAGGCGAAGACGCGGATTTGGATTCCCTGCCGCGGCCGAATCTGCATCGCTGGATCGACCTTCCGCGTTATCAGCGCCACGGCGCCACCATTCCGATTCAGACAAAGCGCGGCTGCGTTTACAAATGCATCTATTGCACGTACCGCAACGTCGAAGGGTGGGGATATAGAACGCGTGATCCCGAGCTAGTGGCGGATGAGATCGAAGAGCTTCACCGGCTGGCCGGAGTGAGTCATTTCGATTTCGTGGATTCCACCTTTAACTCACCTCCGGGTCATTCACTCGCAGTTTGCGCGGCGATCGCCCGGCGAAAGCTCAACGTGAAGCTCGAGACGACGAACTTCACCCCCGCCGCTGTCTCCGATGAGCTTCTCTCCGCCATGAAGTCTGCGGGATTCCAATCGCTGGGGATTACAGCGGAAAGCGCAAGCGACGGCGTGCTCGAGCGAATGGAGAAAGGCTTCGACGCGACGAAGCTGTCCGAAGTAGCCGCGCGAGTGAGCAAGGCTGGAATTCGCACCCTTTGGATTTTTCTCGTCGGAGGACCGGGCGAGTCAACGAAAACGCTCGAGGAGACTCTCGCTTTCGCAGGTCGGCGGCTCGACCTCGGCGATGCCGTTTATCTCACCGTTGGCCTCCGCATTTACCCTGGAACGACGCTCCATCGTATCGCGATTTCCGAAGGAGTAGTGCTGGCAGGCGATCCACTGCTCGTTCCTTCGTTCTATTTCTCGAAGGAGCTTCAATTCTCCAACGCGGTGGAGCGGCTGAAGCGATTCGCCGCCGATCATCCGCGATTCATGTTTTCGGCCGACTCGCGCTCGGTAGTCCTGCCCTATCTCATGCGCGCGGCGTCGGTGCTGCGTCTTCCACGCCCGCATTGGAGATACATGGGCGCCTTTCAGCGCGTTTCACGCGCTGTACGGGCGTGACGAAACTCGACGCGGACGTCATTGTCGTCGGTGGAGGACCCGCCGGTTCTTCGACGGCGTGGTTCCTGGCGCAAGCGGGGCTCGACGTGCTCGTCGTCGATCGCGCGAAATTTCCGCGCGACAAACCCTGCTCCGAATACATGAGCCCGCAGGCAGCGCGAATTCTCGACGCGATGGGTGCGCTCGACCTCGTTGAGAGCGCGGGCGCGGAAAAGCTGACGGGGATGACGATTACTTCTCCCGCGGGCACGACCGTTCGCGGCGACTTTCTTGGCGAGCACGGTTACCGCGGATACCGCGATCACGGACTCGCCCTCAGGCGCACGTTGCTCGACGAGATCCTTCTCCGCCGTGCCCAAGCGGGTGGCGCACGCGTGAGCGAGGGCGTGAAAGTCACCGACGTAGCGCGGGAACCGGATGGGCGCGTGTGCGGCGTTCAAATCACCGACGTTGAAAAGGGATCCCGACAGCTTCACAGCAGGCTCGTCATCGGCGCCGATGGTCTACGCTCCGTCATCGGCAGGCGTCTCGGTCTCATCAAGAATGGATGGCCGCGCCGTATCGCACTCGTCTCACATTACCGGGGCATCGAGGGAATGAGTGAGGTCGGGGAGATTCACCTCGAATCGGACGGCTATTCGGGAGTCGCGAACGTCGGAGGCGGGATAACGAACGCGGCCATCGTTGTGCCCGCTTCGAGATCGGCAGAGT
>JACDDT010000142.1 GCA_013816855.1 Gemmatimonadaceae bacterium
TACTCTCTCGACCGGAGCATCTTCGCCGCAATGGCGGTCCGACGGGCGGGCGCTTCTCTTCACGAGCATGATTTATCCGGGCGCCGCTACTGATTCTGCCAACCGCGTCGCCGCGACTGAGCACCGTGATCGGAAATGGAACGCCAGGGTCTACGAGACCTCGCCGATCCGGATCTGGGATCATTGGCTCGACGACCGGCACGCCAGCCTTTTCGTCCAGACGCTCGAGCCTGGCGCCTCGCCTCGCGACATTCTCGCGGGAACGAGACTCTTTGCGACCGCCGGCTTCCGCGGTCAGCTCGGGAATAACGGCGAAGAAATTTCGGCCGCTTGGACGCCTGACGGCTCGAGCGTCGTCTTCGCCGCGACCAATTCACTCAACGATTGGACCTACGCCAACGTTCTCCAGTCGCTCTGGCTTGTGAATCAGGCGGGGGGCGAGCCGGCCCGACTGACTCCTGCGAACGCCGACTACGGGTCTCCACGTTTCAGCCGCGACGGCCGGGCGCTTTATGCTACGATGACGCCGGACAACGAAGAAGTCTTCAACAATACCCGGGTCGTGATGTGGTCGTGGCCGAACGGCATAGGCGCCTCGGCCCTCGCCCCCGGAGCCGTGGTTGCCGGAGGGTCGGCGCGCTCTGTGGGAGCGTGGAGCTTAAGCGGTGACGGGCGCGCCATCTACTTTCTCGCGGAGAGCGAGGGCCATCAGAGATTATTTCGCACTCCCGCCGCCGGCGGCGCGGATCGTGAGATCGGATCGCTGACAAGTGGGAGCTACGGCGGCCTGCAGGCAGAAGGGATTGCGATCGCCGCGACGTGGGAAAGCGCCGTAAGCCCGGCCGAGGTCGGACGGATTGATCCGGTAACCGGGCGCTGGACGGCGTTGAGCCGGTTCAATGCCGGGCGGGTGGCGCGCCTCAACTGGCAACCCCTCCGGGAATTCTGGTTCACCAGCTCGCGTGGCAAGAAGATCCACAGCTTTATTGCCCTCCCTCCCAACTTCGACTCGACGCGGAAGTACCCGCTCTTCGTCCTCATCCACGGCGGCGCGGCCAACATGTGGACGGACAACATCACCTACCGGTGGAACTATCATCTCCTCGGTGCTGCGGGGTATGTGATGCTGATGACCGACTATACCGGATCGACCGGGTACGGTGAGCGATTTACCCAGGCCATCAAGCTCGATCCGCTGCAAGGTCCAGCCAATGACGTGAACGAAGCGGCTGACGAGGCCATCAAGAGGTTTGCGTTTGTTGATGCCGCGCGGCAAGTGGCCGGCGGTGCCAGTTACGGCGGGCATCTCGCAAACTGGCTCGCAGTCACCACCACCCGTTACCGCGCGCTTGTCAGTCACGCCGGCGAATGGGACTTGGAAAGCCAGTGGGCGACGAGCGACTTCATGTTCGACAGGGAGCGCACCAACGGCGGAAAACCGCCTTGGGAGAACGGAGCGATCTGGCACGATCAGAGCCCGATGCGCCGCGCAGCGAATCTCCACACGCCCGTGCTTGTAAGTGTCGGCGAGCGGGATTTCCGCGTGCCGATGAATAACGCTCTAGAGTTCTGGACGGCGCTGCAGCGGCAGCACGTGCCGAGCAAGCTTGTGATTTGGCCGACGGAAAACCACTGGATTCTGAATGCGGAGAACAGCCGGTTCTTCTACAGCACCGTCCGGGAATGGATGGAACGCTGGCTAGCGGGGCCGGGTAGCCCGATAAAAGGAAGCGCGCAGTAGGACTCCTGCGCCACCCTTCTTGCATCGATGAAACCCGAGCCGCAGGAATCCCTCAACCCGGAGGACTGGGAAGAGATGCGCGAGCTCGCCGCCGACGTGTTCGGAACCCGCACTGCCCGATGATGATCCTGGATGCTAATACCCGCTCTGCCCAATGATAATCTTGGATGCTAATACGCGACGGGTGGGTACGGTGTGGGCGATTGCCGTCGCAATTACCCTGATCGCGTCACTCATCGCGAGCAATGTCTACGGGGCCGGACAGCTGATGAAAGGTTATCTCATCGGACTAATCGGACTTCTCGCGTTAGGTGGCGCGCTGGCATTCACGTGGCATTGGCTGCGTACCGCGAAGCTGTCTTCGCGGAAGCATCAAATGGCGAAGGGTGCGCTGACTTTGGCGACATTCTTGTGGGCGATACTCATGATCTTCCCGTTCCTGTGAGACACGCTGCCCGATGCCCATTCGCCGCATTGAACACAAATGACCGCTGACCCCATTGGAGAAATGATGAAGCGCCTCCTTTGCGCCGCCGCTTTCGCGGTCGCTTGCACATCCGCGCCCGCACCGACGACGTCGACGCCAACGCGCGCACTCCCGCCCGCTCCGCCACTTTCTAGCACAGAATCCGCGATTCGCGACGCAGTGACCGCCCATTACGTGGAAGCGGTCTCGCTCCTCCAGCGGTCGGTCGACATCCAGAGCCAGACGCTCGATTTCCCCGGTGTGAAGCGTCTCGCCGATCTCTACGCCGGCGAATTCCGCGCGCTCGGCTTCGACGCGAAGTGGATTCCGCTACCAGATTCAGTCCATCGCGCCGGACATCTCGTCGCTTTCCATAAAGGAACCGCCGGTCCGCGCATACTTCTCATTGGACACCTCGACACGGTCTTCGAAGGCGAAGGGTTGGGATGGTCGGTAACCGAGGACACCATCGGACACGGCGCTGGCGCCAGCGATATGAAAGGCGG
>JACDDT010000057.1 GCA_013816855.1 Gemmatimonadaceae bacterium
AGGACAAAGAGGAAGATGCTGGAGTTACAGCGCGCCATCAGACCGACCCGTGCTCGGTTCGAGCGAATGGGGATGGAAGCAGTGACCCGGCCGGGTCTCGAACCCGGGACCTACGGATTAAAAGTCCGTTGCTCTACCAACTGAGCTACCGGGTCGGGAGCGCGCCTTCACTCCCGAATCAAATATAGTTGCGGCTGCCGCCTCGCCGAGGTGATAGGGGAAAAAGGATTAATCTCCACTGACCGCGAGTGATATTCGCTTTGCCGCTCGACCCAATCCATACTTTGCACGATGCCGACTAAATACTGCCTGGCGCTGTTCGCAACACTCGGCGCCGGATGCGCTCCCGCCCCCGCTTCCACTTCCGCTACCCGCTCCGATGACGTCGCCCGCTTGACCCATCGGCTCCCAACCGGCGCGCGTCTCGACCCGGCGGGAACCTCCCGCGATCTGGGATCGTTCCCACTCTCGATGATTCCGTCCCCCGACGGAAGGCAGTTCGTCATCCTGCTCAACGGTTGGCGGGAACAGGGCGTCCAGGTGTTGGATCGCCGGAGCGGGATCACGCGGACATTGCCGCTTCCAGCAGTTTTCCTCGGCCTTGTCTTCAGCCCCGATGGGCGGTCGCTTTACGTCTCCGGCGGAAACGGCGACGTCATTTACCGTTGCGACTGGCGGGAAGGGAAAATCACGCTCGCGGACAGCATTATCCTGGCGACCCGAATCAAAGGAGAGCCGGGGATCAAATACCCCGGCGGGCTCGCGATCTCCGCCGACGGGCTTACGCTCTACGCGGCTGAAAATCTCGGAGATTCGCTCGCGGTAATCGATCTCTCTTCGCGGACCGTCTCTCAGCGCCTTGCCACCCAACGATATCCGTACGGGGTCGTGCGCGCTTCGGACGGCACAGTGTACGCCTCCTCGTGGGGCGGCTCGACCGTTTCGGTATTCAAGCCCGCGGGAAATGGCCGGCTCACTGACGCCGGACGAATTCCCGCGCCGCGACATCCCTCGGCTCTCCTCCTCAACCGCGACGGCTCGCGCCTCTTCGTCGCATCGGGCAGCACCGACCGGGTGGCAGTGTACGACACTCGCACAAGGGAAAACATTGCGCTTCTCGCTGATCCCCCACCGAATGGTCCGCGAGAGGGAAGCACACCGAATGCGTTGGCGCTTTCCGGCGACGGCACGCGGCTATTCGTCGCCGAGGCGGACAACAATTCCGTCGCCGTCTTCAACCTTTCCGCGCGCACGGCAAACTCGAGCGGCGCTATCGGACGGGACGAGCTTTCCGGTCGCGTTCCCACCAACTGGTATCCAACCGCGTTGGACGTCTCTGGCGGAGAACTCAGTATCGTTTCGGGGAAGGGGCGCGGAACCGGTCCGAACCCGCGTCTCGAGCAGCCGAATCGCACCCGCGCGCCACATACAAATCAGTACACGCTCGGGCAGATCTCTGGAACCCTGTCAGTCGTTGCATTCGGGCAGCTCGACGCACTGGGACTGCAGACGATGAGCGCCCGGGTTGCCCGCGCCAATGGATGGGACGCGGCGCGCCCGTCGCCTGCGTATCCACCGGTCAAGCACGTCATCTACATCATCAAGGAGAACCGCACCTACGACCAGGTGTTCGGCGATCTCCGCCAAGCGGACGGCGACACGTCGCTGCTTTTCTTTCCCCGCCCCGTTTCGCCGAATCACCACGCGCTCGCGGAGCGGTTCGGAATCTTCGACCGGTTCTTCGTGAATGCGGAGGTTAGTCCCGACGGACACAACTGGGCCACTGCCGCGTACGTGACCGATTACGCGGAAAAAACAATTCCCTCCGAGTACTCCGCCCGCCGTCACAGTTACGACTACGAAGGTCAGAACCGAGGGGCTCCGGTTGACGACGACGTAGCCGGGCCCGCCAGCGGATATCTCTGGGATCTCGCCGAGAAAGCGGGGATATGGTACAGGAACTACGGCGAGTTCGTGAGTTCAGCGGATTTCAGTCCGGACGGCACGTCACGCGAGGGCTATCACGCCACGCGGCCAAATCTTGAGAAGCATACGAACAACAGATATGCCGGCTTCAGCATGCGCATCCCCGATCAGCAGCGGGCCGACGTCTGGCTCCAAGAGTTCGCCGGATTCGTTAGAGACGGAAAAATGCCTGCGCTGGAAATCATGCGTCTGCCCAACGATCACACTTCAGGGGCACGCGCTGGAGAGCGGACTCCTCGCGCGTTTATGGCCGACAACGATCTCGCACTGGGGCGAATCATATCCGCCCTCTCTAAATCGCCCTTCTGGAAATCGACAGCCGTATTCGTGCTCGAGGATGACGCCCAGTCAGGCGCCGATCACGTTGACTCGCACCGATCGCTCCTGCTGGCAATATCTCCATACAGTCGGGGCGGCGTCACGCACCGTTTCGTCAATACGACAGACGTGGTGGCGACAATTGAGGAGATACTCGGCCTCGGCACGATGTCGCAGTTCGATCACTTCGGTCGCCCGCTTCGGGATATCTGGACTGACCGGCCTGATTTCCGGGAGTACGACGTGCTCACTCCTTCCACGCCCCTGGACGAAATGAATCCCACAACCGGCGCGCTCGCCGAGGCGTCCAAGCGCCTGGCTCTCCGACGGGAGGACGAAGCGGACGAGGCGCTGTTCAACCGGATCCTCTGGTCTTCGATAAAGGGCAACCGCAACTACCCGAAGCCGGCACGGATGCCAACACTCGAAGTACAGCGGCCGCGTTAAGAAACAGTGCGCGCGTGTCGAGAGCGCGAAGATGCTCCGTGGGCCCGCGGCGCCAGCATCTTGCGCCATTCCGACCGGTGTGGGATAATCGCTGGACCTCCCTGCGACGACGATCTCACGCCGAATTCCCGACAGATCATGACGACTTTTTCCCGTGCCCGCCCATTCGCGGTTCCCGCCCTTTTATCGGTTCTCGCCGGCTGCGCTTCGACAAGGGCGGTGAGCCACACTCCGCCGACTACGTCCGGAACGGTCGCGCCGGTTTCGAAGACGGCGGGATTGGAGCGTCGGGACGGATTCATTCCGATTCTCCTCGATAACAAACAGGGGAAGATCTATCTGGAAATTCCGCGCGACTCGATGCGGGCACTGATGATGACATCGCTCGCGACGGGGCTGGGCTCCAATCCAATCGGCCTCGATCGCGGAGCTAACTCCGACACTTACGTGGTGCGCTTCGACCGCAACGGCGACCGGGTGCTCGCAGTGTTCGAGAACTGGAACTATCGCTCCTCCGCGAGCGAGAACTCGGCGCATCAGCGGACGGTGGCGGAAGCGTTCCCGCCGAGCACGGCCGGATCGCTGCCGATTATTTCGCAGGAGAACGGAAAGGTCGTCGTCGATGCGACTGAGTTTTTCATGCGCGATTGGAACGATGTTGCCGGCACCATCACGGCAAACAACGAAGGCAGCTATTCGGTGCAGCGCGACAGGTCTAGCGTGTACCGGCAGTACACAAAGGCTTTTCCCGAGAACAGCGAGATAGACATCGCGCTTACGTTCGCGACGAGCGGCCGCCCGGGAAACACCGTCGCCTCAATCGTCCCAGACGGACACTCATTCACTCTACGCCAGCACATCTCACTGCTTCAGCTCCCCGATGCGGGTTTCAAACCGCGGAAGCTCGACCCGCGCGTCGGATACTTCGACCTCACGTTCAAGGATTACGCACAGCCGATCCAGCTTCCGCTCGAAGTGCGCTGGGCGGCACGGCATCGCCTCGATCGCGTGAATCCCAATGATCCAAACAGTCCTATCAAGACTCCAATCGTCTACTATATAGACAGAGGGATACCGGAGCCGGTGCGCTCCGCCACCAAACAGGGCGTAAGCTGGTGGATCGACGCATTCAACCGCGCTGGCCTTCCCGGCGCGTTCCGCGTCGAGGATCTGCCTGAAGGCGTTGACCCGATGGATTCGCGCTACAACGTCGTGCAGTGGGAAAATCGAAACGAGCGTGGCTGGTCGATTGGCGGAGCGCAAACGGACCCGCGCACCGGCGAGATGATCAAGGGAATGGCCCGGCTCGATTCGCACCGCGCGCGCACCGATTACAATCTGTATGCGGGACTTGTGGGTGCCGACGCCGCGGCGGCGGACACAGCTTTCGTTCTCGCCCGCGTGCGGCAGGTGAGCGCGCACGAAGTCGGTCACACACTCGGCCTCGCGCACAACTATATCGCTTCCACATACGGTCGCGGCTCGGTGATGGATTATCCGCCGCCGCGCGTCCGGCTCGATGCGAGCGGCAACATCGATTTGTCGAGCGCATACGCCGTCGGACCCGGCGAGTATGACGTCTTCGCCATTCACTGGGGCTACGGAGTCTTTCCACCGGGAACCGAAGACGACTCCCTGCGCGCGATCGTTGCGGACGGCTTGAAGCGCCGGTTGCTCTTCCTGTCGGACGCGGATGCGCGGCCAGACTATGCGTCGGATCCGCGGACGAACCTGTGGGACGATGCCTCGACGTCGGTCGAATTCCTTCGGCATCAGTCGGATGTGCGCCGAGTGGCACTCTCCAGATTCAACGAGCGAAACATCCGCACGGGCGAGCCGGTCGCACTTCTCCAGGAGCGCTTCGTGCCCGTGTACATGCTTCATCGCTTCGCCATCAACTCTGTCGCGAAAACGATCGGCGGAATGGAGTACAGCAACGCCATTCGGGGGGACTATGAACAAGCGACGCATGTGATCGACGGGGCGACGCAGCGTCGTGCGCTCTCAGCGCTGATCGAAGCGCTTTCGCCGAAAGGGCTCGCCATCCCCGATACGATCCTGACGCTCCTCGGACCCCGGCCATACTCCTACAATCCGTACATCGAGCTATTTCCGTCGCGCACACGCCCGGCCTTCGACGAGCTCGGCGCGGCACGCTCTCTCGCGCAGCTCATCGTCGACGCCGTTCTGGAGCGTGAGCGGGCAGCGCGGCTAGTCCAGTTCTATCGCCAGGGAATTCGCCAGCTCACGCTCGGTGAAGTGATCGACTCGCTCACCGCCGATTGGAAAGCCGGAAACAGCGGCAGCCTTCAATGGGACGCGATGCGCCGAGTGAAGCAGCGTGCTGTCGCCGACCGTTTGATTCTTCTTGCAGCAGACAAGGACGCGTCGCCGGAAGCGCGCGCGATCGTCGAGCTGAAGATGAGCGCGCTTCGCTCGCGCGCGAAACAGCTCGCCGGATCCGGCACCGAAGACAACCGCGCGCAGTGGATGGCGATCGCCGGAGACTTCACGCGCTGGCTGGAGAGGCAGGAGCTTCCGTCGCCGTCGCCGGCGCTTCGTCCGCCGCCGGGAGATCCGTTCGGGATGGAGCGGTGAGGAGAAAGGCCGGCGTTCTCCTAGTCGGCCTGATCGCTCTCGCACCCGACTTCGCGCTGGCGCAGGATACTGCGAGGA
The DNA here is from genome assembly GCA_013816855.1 of Gemmatimonadaceae bacterium. Classification (GTDB taxonomy): domain Bacteria; phylum Gemmatimonadota; class Gemmatimonadetes; order Gemmatimonadales; family Gemmatimonadaceae; genus UBA4720. The sequence goes on from JACDDT010000057.1 coordinate 5,428, forward strand.
CCATACTCGTTCCAGTTGTCGTGCAGGTCGCGCGCGATGCGGGTCGGCCCGTACTTGAGCTCCCCTACGCAGTCAGCTCTGTAGTTCCCGATAGCGCACGCCCGGGTCAGAAACACACCTCGATCGAAGAAACGCTTTTCCTCGTTCCGGGTGTAGCGGTTTTCAACCGAGGCAACCCGGCGCAGGATGCTCGTATATCGATCCGCGGATTCGGCGCCCGATCGGCATTCGGCGTGCGCGGGATTCGGGTCATTCGCGACGGAATTCCGCTCACGCTTGCCGACGGCCAAACGCCTCTCGACTATCTCGATCTCGAGAACGTCGGCCGGGTGGAGATTCTGAGAGGAAGCGCGTCATCCCTTTACGGAAACGCCGGGGGTGGAGTAATCGACATTCACTCCCGCGACATCATCCCGGCCCAGCTCACCGCGTCAGCGAAAGCGTGGACATCCGATCATTCAGCCCGCAAAACTGTCGCGCAAACCGAAGGGAATCTTGGAACTTTCGGGTATCAGACGACTGCATCGCGCTGGAAGACCGACGGCTTCCGCAATTACTCCGCGCAGGAGACGACGATAGGCGATTTGCGAGGAGTGTTCGACCTTCGGGGGACGCGTTACTCGACGTCTTTCGAGGGTTTCAAGATGCCCGTCGCGCAAAGCCCCGGAGCGCTCACCCTCGCGCAGCTGAACTCCGACCCGACTCTCGCCGATCCGCTCTCAATTAGAAAGGGCGCTTCGAAAACGGTGAAGCAGGCACAGTTCGGACTCTCGGCGGTGCGCGGGATTCACGGCGGAGAAGCTCGCGGCAGTTTCTATTCGGGTAGGCGATCGCTTTACAATCCGCTCACTTTCGCCGTTGTTGCGGTGCAGCGTCACACGTCGGGCGCCGACTTTCGCGGCACCATCCCGGTTTTGCTTCATGGCATTGAGAATCGATTCACAGCCGGCCTCGAGCTGCAGCACCAAAATGATGGACGGAGGAACTGGAGCAATTGCAATGACGCGACAAGCGCTACCGCGTCCTGCCCGTCTCCCGGACTGCAGGGCCCGATGACGCTGGATCAGGTCGAGCTCGTCTCCTCGCGCGGCGTGTACTTCGGCGACGAAGCGAAGCTCACTCCGAAGTACATCCTGTCCGCGTCGGCGCGTGCAGACGCGGTGAATTTCGCGGTGAAGGATCGTTTCGTTACCGCTATAAATCCGAACGATTCCGGCGAGCGCAATCTCCGCTCGCTGAGTCCGATGCTCGGACTCACCTATCGACTTTCTCTGACCAGCAGCTACTACTGGAACGTATCGACCGCATTCGAAACCCCGACAGCGACAGAGCTCGGCAATCATCCCGACGGCACTGCCGGAATAAATCAGGAGCTGCGGCCGCAGCGCTCTCTGACGTACGAGACCGGTTACAAGTCGACGCTGTCATCGGGCATTCAGATCAACGCGAGCGTATTCTCGACTGCAGTACGTGACGAGCTTGTGCCATTCGAGATTCCCTCCAGCAACGGCAGGCGGTACTTCCGCAATGCAGGCCGCACATCACGCAAAGGGGCAGAGCTCGGAGTGACGAAGACTGCCGCCGCATTGGATCTCGCTGCGGCGTACACCTTCGGCAACTTCAAGTACGAGCGCTACACAGTCGGCGGCGTGAGCTACGCCGGCAAAAGTATTCCGGGAGTGCCTGTGCATCAACTTCAGACGAGCGCGACGATACGGATTGGGAAAGTCACGCTCGTGGGCGAGAACGCGGTCAACTCGCGCGTCGTCGCAGATGACGCGAATTCGATCGCGGCGCCGGGATATGTTGTCACCAATGCCCGGCTGCTCGTCGATCGCGTCGGCGACGCGGCGGGCATTTCCTTTACCGCCGGCGTGTACAACGTTTTCAACCGCACCTACGCTGCGTCCGTTGCCGTGAACGCTACCGGTGCGAAGTACTTCGAGCCGGGCCAGACGCGCTCGCTGTATGCGGGATTCACCCTCGGCTTCTCGGCGGGGCACGATACCCCGAACGCGAATAAGAAGTAGGCTGTAGCCCAACACCGCTATGGCGGGAGGACGCTAGCTAGCGAATATTCTAGCCACATTCCCGAGCGAGGTTTGGTCTTGGCATCGCCGTCCACCCGCGCACCATCAGCATCACGCCTCGAGCAGAACATTCTGCTGCGCGTCGCCGTTTACTACCTCGTCCTCTTCGGCGCGGCCTTCATGGCGTGGCGTTATCTGCCGGACTCGATGCTCCCGCATCAAACGCTCGATTCTCTGATTTCTGCGCCGAGCGACATCAACGTCATCCCGTCCAAGAAACACCCGGGCGGGCCAGCCTTCAGCGGAACTCAGGCGACGCTCACCGCGAACGTCGCGGTGGCGATGATCGCGGCGCTCCTTCTCATCTTGCCGATAGCGTGGGTCTACATCCTCACGCGGCACAAAAATGGGTATCAGCAGTCTGTAGTGCAGACACTCGTCATCCTCGCTCCGGTCGTGGCGGGAGTGGTAGTGATGGTGAAGTACAGCCTCCCGCTAGCTTTCGGTCTTGCCGGCATCGTCGCCGCGATCCGTTTCCGAAACACGCTCGACGACAGCAAGGACGCGGTGTACGTCTTCCTCGCCACGACGGTTGGTCTCGCGGCCGGTGTCGAGCTTCCGGTCGCGGCCGTGATCTCGCTCATTTTCAATGCGCTCATCCTCTTTCTTTGGTTTACTGATTTCGGCCGCTCACCCGCGCCACTCGAGGGCGGCCGCGGGCAGAAGAAAATCGAGCGGGCGATGGCGGAAATGCGCCGCACAGGAAGTTTCGTGGCAATGCTCGACGAGCAGATCTTTCGCGACATGTCGCCTGAACAGCTGGAGCTTGCCGCCGATCGTGCGTGGAGAAGAAAGCGCCGCCAAAGCACGGACGCGCCGACTGCGGACGACATGCAGCGCAGAGACGTGATGTTGCGCATCCAATGCGACGAAGCCGAAGGCGCGCGCCCCGCGGTCGAGTCCGCGTTCGAGGAATACTTGAAGAAGTGGCGGCTTGGCGGAATCGTGCGCGACACTGAAGGCGGACAGTCGCTCGAATACATTGTGCAGTTTAAGAAATCCGCGGAGCCGGACGATCTAATGAACGAGCTTCGCACTCAGCAGCACGTCTTAAGCGTGGAGGTCAAATGAAGTGGATCGTCATCGCGACTGCGCTCTGTGTCGCGCCAGCCGCAAATGCCCAGGGCGGGCACGGGTCGTTCTACGATGACCAGAGCATCCTGCGGTTTACGCTGGTCGCCGATTTCGGCCAGTTCCGGCGCGACGCCCGCGATCTCAAGGCGCCTTACCGGAATGCCCGCATCAAGTATGTCGACGCCGGCAAGGAAATCGTCGTGCCGGTCAAGATCAAGCCGCGCGGGATCTGGCGCCGCAAGACGTGCGACATGCCGCCCATTCGCTTGAATTTCGACAAGGATTCGACGCACAAAACCATTTTCACCAAGCAGAATCGTCTCAAGCTCGTCATCCCCTGCAAGAACAACGACGAAAGCGAGCAATACGTGCTCAACGAGTTTCAGCTATATCGCGCGTACAATCTTCTCACGCCGTTCAGCTTCAAGGCACGGCTCGCGCATGTTGCATTCGTGGATTCAAAAAAGGGCGATACCGTCCAAAACAGGTACGCCTTCCTTGGCGAAGAGCCGGAAGACGCCGCCCGGCGGATGGGCGGCAAGTCGGAGGCGACCAAGAACATTCACGGCGAAGAACTGGACGAAATGTCTCGAGCGATGTTCGGGGTATTCCAGTACTTCATCGGCAACACCGACTTCTCCGTGACCGGGCTTCACAATGTGCTGCTGGTGATGAAGGACAGCGTTTACGACGTCGCTTTCCCCGTCGCCCGCGACTTCGATTGGAGTGGTGCCGTCGACGCGCGATACGCGTTCCCCGATTACCGGCTGCCCATCAAGACCGTGAAGCAGCGCCTCATGAAGGGGGATTGCGCTCCAAAGGCGGCTTTCGATTCGGTTTTTTCGGTCTTCCGCGCGAAGAAGGATGCGATCTACGGCCTTTACCGCGATTCCCTCGCCGTTGGGCTGAAGCCAGACGTGGTGAACAAAACGCTCAAATATTTCGACGAGTTCTACTCGACGATCAACAATCCCCGCGACGCGAAGAATGAAATCATCAGCGCTTGCGGTCCGAGCTGAGAGAAGCGAGTAGCCCGGCCTGCGTTGTCGGCTGCGTCGACGCCCGGCGCACATACTCGCCGTTCGAGCGCAGCTCCCAACCGCGCGAGTCCGACAGGTAGAGATCGAACAGACCGTCGAGCTCGGACCGGCAGAGCTGGCTCCTTACCGGCGCGATTAGCTCGATGCGCCGCCTGAGATTCCTCGGGCGGAGATCCGGCGATCCGATGTAGTATTCGTCGCCTCCGCCGTTCATAAAATGGTAGACACGTGAGTGCTCGAGCAGCCGCCCCACCACGCTCACCACTGAAATGTTCTGCGACATGCCGGCGACACCGGGCCGGAGAGTACATATGCCGCGGACCACCAGCTTCACTTTCACTCCATCGCGCGACGCTGCATACAGCGCCTCGATAATGTCTGGATCCGATAGCCCGTTCAGCTTGAACCGGATGAGTGCGTCCCTTCCGGCGCGCGCGTGCGCGGCCTCACGCTCGATGCGCTCGATCAAGCCTGGCAGCAGCTGCCTCGGCGCAATCAGGCAGCCTCGCGTGAGCGGCTGCGGCTGACTCGCCGATCCCGTCAGCTCGTTGAACAAGTCCTGCAAATCTCCGGTCAGCGCCGGGTCTGCGGAGAAAAGCGAGAGGTCCGTATAACGCTTGGCAGTTTCGGAGTTGTAGTTGCCGGTGCCGACGTGCGCATAGCGTCGCAGCTTCCCGTCTTCGCGCCGAACGACCAGCGCCGCCTTGGCGTGCGTCTTGAGCCCGACGAATCCGAACACCATCTTGCCGCCCGCTTCCTGGAGCTTCTTCGCCCAACCGACGTTGCGCTCTTCGTCGAAGCGCGCCTTGAGCTCGACGAACGCGATGACATCCTTCCCCGCTTTCGCTGCGGAGATGAGCGCAGTCACTATCGGTGAGTTCTCGCCCGCGCGATAAAGCGTGGTCTTGATCGCGGTGACGGACGGGTCCGACGCTGCGTCGGAGAAGAAGCGTGCGACGGTGGAGTCGAACGAATCGAATGGGTGATGAAAGAGCCGGTCTCCCTGGCCGATCGCGCTCCAAATGTCCGGCTCGCCCGCAAATCCGTCGCGAGGCGTAAACGCTCCGAACTCGAGCGCGGCATCGCGGGGAAACACGAGGCCGCCGAGCGCGCCGAGGTCGAGAAGGCCGGGGACTTCGTAGAGGTCGCCGGCGGTGAGAGAGAAGCCGTGCTCACGCTGCATTTCCTTGAGCACGAGCTCGCGGATGACAGCGGGCATCTCCTCCTCTACTTCCACCCTTACGACCGGATTCTCGTACCGGCGCTTCGAAGCTTCATCCACCGCGTGGAGGAGGCTCCAGGCATTGTCTTCGTCGAGAGTGATGTCCGCGCCGCGAGTTACGCGGAACGCGTACGCCTGTTCGATCGCGATCCCCGGGTAGAGCATGTCGAGATTGGCGCGCACGATTTCCTCGACGGCGATCACCGTTCCATCTCCGCCTGTCTGCACAAACCGCGGAAGATGGCCCGGCAGCTCCACGTGTGCGAAATGAGGCGCGCCCCCCTTGGCGTCGAGGAGGACAACCGCCAGCGATAGCGAAAGGTGCGCGAGGCGCGGGAATGGATGTCCCGCGCTCAGCGTCATCGCGAGGGGCGTGAGCGCTGGCAAAATCTCATCGCTGAAATGATCCCGCAGCCGAACGCGCTCGCGCTCCTCGAGCTGCGCCCAGTGCAGAATGCGCACGTTCCGGCCCGCAGCTTCCGCCATGCACGCGTCGAAGCAGCGGTATTGCCGGGCGACGAGGGTAGCAGTATGACTGGCGAGGAGATCGAGTTGCTGCTGCGGCGTGAGAGTGCTCATTCCCGTTTCTTCGACAGACTCGATCTGCACCTGCTTGAGCGCGGCAACCCGAACCATGAAGAACTCGTCGATATTCGCGCTCACGATCGAGAGAAAACGGAACCGCTCCCGCAGAGGCGTTTCCATGTCCTCCGCCATCGCCAGGACGCGGGTATTGAAATCGAGAATGCTGACTTCGCTGTTCAGAAACTCTGCGCGCTCTTCCCCTGTATGTTTGGCGACAACATCTGACGTGTCAGACGCTGCCACATCGATCGTTTCGACGACGGCTCCCGTTGGTTCGGCAGGTGACGCAACAACCGTCGGCGCGAGGCCGGCACGAAATCCGAGTGAGATTGCGGCGACCGAATCGAAATCGGGCGTGCTTGATTGAGCTGCCGCTCTCACCGCGTCGTTGAACGTCATCCAGACGATTTCGCCGGCGCGTTCCGATTTTTCCGCTTCCGGCACTCGCGCTGCCCACACTTCCAGATTAGCGCGCTCACCAATGGAATCCACTTTTCCGAGGAGCCGGGGGTCGGATCCTTTTTTTCGCTCGAATGCGTCGAGCAGAGAGCGCGCGACACCGACGCCGGAGCCGGCGGATTTCGGCACGCGCATACCCTTCTCGTCGCGAACGAGCCCAACCTCCGCTCCTCGGAGAAGAAGTAGAGCAACGGCATTCTGCGTGGTGGTGCGAGAGCGCTGCTCGTTGATCATCCACTTGAGCAGCAGCTCCGCTCTCTCCCGGGTGTCCGCCGCAATCAATCTCAGGCCCCGGCTCTCCGCATACGCCCGCGCAAGCTGCTCGATGGCGGTTTCACTTCCACGCATCTGCTCGAGGGTGATCTGGTGGAACGACTTGCTGACGTCCATCGAGCGCACGTGGACCCGCTCGAAGTGCGCGGCGATTGACGGGCGCCGCAGCCAATCGCGACCCGTCATCCGCGTGCGCCGCTCGACATCGAGCTCCACCTGCACCTCGATGTGGCGTGGATCTATGATCGCCGAGAGCCGCTTGACGGGCTCACAGCGGGTCGCGAGAACGGCGCGAATGTCGGGATCGGGTACGCGCGCAGAAAATCTGGGTCCGTCCGTCGGATTGCCCCGCGTTCCCATTTGCACCGTTAGCTCCGAGTCGCCGCTCGAGCCGATGCGGATACTGCAGCGGACGCCGGCTTTTCGGAGCGTGTCCTGTCCGCTGTCGAGGAACTGCTCCCGGTAAAAGCTTCGGGACGGGAGCGTCGCCGGCCAATCGAGCGGGAGGGGCGCGAGAATCAGCTGCTCGAGGAGCTCCGAAGAAACAACGTCACAGCGAAGCTCGCGCGGCATGCACGAATCTGCCCGCCCC
>JACDDT010000143.1 GCA_013816855.1 Gemmatimonadaceae bacterium
CTCCTTGTCACCTTCACGAACGCGCACGTTGACGCGAAGGGTGTCACCGGCGCGAAACGGGGGAATGTCGGTGCGGAGCCACTGCTTTTGGGTTTCGGAGAATGGATGCATATCAAGCTCTGGCCAGGAGTTACGGCCGTTCGGGGCGAAAGAAAAAGAACTGTCTTCTATAGCCTCGAAAAATAGTGGCGGAGAGGTCGAAACGCCAGTAACGCACTCTGTGCGGGGTCCTACTTCAGTGTTCGACGCCCCGTCAGCCGCTCCCCTTCTGCCCGGCGCCACTCCTCGATCTTCTTATGGTCGCCCGAGAGCAGGACATCCGGCACCTTGTGTCCTCGAAACTCGGGCGGCCTCGTGTAGCTCGGCGCGCTGATCCCCCTACCATAGAAAGAGTCGCCGCGCGCGCTGTCTATGTCCGACATCGCGCCCGGAAGCAAGCGAACCGTTGCGTCGACGACTGCCAGCGCCGCCGGCTCCCCGCCGCTCAACACGAAATCGCCGAGAGATATTTCTTCCGTCGCCAGGTGGTCGGCGACACGCTGATCGATGTCCTTGTAATGCCCGCACAAAAGCGTGAGCTCCTCGCCGCTCGAGTAGCGCTCGGCATCTGCGTGGACGAACGGACGCCCGCGAGGCGAGAGGAGAACGATCGGCGCTCTCGCACCAACAGCTTCGACCGCTTCGAAAAACGGATCCGGCTTCATCACCATTCCCGGGCCGCCACCGTACGGCGCATCGTCCACTGTGCGATGCTTGTCGTGCGTGAAGTCGCGAAGGTCGATGAGATTGTAGGTGACGCTTCCGGCAGCTGCAGCTCTCGACGGAATACTCAGCGAGAGCGGGCCGGAGAAAAACTCCGGGAAGATCGTGACAACGTTGATGAGGAGCGGCATCAGTCCTCGAGCAGCCCCGACTTGTCGTTGAATACGATCTTTCGCTCAGCGAGATCGGTGCGCACGATGAGCTCAGCGCGATACGGGATGAGCACACTCGCCTTCGCCGTCTTCACGTCGAGCATGATTCCCTGCGGCAGCTCGTAATAGGTCGTCACTACACCGACGTGCGCGCCCTCTTCGGTTTCCACTCCCATCCCGATGAGATCGTGCAAGTAGACTTCATCTTCCGCCGGCGGCGGCAGCTCCGAAAACCGAGCGAGCAGATACCGTCCCCGCCATAGCTCGGCGGAATTCCGATCGCCGATTTCCTCGAACTGAATGAGGAGTCCGCCCTTGTGATGGCGCAGTGTCTCCACCGTGAGCGTTGGCAGCTGATGCTCGCCGCCTGCTTCATTGGTATCCGCCGGGGCGGGAAGATTTCCCTTCGCGTCGCCCCCAAAAACACGACTGCCGGGCGCGAAGATCACGTCCGGCGAATCTGTGAGCGGCTCAATTAGAACTTCGCCGCGAACTCCTTGTGCCTTGCGAACCAGCCCGACCAGAGCGTAGTCGGGCTGAGCGGCGTCAGCCGGCGGCTTCCTCACCCGTTTTTTCGGAGATGGGAACAGCCTTCTCGCTGAGCGATCTGCCGAGTCTCATTTCGTGACGCCGCTTGAGAACTCCGGCTTTCCGAAGAAGGGACCTCGCCGTATCGGTGGGCTGGGCGCCGACACCGAGCCAGTAGTTAGCGCGCTCTTCGTTGACTTGGAGTCCGCCCTGTCCACCCTTTTCGCGGGGCGTGTACTGGCCGATGATCTCGATGAACTTTCCGTCGCGCGGGCTCTGCGAGTCGGCGATGATGAGACGGTACGTAGGTGCCTTTTTCCGCCCGACTCGGCGGAGACGAATCTTTACCATTTTGAGCGATCTCCAAAAGATTGGTGCGTCAACGAGAGGCGTTGCTTGTTCCTCTCTCCGGGCTCCTCGCTTCGCCGGTAATTCCGGCGCGCACCCGGGTGGTGCCATCCGCTGGTTCAGCGGGAGAGATAAATGTAACAGGTAGGGGAACCCGTTCTGGCGTCCGTTAAGGGCGCCATTGGCCTATCTTTTCGGCGACTATGTCAGCCCCTCGTACCGGCACCAATATACCCATCATCAGGGCGGCAACCCCTGAGGACGCTCCGTCACTCAGTACCCTCGTCGCACAGCTCGGATATCCCGCGCCGGCGGAAGCGATTCCGAGCCGGCTTACAAACATGGGGCGCTCTGAGGACAACACGGTGCAGGTGGCCGAAGAGGATGGACAAATAGTCGGCGTGATGACCGCTCGGGTGATGTGGGTCATTCATCTCGACGCGCCCCTGGCTTGGCTCACTGCCCTCGTCGTCCTCGACTCGGCACGCGGAAGGGGAATCGGCTCGATGCTTCTCGACAGCGCAGAGGAGTGGGCGAAGCACATGGGTGCGCAAAAGATCTCACTTTCGTCGGCGATGCACCGCACCGACACCCACACGTACTACGACAACCGCGGCTACGAGCGCTCGGGGCTGCGTTTTACGAAAAAGCTTGGCGCTGGATGACTGTCCTCGCCTAATCTCCGGGACGTGGCAGGGCGCCAACGCTCGGCCTGATTCGGTAGCTAATCATCGAGCGCGCTCACAGACACGTCAGCTTCACCTGACGCGCCGTAACGGACACTCACCGTCCACGGCTGGCAGCACACTTCGCAATCCTCTACATACTCTTGAGCGGAGCCGCTGCCGGGGTCGAGCGAGATCTCGACTGACGCCGAGCAATACGGACAGATGACTGTCGCCTCGGTCGCGGCGTC
>JACDDT010000058.1 GCA_013816855.1 Gemmatimonadaceae bacterium
TTGGCGACAATGACACCTATCCTCTATGGTATCTCCAGCAGGTCGAGGGAATTCGCCGTGATGTAACGGTGGTTACGATTCCTCTGTTATCGGCCGCTTGGTATCGTGCCGAGCTGGCGCGTCGATCTCGTCTCTTGGAATCAGGTGCGGGCGAGCGCTGGCTTGGCGAGCAAGCGACACGGGAACGGGTCACTGAACGAGCCGCGGCGCTCGGCCGCCCGATCACGGAGTCCCCGCGGGTCGCAAAGTAGCTTTCGCGCGCGGACAGAACTCGAGGCCGATCAGTCAGACGATCTAAATGTTGGGAAGTGGGAATTGCGCCTGCTGGAACTCGAATCCGGCCCCTCCGATTCCGCCACATCCGGGCGTGCAGTTCCTCCAGACTCCGCAAGCGGATTCAACGCGTTCCTCACGGCGAGTGTCAACCCGTGTTCCGTGAACGGTTTGGCCAGGAAGCTCATTCCCGTGCGTAACTTCCCGCGCTGAAATTTGCCGTCGGTGTAGCCGCTGATAAAAACGACAGGTACGTTCGGCAACTTTTCGCGGATACGGTCTGCCAGTTGAGGCCCGCTGAGCCCCGGCATCACGACGTCGGTGACGACGACGTCGACAATGCGGCTCGACCCCGCCAGCAGCTCGAGCGCCTCTCTCCCCTCCGCCGCTTCGAGCACCGAATAGCCATTCCGCTCCAACAGCCGCCGCGCGGCCGCACGTACCGCCGGCTCGTCTTCCACTAGGAGGACTGTCCCCTCTCCGCGAATCGGCTCTGGACTGGCCGCCGGGCCGGCGACCTCGACTTCCGACGCGAGCGGGAAGTACACGCGCATCCTCGCTCCGCGCTCGGGCGCGCTATCGCATTCTACGTGGCCGCTGGACTGCTGAGCGATTCCATAAACCGTTGAAAGCCCGAGCCCCGTTCCCTTGCCGCGCTCCTTGGTGGTGAAGAAGGGCTCGAATATCCGGCCCTGGATGTCAGTGGGAATCCCGGGACCGGTGTCCTCAACGGATAGAATGACGCACGTGCCCGGAGGACCTCCCCTGCGCGCCAGCTCCGCACACGACGCAGCCCGTTTTGTCCGGATGATAAGATCTCCCCCATCCGGCATCGCGTCGCGGGCGTTGAAGACGAGATTCAGTACGACCTGCTCGAATTGGCCCGGATCGACGAGAATCGGGCATTCCGGCGTCAGGTCGGTTGAGACGCGGATTGTCTCGCCAACGGACTTCACGAGCAGCGCCTGCATTTCGGTGATGACCGCCGATACATCGATGAGCTTCGGCTTGAGGATCTGGCGGCTGCTCAGTACGAGTAGCTGTCGTGTCAGCTCGGCCGCGCGGTCGCTTGCCTTGCCGATCGCCTCGGCGTCCGCCAGGCGGGCGTTGCCCGTGGCGAGATCGTCCTTCATGAATTCCGTGTGAATTCTGATGACGGTCAGAAGATTGTTGAACTCGTGCGCGACTCCCCCTACGAGCTGGCCCACCAGGTCCATCTTCTGGGATCGCGTGGCCCGTTCCTGAAGCTCCCGGCGTTCCGTAATGTCGCGCGAGTTGACGACGATTCCATTGACTGCCGGGTCCTTGAGGAGATTGGTGATAATCGATGAGAGGAGCCGCCATTCGCCTGCCGCGGTTCGCACGCGAACCTCGATCGTAACCGACCCGCCGCCTCCGCCGCGAACCGTCGACAAAGCTTCGATCAACCGCGGCAAATCATCCGGATGGATTCCACCCGTCGCCGGGCGGTTCAGCAGCGCGTCGATGTCGTAGCCGAGGATTGTAGAATAAGCCGGGCTCGCATACAGAAATCGCCCGTCGGCGCTGAATATCGCAATCAATTCCGACGCTTTTTCCGTCAACGCCCGGAATCGCTTCTCGTTGAGGCTGGTCGCCGCTTCAGTCTTGATTACCTGATCGAACCTCGCCGTCATCGTCAGCGCCCATCGATCGAGAACCGTTCCGGCGAGTGCCAGCGCCAACAGAATGAAAGTGAAGATGGCGACCGCCAGGGCGAGCCCCGGCGTCCCGAGCATCGCTTGTTCGGAAGGGTGCCAGTTGGGTGATCCACCGCTGAAATGCGCCGCTGCCATCGCCGTATAATGCATTCCGGCGACTGCGACCCCGAGGAGAAGTGATGCGCCGGCCCTGCGGAAGTGCGCGGCCCGGCGCGACGACGGTGCCCCGTCATCGCTGCCGATGATGAAGAGAGCGGCAAATGAAACCGCAATCGCGACCACCACCGAAGCGCCGACCATCGTCGGGTCGTATGAGAGCGCCCCCGCAAAACGGATCGCTGCCATTCCCGTGTAATGCATCGCCGTGATGGCGAGCCCCATCGAAATGCCGGCGAGAGCGAGCACGGTGGCGGACGTTCGTCCGCGACTGAAGATGAAGAAGGCGATCCCGGATCCCAGAAATGCCGCACCGAGCGACAACGAGACGAGCAGGGAGTCGTACCAGACCGGTAGCGGCAGGTGCAGCGCAACCATCGCCACAAAGTGCATGCTCCAGATGCCGAGTCCCATCGCCAAGGCACCGCCCGCTACCCACCGAATGCGCTTGCGCCCACCGGCGAGTCGCATTCTGGTAACCATCTCCAAGGCGAGATAGCCGCCCGCGGTAGAGAGGGCGATGGAGAGAACGACGAGAATCCAGTTGTACGACTTATCGATCATTATCTACGAAGCCGAGTTGGTCGGGAATTGCCTACTTGCCATCGAGGATGTCATCGATCGGCGTACAGCACGATGGACGCCGCGGTCAGGTGGAAGCTTCGTCCGACCGAGCCGAGATCGTGAATCCCATTCCACGACGGGATTCGATGTGAATCCCCGCGTTCGCGGCGCGCAATTTCTTGCGCAGCCGGGAAACGTTCACGTCCACGACGTTGGTGCCGGGATCGAAGTTCGTCTCCCACACCTTGTCGAGCAGCTTTGATCTCGAGACCAGCTCGGCCGCGTTGAGCATTAGATGCTCAAGCAGCAGGAACTCTTTTGCGGTCAAGCGGAGTTCCAACCCGCTGACCATGAGCTGTCGCGAGAGCCTGTTCAATACAACATTTCCCATCGCAAGCAACTCGGTTCGCTGCGCTCCGCCGCGCCGCACGAGCGCACGGATCCGGGCGTCGAATTCCTCCATCTTGATCGGCTTGGTGAGATAGTCGTCAGCGCCTGCGTCCAGCGCGCGTACCGTTGTTTCCGAGTCGAGCGACCCGGTAAGTACCAGTATGGGCACATTGTTGCCGGCGCGGCGGAGAGCCTGAACCACTGTAACTCCATTCCGGTCGGGCAAGCCCAAGTCAAGGACCATCAGGTCGTATTCCACCATGAAGGCCATCGTCTGCCCTTCTTCCGCAGATACTGAGACATCCACGACGAAGCCGGCCCGCTCGAGCATCCGCCGGGTGACCATCGCCAGGCCGTGATCATCCTCGACAACCAGGGCTTTCATTTCGGATTTGTTGAGGGAGGCTCTTAAAACGCTGAGACGTTCAGGCCTAACAACAATGTAATCTCTGCGCACATGGCTTGTAATGCCCACGCGCGATCATTCGTACAACGCAGCAACGGACCCTACATGGAGATTCGGATGAAAGCATCAAGATTTGCGCTTACCGTCATTCTAATGCTGGCCGTCGGCACTACGGCGGCAAGCGCTCAGACGGCCACTCAGACCGTGACCTTCGCGGTGACTGCCGTCAACACTATCAGCTTCACCGGTGCGCCTTCGCTTTCCGTCACGCCTGCGGCAGTCGGGAGCAGCGACGCAAGCGTAAGCGATGCGACTAGCACGTGGGCGGTGACGACCAATCAGTCGTTGGCCAAGGTCTCGGCGCAGATCAACCTGGCCATGCCTGCGAACGTGACTTTAAAAGCAAATCTCCAAGCTCCCACCGTTGGTCTCAGTAATGGCGCGGTTACTCTCGGTATTACGTCGGTCGACCTGGTTACTGGTATCACCAAGCAGGCGCAAAGCGGGCTCACCGCAACGTACGTGCTCACGGCAACAGCGGCCGCAGACCCCGTATCGTCGAATAGAGTCGTTACCTACACGATTTCCGGCGGCAGCTGAGTCAGAGGCTCGGGTTCGGCGACAGGAAAGAACCGTGAGACCGCTCCTGGTCGTTGTGATGCTGCTCTCGACAGGGGCCAGCAACGCGCACGGACAAATCCCGCTTCTTACAGTCTCGGGCAGCCCGTCGGCGATGACTGTCTCGGTGGCGACGGCAGGATCGCAACCGAATGCAGTCAGCGACAATTCCACGACGTATTCCGCGCTGACCGTGCTGCTGGCTCCCAAGAAGATCACGGCACAGGTCAACTCCAATATGCCAACCGGAGTCACCTTGACCATCACCCTCGCCGCTACAACGGGAGCAATCAGCGCCGGAGCGGTGGCGCTCGATGCCGTCGCCCGGGATGTAGTGACGAACCTGACGAACACGCTTCTTGAAACGAAAGGTATCACCTACAGGCTCAGCGCGACCGTGGCGGCAGGCGTGGTATTAATCGCATCGCGTACCGTTACTCTGACTCTCACCGCTTACCCATGAACAGCTCTGACTTAGGAGCGCGTACGGTTATGTGCTGGAAGCCCTTTCGGATTCGCAGAACTCCTCTCGCGGCTTTGCTTCTCGTCGCGCTGCTGGGCGCGCCGGCGATTGCTTCTGCGCAAATCGCCGTCCTTGGGAACCCGGTTGAGGAGCGTACTGCCGCCCCGGGCACGAGCTACGTTGGCACGATCGTCGTGAAAAACCTCACCGATCGGCCGCAGCCCGCCCGCATCTATCAGTCGGACTACAGTTTTTTCTCCGACGGTACTTCCCACTTCGATCCGCCTGGATCCGTCGGGCGCTCGAACGCGGCGTGGGTTACCCCATCGACGAGCTCGATCATAATCCCGCCCAGCGGCGAGATGACGGTCGCCTACACAGTTCGCGTTCCAGCCGTGGATACACTCCGCGGAACGTACTGGAGCACGATCATGGTAGAGGGCGCGCCGAATGTGCCTCATGCCACCTCATCGAGACAGATGGGATTGGGAACTGTCATGCGTTACGCCGTCCAGCTCGCGACCCATCTCTCCAGCTCCGGCTCGAACAAGGTCGGGTTCGCCAAGCAGCGCTTCATAACGCAGGAAAACGGGACTGAGTCTCTGGAGCTCGAGGTCACGAACACCGGCGAGCGCGGCTACAGGCCCCTTGTTTGGGCCGAGCTGTATGACGTGAAGGGGACGCTCCTCGCCAGACGGCAGCAGCAGCGCGGATTGCTTTATCCAGGAACTTCGATCAAACAGACGTTCGATCTCGGCAAGCTTCCGCACGGCGCGTACAAAGCGATCGTATTCGCCGACACCGGCGACGACACCGTCGTCGCCGCCCAGTACAAGGTCAGCTTCTAACTTCCCCGACCGGTGACGCGGCGCCTTCCACTCGTCTTTGCCGCCCTGGCCTGGTTGCCGTTATCGGCTGCCAACGGACAACTAGCGGCCAATACGGCTCCCGTCACCTTTTCGGCCTCGTCGAGGTCAGCGATCTCGGCCGCGCCGGCCAGCACCATCACGCTGGTCTTTTCGGCAGCGAGCCGCTCGCTTGATTCGGTAATCGTTCTCCCGATTATCTCTTCTCCGAAGGGATGGGAGGCCACCATCGGCGCGCAACCGTTCACGCTTGCCCCGACGGAAGCTGACTCGTGGATCGTCGGCATATCCATTCCCGCCCGCGCGGCTGCGGGGCGCTATGTGATCGCCATCGGCGCAAAAATCGGCAACATCACTGTCGCCGTTGACTCGGCGGTCGTGAACGTGAACGAGAGCCGGGCGATCGCCGTCGCGGCTGTGGACCGTCCGCTCTACGTCGTCTCTGGAGATATGTACGAGCTTGGCTTCCGTCTCTATAACCGCGGAAATGTGAGCGAAACCATTCGCCTGTCGGCCACCAGCTCGCTGCTCGGCATCGTGAAGATAGACACTTCGCTCGTGACGCTTGCGGGTGGCGAATCCAGGCCGGTGAGGGTAGCCGTATCCACGCGAAAGTCCTCGAGGAATGACGCCGATGACATTCTCGAGCTACGCGCTATCCCGGCGAGCGACGCGTCGCTGAAGGAAACCGCGTCGGCGAGAATCATCATCGTCCGGAAGCCGGGTTCGATGGCGCCGATGGTCACCGTCCCCGCGGTTCTCCGCGTTCGCGCCGGCTCGACGGCGAGCGGCGTTTCGCCTTACGAGCTGGTCGGCGGCGGGCGAATAAGTAATGACCGCCCGGAGGAAATGGAATTTGTCTTTCGCGGCAGAACCGCCCGCAATTCCATCCTCGGCGAGCGGAGCGAGAACCGGGTAGAGATCCGGGCGCCGCACTACACGGCCCGGATCGGCGACAACTATTATGCGTTGTCTCCGCTCACCGGCGGCGGCCAGACGGGCTTGGGTGGCGGGCTCGAGCTGAAGTCATCCTCGCTTTCGTCAGGCATCTACTTCCAGAAATATCGCTTCCTCCCCGGAGGACAGCGCGAGCACGGCGCGTTCCTTCGCTTCGAACCGTCGGGGAGACTATTGGGCTCCCGGATTTCCCTCAACGCAGTCGAAAGAATGGGCGGATTTCTCGCCGGAAAGATCTACAGCTCGGCAGTCACGCTCCATCCCATCGGTGACATGCTCCTCGATGCGGAGCTGGCGACAAGCCGCGGCGACTCAGGCAATGCGTCGGGGCGCATGCTCCGCCTCAATGGCAGTGCGCTCGGCAGATTCCATTATGACTTCGGCCAAATGGCTGGCGGCGCGCTCTTCCTCGGGCCGGGACGGAACGCCGAGAACGACTTCGCGAATCTTTCAGTTGATGCTACAAGCAGGTTGCGTCTCAAGGGCTCGGTGAACGTCGGCAATTTCAGATTTGGCCCCGATACGATGGTCTCGGCGCAGCGCTTCATCACCTCGACGGTTGGCGGAACGTACGCCGGCGGTTTTTCGCTCGAGTATTCCGAGATCGGGAGACGGTCGAGCGCGGGCTCGACGTCGGCCGATCGCACGCAAGGGGTTCTGCGCACCCGGCTCGAGCGCGGGACGAGGGTCGGAAATTTCTGGGCGACCGCCGAATTGGGGAAGCGGTCCGATTCGCTGGAGCGCGGCGCCTTTCATCAGATGTCGTTCGGGGCAAGCGTGATGGGCGGTCCGGCGTCAATCTCACTTTACACCGATCTGTATGACGGCGGCTCGATGATGAGAGGTCCGGCGGGAGGTACCCTGTTCGGGGTCAACGGCTCGCTGGCACTGAACCGAACGAATACACTCTCGTTAGGCGGCTTCACATCGCGGATTCACTCTGCGGGCGCGGGCCGCTATACGCAGTTCGACTCGCGGCTCACGCACACTCTCGCGAACGGCTCGAGCGTGACCGCCCGCTACCGTTTCTCCGCGGCGCCGTCGTCCGGTGTCGCTTCGACGAAGCTGTTCTATCTCGAGTACGGGCTTCCGCTCCGCCTCCCGACCGGCCGCCTTCACATTCCTGGTAAAGTCTCGGGGCGGGTGATGGACAGCGAAACAAACCGCCCCGTGGCCGGCGCTCTCGTGCGTGTCGGGTCCCAGGCTGCGGTCACCGATCGGGAGGGAAAAGTTTCGTTCGCCGGTCTGACACCCGGCGAATACCGTGTCTCGCTCGCCAGCGAAACGTCGCTGGCGAACGCCGCCGTCGTCGGCAATCCCGTGGTGCGCATAGACAGCCTTCGCCACGACGCGCCGAGCTTCAGTCTCGCTGTGAGCAGAGCTTCGAAGGTGAAGGGAATCGTGCGGCAGTTCGCAATCGCGCGCACTGCGATTGCCGACGCCGCGGACTCGCTCGTTGAGTCTGGACCTCTCGAAGGGATAACGGTCGCGCTCATCGGTTCGCGGGATACCCTGTACCGGACGACGGCTGTCGACGGGAAGTTCCTCTTCGGTGAAGTGCCCGGCGGAAACTGGACGATGCTCGTCACCGACGATGCTCCGGTCGCGTTCCGGTACGAAAGACAAAGCGTGCAGGTCACCACCAGCCCGGGGAAGGAAGCGGACGTCGAGTTCCGCCTCGTTCCACGGCACAAACAGGTTCAAATCGTCGCCAGCGGCGACGCGCCGTCCATCATCGCTTCTCCTTCCGGTCAGGAGGCGAAGCACAAATGAAACAGCTCGTCATGACTCACCGCTTCAGGTAGACGAAGGACAGGTCCTTCTTACCGGGTCACACCTTTTTAATAGGAATTCAAGTATGTCAACGGAAACTATTTCTGCGTCCCGAACCGTTTTGATCGTAGACGATGACGACTTACTCCGAGATGTTCTTTGCCGGCTTCTCAGGCGGCTGGGCTACGTTGTCATCGACGCCAAGCACGCGGCTGATGCGGTTCGCCTACTGGAAAGCAGCGGCGATGCAATCGATGCCGTCGTGACCGACGTGTACATGCCGGGGATGCGCGGCTCCGAGCTAGCCGAAGTCGTCCGCACCAACCGGCCGGAGACACCAGTGGTGTTCATGTCGGGCTACGACGAAGGCGACATGGTGCGAAACGGCATCGACACCAGCTCGAAATTCCTAAAAAAGCCATTTACCATCTCGGAATTGCAAATGGCGATGAGCAGTCGCGCCGGGGTTCAAGTGGGGCTGAGTGTCAGCGATACGGGGACGGGAATGGATCCAAAAATCGCTGCCAAAGTGTTTGAGCCGTTTTTCACCACAAAAGGTGTTGGCAAGGGAACGGGGCTCGGCCTGGCCACAGTTTACGGGATCGTGCAGCAGGCAGGCGGGGATATCCGTCTCGACACCACGCCTAGCATCGGAACAACTTTCGAGATGACTTTTCCTCTCGCGATCGGGCAGGCGCCGTCGGAGGCTGTTCAGGCGCCCCCGCTCGAGCCAGCCCGCAAGAGCGAGACAATTCTGCTTGTCGAAGATGACAGCGCCGTCCGCTCCCTGGGCCACCGCATCCTTTCCGATCGCGGGTACCGGGTGACCTCCGCCGCGAGCGGGTCAGATGCGATACACTTTTTCCGGGCGGCGAAACAGCCATTCGACCTCCTCGTCGCCGACGTCGTGATGCCAGGGATGAGCGGCGGAGAGCTGGCGGATCGGCTTACCACGCTTCATCCGGAAATCCGCATACTGTTGATCTCTGGTTATACCGATGACGAAGTATTGCGTCGCGGTATAATCGAGAACGAGCTTCCTTTTTTGCAGAAGCCGTTCACACCAAGCCAGCTGGCTGATAAAGTCAGCGAAGTTCTGCGGACCAAGCGCAAAGAGACACAGCGTCTCAAGCGCATGCTCAGACTCGCGTGAGTTCATGGGAATTCATCTCGTCCGGCGACAAGGGTCCCGATTCGGTCGCCGTGGCTGAATGACTGGGAATAGCGACAAGACCTCACCTTTTCCTGATAACGCCGCGCAATTCAAGATGCCGGAACCCGGCCTGGTCCCGTTCAATCCGGACCTGAAGGGCGATCTCAACCACGCTCTCGTCAAGCATAGCAGCGAGTTGGTCAATATCGTTGATGCCGGCGGCCATATCCGCTACGCAGGGCCTTCGATTATGAAGCTGCTCGGCTATCACCCTGAAGAGCTCGTAGGCCGGCGTCCGATCGAGTTCGTGCATCCGGATGATGCACCGACGATGGTAGAAACATTCCTTGCGCTGCAGGCGAGTCCCGGCGCAGTGATGAGGATGTGCGTCCGGCTTCGTCACAAGAATGGAAGCTGGCGCTGGATGGACGGATGTGGACAGAATCTGCTCGACGATCCGGCGGTGCGCGGAATTGTCAGCAGTGCGCACGACGTCACCGAACAACGGATGCTGCAGGAAACATTTCGTGAGAGCGAGCGCCGCTTTCGCGCATTGGTGGAGAACGCCGTCGACGCGGTAATCCTGACTGATGCATTGGGGCGCATTGCGTATGCAAGTCCGACGGTGGAACAGGTGCTCAAGTTCCTTCCCGCGGGGGAATCCGTGAAAACGCTGTTATCCGTGTTCCACCCGGAAGATGTTGATTCCGTCGCCGCTGCGTTCGATCGGGCGCGGAGCAGCTCGACCGAGCCAGTAATCGTGGAGGCCCGGTTCAGGGTTGCCGGCGCCCTCTGGAAATGGGCACATCTCTCTCTTGTCAATCGCCTAGCCGACGGAGTTCTCGCCGGAATTGTCATCCGGGTTCGAGACAACACAGCGGAAAAGGAAATGTTGGCGCAAATCGAGCAGTCGCGCCGGATGGACGCGGTGGGGCGCCTGGCGGGGGGCGTCGCACGCGAATTCAATAATCTTTTAACGGTCATCGCGTTTTATTCGGAGTCTCTGCTGCAATCTGCCCCGCCGGAGCACCTCGAAGATCTCGCAGAGATTAAGGAAGCAGCCCGCCGCGCAATCGAAGCGACGCGACAGCTATTGGCTTTCAGTCGCCAGCAGCTTTTACATCGAACCGAGGTGACGATCGACGTGCTCGTCCAAGACGCGTTTGGACCGTTCGCCGATGAGATGCCTTACGATATCTCAGTGACCACCTCCCTTGGCTGTGGCGCCGCGGCGGTCGAGGCGGATCCGACGATGATCCTGGAGGTGATCCGCGCATTGCTGGTAAACGCGCGAACTGCTGTCGGGGCGCGAGGCACGATCCACGTAGACACCGCCATTGTAGAGATTGACAAGGACACTGGTATGCAGGGAGTCCGGTACGGCACGTACACCGCAATTTCGATCTCCGACTCAGGCGCATCGCTCTCCGCGGAAACCAGGTCGCGGCTGTTCGAGCCATTTTTCCATGCGCCGGGACGTGGGCCCGCGAGCGGCATCGGGCTCTCGGCTGTATACGGCATCGTGAAGCAATCGGGGGGCGAGCTGCTGGCGACGTCCGACGGGGCCACGGGGGCGAGATTCACGATGCTATTACCGGTAACAAACCCCGGGGAGATATCTAACTCCCGGCGCTGGCAAGACGGTTTCCCCGTGCCAAGCGGGGAGGGGATACCTTTTCCCCCATCCTGAATATCTGTGGGGTGTAACCTGATCCAAATCAAGAATGCCTAGCTGGTGGGCATCGTCGCTCGACGACGAAACCGAATTCGATCACTGGCGCCGGCGGATTCTCGGAAGCCTGCTTCCGGTAGTGCTCGCTCTCGCAACGTTCACGTTGCTCCCCACCATCTATTTCGCGCTCGTTCGCGGCCCGCGCTTCATCACACTGGTGGATGTAACGAGTGTGGCGTGTCTGGCCTTGATCACGTTCGACAAGCGTTTGTCGTACAACGCGCGCGCCGCCCTTCTCATCGCGCTCTCATATCTAATCGGCGTCGTGTTGCTCCTGTGGATCGGGGTGGTGAGCCAGATTTATCTCCTCGCCTTTCCAATACTCGCTGCGCTATTCCTCGGTCTCCGCCCGGCGATTCTCGCACTGATCCTGAATGCGCTGACGCTCCTCGGCGTCGGCCAGCTGGCACAACTGAATTTCCCGCTTCCGGGCGTCGAGGGGGGGTCACTGCTGCGATGGACTACCATCGCCATCAATTTTGCGTTTGTGGATAGCATCCTCACAATCTCGTGCGCCCTCTTGCTGCACAGACTGGAGAATTCGTTCGACGCGCAGAATGTTTCATTGGGTGTGCTTTCAAGAAGACAGCAGGAACTGGCGGTCGCGAACGACGAGCTGCAGCGGCAGATTGAGGCGCGCGAATCAGCCGAGCTCGAAGCCGCGCGCCTGATTCGGGCGGTGGAGCAGGCAACAGAAGTAATTCTGATGATCGACGCGGGAGGCCGAGTAGTATACGCCAATAGGGCATTCGAGTCTCTGACCGGCCAGTCCCGGGCAACGGTCACGAAGACACCGATAACGGATCTCTTTTCCGCGGCCAGCCCCAGAGGATCGGAATCACTCGGAAAGGTGATCGCCAATCGACAGCAGTGGACGGGTAAAGTCGCATACACTCACGCTGACGGGAGCTTAAGACAGCTGCAAACCGTAATCTCCCCTTCGTTTCAAAGCGACGGCGAAATCGGAAATTTTGTGGTGGTGATGCGCGATCTCACTCGAGAATATGAAATCGAAAAGCATCTAAGACAGGGTGAAAAGCTGGAAGCGCTCGGCCGCCTTGCAAGCGGCGTCGCCCACGACTTCAACAACATCATCGGTACTATCCTTGGGGTCGCCGAGTTGACGGAACGGGAAAGCCGGTCCGCGTCCGTCAAGTCGGGGATGGAGACAATCGTCATTGCGTGCGATCGCGCCACAGCGATCGTGCGCCAGATGATGTCCTTCAGCAAAACAGGCGCGGGCGATCGAGCGCCCATTTCGCTCAAGATTGCCGCCGAGCAAAATCTCGCTCTGCTGCGCGCGGCGGTCCCGTCCACTGTTCGAATCGAGGCGGACCTTGACGATGAGAGCGGAGTTGTTGCGACGGCGGCCGAGATACAACAGCTCGTGATGAACCTGGCTACGAACGCAGTGCACGCGATGGAAGCCGAGGGCGGAATTTTGCGGCTGCACTCGCGCGTAGTTCAGGTCGATGCCGCTTTGGCGCGAGCTTATCCCCGGCTTGCGGAACGCAAACGCTATGCAATGCTGAGAATCAGTGATACAGGAGCCGGTATCCCAGCCGAAGATCTCGATCGAATCTTCGATCCGTTTTTTACAACCCGGGAAAAAGACGGGGGAACAGGACT
>JACDDT010000059.1 GCA_013816855.1 Gemmatimonadaceae bacterium
AGAATGACGATGATGATCCAGATGTATTTTGCGGAAGCCCGCATCGCTTGCAGCAAGAGGAGCTACTCCTTGGTCAGCACAGGGTAAATCGGCGCGCCAATGGCGGGCGTATAGCCTTACAAGCTATGAGTTTGGGTAGTGTTAATGCAAGCTGAACAGGTGATTCATTTGACGCAGAGTCCGCCGGGACTATCTTCCCACTTCCTCCGCAAAAACGCGTTGTCGCACTCATAAGAGGCGTTGATGGACGGCACTAACCGGATTGACGAGCTCGAACAAAAGTTCATCGAGAACCCTCGGCGTTTCTTCGCGCCCTTGGCGAACGAATACCGGAAAGCCGGTAATCCCCACCAGGCGATTGCGATCTGCCGCGCGCACCTCGCCCAGCTTCCCGCGCATATGAGCGGACAGATCGTGTACGGGCAGGCGCTTTTTGAAGGCGGCGAGTACGATCAGGCACAGGCCGTTTTCGAAAACGCATTGGCGATGGATCGAGAGAATCTCGTCGCCCTCCGTCACCTCGGGGATCTAGCGCGTCGAAAAGGCGAGACCGCTGGGGCGCGGCAATGGTACTCGAAGATTCTCGAGATCGACCCTAAGGATGCCCCCGTGATCGCGCTAATAAATGAGATCGATTCGGCGGCAGAGGCGAAGGCAGCGACGACCGACGCCGGGTCCGTCCCAACGGCGACGGCGGAAGAGGTGCAACCCACGACCGCAGCGTCCCTCGTGGCGGACTCGCTGAGGGTCGACGAGGAGGACCGGCTCATTTCGGAAGAGCTCGGATACCCCGTGCCCCCCGCGCACGCCTTCGTAACCGAGACGATGGCCGAGCTCTATCTCGCACAGGGATTCCGCGATCGCGCAGCCAGTGTGTATCGCCAACTCGTCGCGTCCCGGCCGGAGGATGAGCGGCTCCGGGCACGCCTTAGGGAAGTGGAGCAGTCCGGCGAGAGCGTAACCGTTGAAGCTGGGAGTCAGTCCAACGCGGTGAGCGAGAGCTCTGATTCAAATGCAGCGACCGCTCCAGACGGAGAGCCTCGCGGTCAAACGCAGTTTAGTGCGCCTGTTGAAGCGCCTGTTGAAACATCTTTCGATGCTCCTCTCGTCGCTCCGTTCGATCCTCCTTTCGAAACAGCGCTCGGTGCTGCCGTCGAAGCGCGCAGAGATGAAGCGGCTGTCGAAGCGCCCGTCGAAGCGCCCGTTGAAGCGCCCGTTGAAGCATCTCTTGATGCTCCTTTCGATGCTTCTTTCGTTGCTCCTTTTGTTGCGCCTCTCGATGTTCCTTTCGAGGCAGCGCTCGGTGTTAACGTCGAAGCGCGCAAAGATGAGCCGCCGTCAGTCGAGAGCCCTGAAACTGATCGCGACGAGCAACGTTCTCCTTCCGTAGAAAGTCCCGCAGTCGCTCCAGACGCTCAGCCCTATTCGGAAGAATCTGGGATCGATCAACCGTCCCCGATCGATTCGCCCCCGGACGAAGTTTCGCGTTCGGAGCCGGACTCCATTGAATCGCCCGGCACCGATGAGCCCCGAGCGGAGACGGAGGGAGTGGCCGAGTTCGTGAACACTCAATCGCTCGACGCCGATTTAGCGAGCGTTCAATCCTTCGACACCGCCTTCGCGAGCGGTAAGTCGTTCGAACCCGACTCCGTGAGCGCGCAATCGTTCGAATCCGAGTTCGTCAGCGCTCCATCGTTCGACGCCGACCTCGCAAGCGCTCAACCGCTCGACGCCGACTTCTCGAGCGCTGAATCTCTCGACGCTGACAGATCTGTTAGCGGGGTCGTGACGGAGGAGAGCACGCTTTTATCTCCACCCGCGCTCACAGTTCGCGAATTCTTTGCAAATCTCGGCCGACAGAAGCCTGTCGCGCGTAACGCGGCGCGTTCTCCGAATGGCGCCGCACGAGAGCATGATGCGCAGCCCACATCGAGCTGGGCCTCCTCCAGCGAATCTTCCGAAGGCGCCGACGCGAAGGCTGCTGCCGCACTTGCCGGTGCTTTCGGTGGGTCGGGCGGGTCCTCCGGATTTGGAGAGCGAGCCGCTGCGCCCCCGCCGGGCAAAGAATCCGAAGAGGATGTCGCCAGGTTTCGCACCTGGCTCGACGGCTTGACCTCGTAGTGAAAATCGCCGTCATTAACGGGCCGAACCTCAACTTGCTAGGGGTTCGCGAGCCGGCATTGTACGGGACGGAATCGCTCGCCGACATCGAGAAGAATCTGGAGTCCGTGGCAGTGGAGCTCGGCGTCTCTCTCTCGTTCAGCCAGCACAATGGTGAAGGGGAAATCGTGAGCGCAGTGCACTCTCTTCGTGGCAAAGTTGACGGTGCGCTCGTGAATGCCGGCGCGTACTCGCACACGAGTCTCGCCATTCGCGATGCGCTCGCCGGCACCAGCATTCCATTCGCGGAAGTGCATCTGACGAATATTTACGCGAGGGAACCTGAGCGCCGCCGCTCAGCGCTTGCCGATGCCGCGGTTGCAGTCATCGCCGGATTTGGCCCGTACACCTACGAACTCGCTTTGCGCGGACTTGTGCGCTCCTTGAAGAACAAAAAAGCGAATGGCTGACCGCCGAGCCACGAGGGTAGAGGGTCTTCGCGAGGCGATGCGCGCGGGGCATGTCGATGCGTTGCTCGTGCTTTCCATTCCCAACGTGCGGTATCTCACTGGCTTCTCCGGGTCGAGCGCCCTGCTGGTCGTGACGGCGAAGGAGCTTCATCTCATTACCGACTTCCGGTATGAGACCCAGGTCGCGGAAGAAGTCGGGTCTCTCGCGCGAGTAATGATCGAGCCGTCGAGCTTGTGGTCCGGCCTGTGGGCGCTGCTCCAGACCATTACCGGCATCGAAGTGATCGGCTTCGAATCGGCGCACATTATTCATCGCGATTTTCAACGCCTTCTCACAGACGGCACGAGATGGCAGTGGCGTCCCCAGATCGGGCTCGTAGAAGCGCTGCGCGAAATCAAAGACGAAGCTGAAGTGGAGCTCATTCGCCGTGCAGGTGCGATGGCGACGCGAGCGCTTGCTCGCACACTCGATTCCGTTCACGCAGGGCTGAACGAGCTACAAATCGCCGGAGTCCTCGAGAAAGCACTTCGAGATGAGGGGAGCGAGGATGCGCCGTTCTCGCCCATCGTCGCATCGGGCGAGCGCGCCGCGCTGCCTCATGCCCGCCCGTCGCAGAAAATCGTTCGGAACGGCGACTTCCTTCTCCTGGACTTCGGCGCGCAGTGCGGAGGCTACTGCTCCGATCTCACGCGTACCGTGGTCGTCGGCCGAGCTTCCGCGGAGCAGCGCGCAGTGTACGAAATCGTCAAAGGCGCCAACGCCGAGGCTGCCGGTCGTGTCAGACCCGGTATGAGCGGGAAGGATGCCGATGCTCTCGCTCGGCGCTACATTGAGGAGCGTGGTTACGGCGAGGCCTTCGGGCACAGCCTCGGCCACGGTCTGGGACTGGAAGTGCATGAGGCACCCAGACTTGCAAGAACAATCGAAGCCCCCCTTGGCGATGGCACGGTCGTAACGATCGAGCCGGGCATTTACCGTGCAGGCTGGGGCGGGGTTCGCATCGAGGACGACGTTCTTCTCAGTGCTGGTGGCGCAGAGATTCTGACCGATTTCACGCGTGAGCTGCTCGAAGTTGCCTGAGCGGCTCTCTTTCTTCCGTTACCGATAGGGCGCGAAATGACAATGATCGATCTTCGGTACCTCAAAAAGCTCGTCGAGATGCTCGATCAATCGAGCGTGGATTCGATAGAGCTCTCGTCCGACAAGGGCGTGAAGATCCGGATCTCGAAGACTCCGCAGCAGAGAGGAACGGTGCAAGTGTCGGCACCGATGGCGATGCCGCAGCTGGTTGCGCCCTCCGCAGCTGCTCCATCGGCGGCCGCCATGCCCAAAGCGGAGCCGGCGAAGAGCAATCTCCTCGAAGTAAAATCGCCGATGGTGGGGACGTATTACGGTGCGCCTGAGCCTGGCGCCAAGCCGTACCTCTCCGTTGGCGACCGTATCAGCAAAGGCCAGATCCTCTGCATCATCGAGGCTATGAAGATCATGAACGAGATCGAATCGGAATTCGACGGCGTAGTAAAGGAGATCGCGGCCGAAAACGCGCATCCGGTGGAGTACGGACAGGTCCTCTTCCGAATCGATCCGAATGGCTGACCAGGCGGTGCCCGCGCCGGCACCGACCACTCCAACTCCGTTCGATTATCGACCGGTTCTGCAGCAGATGGTGCAGCGCAACGCGTCCGATCTCCATCTCAAAGTTGGGCGGCCGCCGACGCTACGCATCGACGGTCAAATGACGGAGCTGGAGATGCCGCCGCTGCGACCTGACGACCTGAAAGTGCTTTCAGATCAGATCATGGCGCCGAAACATCTTCAGGAATTCGCCGACAATAAGGAATCGGATTTCGCGTTTGGCGTTCCGGGCATCGGCCGGTTCCGCATCAACGCGTACCAGCAGCGCGGCACCATCGCGTTCGCGTTCAGAACGGTTCCGTTTCAGGCGAAGACGATATCCGAGCTCAATCTTCCCCCAGTTTGCGAAACGATCGCGATGAGCCCGCGCGGACTCGTGCTCGTGACCGGAATCACCGGCTCTGGAAAATCGACTGCGCTCGCGTCAATGGTTCATTTCATCAACCAGAATCGTCACGCGAACATCATCACCATCGAAGATCCGATCGAGTTCCTGCATCGCGATATGAAGAGTCACATCAATCAGCGAGAAGTCGGTACGGACACTGGAAGCTTCGATCAGGCGCTGCGCCGCGTCCTGCGTCAGGATCCGGACGTGCTCCTCATCGGAGAGATTCGCGACCTCGAGACGCTCGATACAGCGCTCAAGGCGGCCGATACCGGGCACCTCGTATTCTCAACACTGCATACGACGGATGCCACTCAGACCATCAACCGTGTCTTGTCTTTTTATCCGCCGCACCAGCAGGCCGAAGTGCGGTTCATGCTTTCGAGCGCGCTCCAGGCGGTCGTTTCTCTGCGGCTCGTGCCGCGCATGGACAAGCCGGGACGGGTTCCTGCGACCGAAGTGCTCATCAATACGGCCACAGTGCGCGACAACATCCGGGACATGGACAAGTCGCTCAACATTCCCGAGCTGATTCGCGAGGGCACCGTTCAGTACGGGATGCAGAGCTTCGATCAATCGTTGATGAATTGGTATACGAAGGGCATCATCTCCTACGAGAACGCGCTGTTCAACGCGACGAGCCCCAGCGAGTTTGCGCTTCGCGTGCAGGGCGTGGCGAATGTCAGCGACACGAGCTGGGACACGTTCAGACAAGAAGTGCGCTGACGTGGCGCAGCTTCGGCGGCGGTAGATGTTTAAGAAAGTTCTCATCGCCAACCGCGGCGAGATTGCGCTGCGCGTCATTCGCGCCTGCCGCGAGCTAGGTGTTCAAACGGTCGCCGTCTACTCCGAGGCGGATCGCGAATCTCTCCACGTCCGCTTCGCCGACGACGATGTCTGCATTGGCCCCGCGCCGGCGCGCGAATCGTACCTCAATATTCCGCGCATTATCGCCGCCGCTGAGATCGCAGGCGCGGATGCTATTCACCCGGGCTATGGCTTCCTCGCCGAGAACGCGGAATTCGCGGAGATCTGCGTTGCGTCGAATCTGAACTTCATCGGGCCGACGGCCGAGCAGATCCGCGTTATGGGCGACAAGGCATCCGCACGGCGCGCGATGCAGGCGGTGGGTGTTCCGATCATCCCCGGAACCGAGGGCGGCGTCGAAGATCCGGAGGAAGCTCTCGTCTTCGCGAGGGAGATCGGATTTCCAGTGATCATCAAAGCGGCGGCGGGAGGCGGCGGCAAGGGAATGCGCGTCGCGGCAGACCCCGACGATTTTGTCAGATCATTCCAGCTCGCGCGCTCGGAAGCGCTCTCTGCTTTCGGTAACGGCGACGTGTATGTCGAGAAATACCTCGAGCGCCCGCGCCATATCGAATTTCAGATCATGGGCGACCGTCACGGCAACGTCATCCACCTCGGAGAGCGCGACTGCTCGGTTCAGCGCAGGCATCAGAAGCTCATCGAGGAGTCGCCGAGTCCCGCGGTTACGCCGAAGATGCGCGAGGAGATGGGTGAGGCGGCGGTGAAGGGCGCCAAGGCGATCGACTACGTCGGCGCCGGCACGATCGAGATGCTGCTGAACGAAGACAATTCGTTTTACTTTATGGAAATGAACACTCGCATCCAGGTTGAGCATCCGGTGACGGAGATGCTCACCGGAGTGGACCTCGTGAAGGAGCAGATCCGCGTCGCGAGCGGCGAGAAGCTTTCCATTAAAATGCCTGTCGAGCGCCGCGGTCACGTAATCGAATGCCGCGTGAACGCGGAGGATCCGGCAAGGAACTTCCAGCCGTCGCCGGGCAGAATCGACGTCTTTCATCCGCCCGGCGGACCGGGCGTGCGCCTCGATACCCACGTTTATGCGGGCTACAGCGTGCCTCCCTTTTATGACTCGCTTATTGCAAAGCTCATATGCCAGGGGCGAGACAGACAGGAAGCGCTGAAGAGAATGCAGGTCGCCCTCGACAGCTTCATCATCGAAGGAGTCACGACGACGATCCCGTTTCTCTCACGCGTCATGGCCAACAAGACTTTCCAGTCGGGGAAGATCGACACGAAATTCCTCGAGCGGGAAAGCGATCTCATGAAAGACGTTGTTTCATGAGGCTCGATGTTTTTTTTACTCCGGGAGAAGTAAAGCCGGCTGATGTAACAGGAAGAGTCGTTGCTGTCATCGACGTTCTCCGCGCATCGACGAGCATCGCGGTCGCTCTCGCAAACGACGCGAAGGGCGTTATTCCGTTCGAAAGTGCGGACGACGCGATGACGCGGGCGAAGCAGTTCGAGAAGGGAGAAGTGGTGCTCGCCGGCGAGCAGAAGATGATACCCATCTCCGGTTTTTCGCTGGGCAACTCTCCTCAGAGCTTCACCGCCGAGGCGGTGGGAGGGCAAACGGTCCTCATCACCACGACAAACGGAACAAAAGCCCTCCTCGGCGTGCAGGGAGCGCGTGAGGTGGTCGTCGCGTCGTACGTGAACTTCTCCGCTGTGCTCGCAATGCTCCGTGCGGCGGCGCGCGCAAATGCCGACATTACCATTGTCTGCGCGGGGAATGAAGGCAATTTTTCGCTGGAAGATTCAGCGTGTGCTGGGAGATACGTCCGTGCCATCCCGAAGCGACTCGCTTCGGTAGTGTTGAACGACGCGGCCACCGCGTCGGCACTGATCGACCGGAGATATGCCGACAACATCGAGAAAGTCTTCAAAGACTCGACCCACGGGCAAGCGCTCGCAGCAGCGGGATTCGAAGCAGACCTCGCCGTCGCCGCGTCCGTGGATTCTTTCCCTGTTGTCCCGATCTTCCAGGACAGGCAAATCACTAGACTCGGACCAGAGCGAGACAGATAGCGCCGATCCCCGCCGCGCCGCGCTGAAGCGCGAGGTCTGGGGAATCGGTCTTCTTCTCTTCGCACTTTTCCTCGGCGGAGCACTCATCGCCGAAGGAATCGCCGCCATGCGCGGCGCAGATTTCAGATCGTCGTTCGGATTCGTCGGCTCGATTCTCGCCGGTCCGCTCGTCTCATTCTTCGGGTGGCCTGCGGCGGCGCTGCTGCCCATTGCAGCTGCCGCTCATGCGCTGCGCGTCTTCGGACGGCTCGACCAACGCACCGATCGTCTGTGGATGGCGTTTCTCCTCGGTCTTGTGATCCTCGTTCCAGTCGCGATAGGCGTAGGGGAGGGCGGACTCCGAGAGCAAAGCATGTGGTCGGGAATCTGGGGAAGTTTGTCGGCGTTTTATCTGCTCCAGCTCGCCGGCCCGGCGGGCGCCTGGATCGTTCTCATCATCAGCATCAGCGTGCTCATGGCCACGACGCTCCGGTGGAATCCCGTTCGCGCCGTGGTTGGGGCTCGTCACCAGACGGTTGCCGGTCCGATTGTGAGCACTCCTTTGAATGAGATGGAGGAGATCGAAGCAGGAGTCGTGACGGACCCTCGAAAGCGTCCCCTCGCGATCCTGCTCGAGCCGCCGCCGGAGGAGATGCCGGCGCTCGACCCTACGTTGATGGTGGAGCCGCTCGTCGACGCGGTTGATGAGCAGGTGGTCGAGACGCCCAAGAAGAAACGCGAGAAGAAGACGAAGGCTTCCGAGATCGCTGCGAACGACGAGCGTGTCGCAGCCGCCATCGGCGCGTCCGAGTCCGAGTTCATCGACGAGGACGACGAGCTCCCTCCGGTAGAGCTGCTCTCGCCGCCTCCACCGCGAAACGCCGAGCTGGGCAAGCGCGAGCTCGACGCGATGGGGACGAAGCTGATGGACGCGCTGCGCACGTTCCGGGTCGAAGGGGAACTCACGGGGCGCACGACCGGTCCGACGGTGACGCAATTCGAGATTACGCCCGCCGCCGGTGTGAAGGTGAGACAGTTTGCGAATCTCTCCAACGATCTCGCGTTGGCGATGCGGGCGCCGAGCATACGGGTTGTCGCTCCGATTCCGGGGAAGGGCGCGGTCGGAGTGGAAGTCCCGAATCCGACTTCCGAGATGGTGATGTTCCGCGAGCTCATCGAATCACCCGAGTTCAAGAGTGCGCGGGCAGCGCTCCCCATCGCGCTGGGGAAGGATCTCGAGGGCCGGCCGGTGATCAACGATCTAGCGAAGATGCCGCACCTTCTCATCGCCGGCGCGACCGGATCCGGAAAATCGGTTTGCATCAACACGCTCATCACGAGTCTCATCTACCGTCACACGCCGAAGACCCTTCGGCTGCTGCTCGTCGATCCGAAGATGGTGGAGCTCTCGGTGTACAACGTTCTGCCGCATCTGCGCCATAAGGTGGTCACCGACAATCGCGACGCCGCGGCGGTGCTGAAGTGGGCCGTGTTCGAAATGCAGGAGCGCTATGAGACGCTCGCGGCGAACGGCGCGCGCAACATTCAGGATTTCAATCGGAAGGTGCAGGAAGGCGTTCCGCTCAAGAAGCCGAAGCGCAAAGATGTGGCTTTCGAGAACGAGGAATACACGGGCGGTATTTATCCGTACGTCGTGGTCGTCATCGATGAGATGGCGGATTTGATGATGACGGTCCAGGGCGAGGTGGAGACTCCTTTGGCGATGCTGGCGCAGAAGGCGCGCGCCATTGGAATCCATCTCATTCTCGCGACGCAGCGACCGAGTGTGAACGTGATCACAGGTCTCATCAAGGCGAACTTTCCGAGCAGAATCGCGTTTCGCGTCGCGTCCCAGATTGACAGCCGCACCATTCTCGACGGGATGGGCGCGGAATCGCTGCTTGGTAATGGAGATATGCTCTTCATTCCGCCGGGCAAATCAGAGCCGGCGCGTTTGCAGGGCGCTTACATCTCGAGCGAAGAGACCGAGAAGCTGATGAACTGGTACACCGATCGCCGGGAGCAGAGGAAGGCGGAGTTCGAGGCCAAGGGACTCATTGTCGACGAGGCGCCGACCGAGGAAGACATTCTCGAGACGATGCGGAAGAAAGAAGCGGAAGCGTCGGGAGGGAGCGAAGGGGAGGATGGCGACGATTCCGATCGCGACAAGCTATTCCGCGAGGCGGCGGAGATAGTGATTCAGCACCAGCAGGGGTCGACGTCGTTGCTGCAGCGGCGTTTGAAGGTTGGCTACGGCCGAGCGGCGCGGATCATCGATCAGCTCCACGCGGCAGGGATACTCGGCCCGCCGGATGGATCGAAGCCGCGGGATGTGCTCGCGGGGTTGGATGATTTGGATAGGATAGCGGGGGCGAGGGCCCTGTAACTGCCACTGAACACGACACGCGTATCGCTTACCGCGATACGCTTACAGCTGTTCGCTTAGCTGCGGCTCAGGCTGTTTATTCTCGACGCTCGTTGTTCTCGTGGCTGATTGCCCGGCGAGACGGCTGAGAAGGCCATGGATCATTTTGCGCACTTCCGTCGCCTGATCGCTGAGCGACGTGAAATCGCGTTCTGAAATCATCTTGAGTTCCCTCGCTACGATAAGGTGGTACTGAAGTTCTGACCCTGAGTTTAGAGCAATCCGTAAGAACCGCGCGAATTCGCGCTCGCCTTTTTGTCCTCGGCCTTCGACGATATTGGTGGGAATCGACATCGCTGCACGTACCATTTGAGATCGGAGCGAGATGGCCAGCGAGCTGCGCATCCCCGCAGCAACCCGGTGAGTGTTTATCGCTAAGGCGTGCGCCTTTCGCCAAACTCGCAGTCGTTTGAATGGCTCCATCCGCCCAGACTCGGAGATGAAGCCGTCGCTCACGCCATCAGTATGGTGCACGTGCAACCAGCCGCATGCCGTCCACAGTTCAGCGAACAGCGGTGAGCGAATCGCGGTAGGCTATCCACGTGTTTTGTTCTGTTGTCTTTGAGGACGCGGATTTTCGAGTCCCCCCGCCCTTTTTAGCGTTCGGCGCCCGCAGCCTCCCGTACTACACTCCCGCCCATGTCAGCGGCCAATCAATCAACCGGTCTCGAAGGCGAACGAATCGCCGAGCAGTGGCTCTCCGCGCGAGGCTGGGAGATTCTCGACCGCCGCTTCCGCAACGGCCACCGCGACGTCGATCTCATCGTCGCGCGCGCGGAAGGGGAGAGCGCCAGAATCGTCGCCTTCGTCGAAGTGAAGGCCCGGGCGAACACCAGCTTCGGTGGCCCGCTTGCCGCCGTCGGGTGGCAGAAGCGGCGCGAGCTCTGCCGGTCCGCCAGGGTGTGGATCTCCCGGTTCCAGCGTCCCGGCGACTCCTATCGGTTCGACGTCGTGGGGGTCATCCTGGGCCACGGAAGGGCCGAAGTCCAGCACATAGAGAACGCCTTCCTCCTTCCAACTGGAGCTTGATTGTTTTGGTACAGCTTCGTATTTTCTTCGGGTAGGGTTTTCGGGGCTGCTTTTGCTCCGAATCACCCCCTCCCGGCCACGGTTTAACGCTTAACGAAGAGGACGATCCAGATGGCAAGCACGACGGCTATGCAGGACGAAAAGAAGAAGGCGTTGAGCCTGGCGATTGCCCAGATCGAGAAGAACTGTGGCAAGGGCGCCATAATGAAAATGGGTGCGGAAGGCGCTCGTGTTCGCGTTGACGCGATCCCGACCGGGGCGATAAACCTCGACGCCGCCATAGGCGTTGGAGGAATCCCGCGCGGCCGCGTCACCGAGATCTACGGCCCCGAGTCGAGCGGGAAGACGACGCTCTGCCTCCACGTCGTCGCCAACGCACAGCGTCTGGGCGGGACGGCGGCGTTCATCGATGCCGAGCACGCGCTCGACACCGACTACGCGCAGAAGCTGGGAGTGGACGTCGATAATCTTCTCGTCTCACAGCCGGACACCGGCGAGCAGGCGATGGAGATCTGCGAGATCCTGGTCCGCTCCGGCGCGGTGGATGTCATCGTTATCGATTCCGTCGCTGCCCTCGTTCCGAAGGCGGAAATCGAAGGCGATATGGGCGATTCGCATATGGGCCTGCAGGCGCGGCTGATGAGCCAGGCGCTTCGCAAGCTGACCGGTGCGATTGCCCGCTCGAAAACCTCCGTCATCTTCATCAACCAGCTGCGCGAGAAGATCGGCGTGATGTTCGGCAACCCCGAGACGACCACCGGTGGGAAGGCGCTCAAGTTTTACGCATCCGTCCGTCTCGACATTCGCCGCATAGCCGCAGTGAAGGAAAAGGAAGAAGTCATCGGCTCGCACGTCCGCGTCAAAGTGGTGAAGAACAAGGTCGCGCCGCCGTTCAAGCAAGCCGAGTTCGACATCATGTACGCCGAAGGCATCAGCCACGCCTCGCTTGTCCTCGACATCGCCGCTGAATCGGGCATCATCGACAAATCCGGAGCCTGGTACAGCTACGGCAGCCAGCGCATCGGTCAGGGTCGTGAGAACGCGAAGATGTTCCTCAAGGACAATCCAGCGATGCTCGCCGAAGTCGAAGAGAAGGTGAAGGTAGTACTCGGCATCCGTCCGTTGGGCGCTGAAGTCGAAGCTGAGACCACAGAGGAGTAGTAGGCGCCGCGGGGCTATCGTTGAGCTCAGTCTCTCCACGAACCGATAGTCCTCGGCGTGTCCCAGTCGTCAGCGTATGAGTACGCCCTGAAGCTTTTGACCGCGCGGTCCTATACCGCGCGGTCTTTGCTTCGTAAGCTCACACAGAAGGGAATCGAGCCGGAGGTCGCGCAGGGGGTGATGGACCGCCTCGAGGCGAGCGGTCTGATAAACGACGCGAAATTCGCGGAGCAATATGCCCGCGGAAAAGTACTTGGCGGCGGCGCTTCCAAGCGGCGTGTGGTGCAGGATCTTCGTCGAAAGGGAATTGCCCAGCCGCTCGCAGACGCCGCAATCGCGAAGGTGTTCGCCGACGAAGAAGTTGATCCCGCCGCGATGGCCGAAAGGGCGGCGCGAAAGAAACTCAAACAAATGGGCGACCTCGAGCCGCTCATTCTTCGCCGCAGGCTATTCGGATTTCTCGCGCGCCGCGGCTACGAGCTCGACGCTATTAAGAAGACAGTTTCCAAGGTCCTTCCCTAGTCATTAACACTACCGTCGCCGAGCAGTTCACGAGCAGCGTAGTTAGCGGCCGTTCGCGGGCAGCACC
>JACDDT010000060.1:0-1843 GCA_013816855.1 Gemmatimonadaceae bacterium
TCCCGACGGCACCATCTCATTCACAGCGCGACGCAGCAAGACGGACATGATTCTCTGGCAGCTCGGCGCTTCTTTCACCATTCCACGCTAATTCAATGCTGGCTCTTGTCGCGGTGGCGCTGTTCGCACAAACGAGTGTCTCGATCGGAGTAGGCAGCAAGACCACGGACAGCGTCAAAGTGGCAAAGATTGAAGCGCGGCGTGAGGCGCAGCGCGACTCCATTCGTGCGCGCAGAGCAGACCGTGATTCCACTCGACGGAAGCGGCGCGAGGCGAAGATCATTCACGTAACGCCGGCCTTGCTTGCTTCGGCGTTTCGCGATGCGGGAGCGCGAGAGCTCCTCACTCGTGCGCGCGCCGCGCGCCTGGCGCAGGACTCCAGCCTTCTCGGCTACGACGCAAATGCGTACGAGCGAATGAGTGTGGGGATGGGGCTCACCCGCTTCGGCCGAGATCATCTCCTCTTCCGGACAGAGCGGGCTTCCCGCGTGTTGTGGAGTAGGACGCAGGGCGCGATGGTGGAAGTTAAGGGACAGCGAACCGCGTCTACGATGCTGAGCGACGGTGACATCAGTGTTGGTTTCAGCGGATTCGAGCAGGTGCCGTATTTCCCGGGACGTGAGACTCTTTGGATTGGATCAGGGCTCGCGAAGTCCGACGTGAGCGATGAAGACATCGTGCATCCTCTCGCGAAGGGATCGGAGGCGTATTACACCTACGCCACCGGCGACTCGGTGACTTTCGCACTGCCCGGAGGTGCACGCATCCAGCTGAAAGAGCTTCTTGTCCGTCCGCGAACCCCGAAGTGGAA
This sequence comes from Gemmatimonadaceae bacterium, assembly GCA_013816855.1. Lineage (GTDB taxonomy): Bacteria > Gemmatimonadota > Gemmatimonadetes > Gemmatimonadales > Gemmatimonadaceae > UBA4720. The sequence goes on from JACDDT010000060.1 coordinate 812, forward strand.
CGTCGCGGTCGGCTCACTCTGGTTCGATCAATCGTCGGGTCAGCTCGTTCGAGCGGTATATCGTCTCGCCGTGCCGATGGACATTATGGAAATCGCCAAGGAACAGAACGACCCGAAGAAGAAGGACGATGGCATGCCAGGTTGGGTGCGCGGGCTCATCACTCCAATCACGGCGCAAGTAAAGGCGATCACCGTCGAGTACGGATTACACGAGGGGCGCTTCTGGCTGCCCCGCGTTCAATCGGTTGAAGGGGATGCCCAGGTGAGCCTCATGCACGTTCCATTTACGATGGAGCAGAGCTATCGCTACACCTCCGTGAATGGCACCGATCCGTTTCCGGTTTTCTCCATCGCCGCGGGAGACACGGCGCAGGATTCTGTCTCGAGAGCCGCGCGCCGCGAAAAAAGAAAATCGGAATGCAAGACGGGGACGGAGCGGGTTCGCGTCGAGCACCGCGAAAATGAGCACATGAACGTGCTCGTTCGGGTGCCTTGCGATACGGTCGCGCTCGCACGCTCCGCAGATTTACCCAAGTCCATCTACGATCCCGGCGATGAGCTCTTCGGCTCGGCAGACCGCGATGAGCTAATCAGACAAGCGCTTACCCTTGGCGCGCAGGCGGGCTATCATCCGCAGCCGCCGACGATTTCCTACGGTTTGTCGATGACCAGATACAACCGCATCGAAGGTCTCTCGAGCGGCATCGGCGCAGATCAGGTTCTAGGCAACGGTTACACGGCGCATGCCCAGGTTCGACTGGGGCTCGCAGACCTCTCGCCAAACGGCGAGCTGTCACTGGATCGCAGTGATGGTCGAACGACCGTCGGTGCGGGCGTGTATCGTCGTCTCGCCGCCGCAAACGACTGGGCGGGTCCGCTCGGCTTCCGCGGATCTGTTTCGTCGCTCTTCTTCGGTCGTGACGAGGGATTCTACTACCGGAGTGCAGGCGCCGAGGCTACGCTTCACACGGATAACGCGTTTCTCGGCGACTGGCGGGTATTTGGCGAGCAGCAGTTCGACGCGAACGTCAA
>JACDDT010000060.1:1943-12574 GCA_013816855.1 Gemmatimonadaceae bacterium
GAAAATCCGCGCGAATCTTTACGTGGAAGGCCGGTTTTAACGCCAGCGATGGCGCCTACTTTTCAGCCATGAACGGATAGCGATAGTCGAGAGGGGGAGCGAATGTCTCTTTGATGGATCGCGCGCTGATCCAGCGCACGAGATTCAGCTTCGACCCCGCTTTGTCGTTCGTTCCTGATGCTCTCGCCCCGCCGAACGGCTGCTGCCCCACGACAGCCCCGGTTGGCTTGTCGTTGACGTAGAAATTTCCCGCCGCATTTCTCAAGGCGAGCATCGCCCTTCGTACCGGGGTTCGGTCTCGCGAGAAAATCGCACCGGTCAGCGCGTATGGCGATGTGCTGTCGACGAGAGAGAGGGTCTCTTCGAATTTGTCATCGGCGTAAACGTGAGCGGTAACGACCGGTCCGAAGATCTCTTCGCAGAGCAGCTTAAACGACGGGTCTTCCGTCTCCACTAGCGTCGGCTCGATGAAGTAGCCGTCGTCCCCCCGCGCGACGCCGCCCGACAAAATTCGTCCCTTCGTCCGCCCGTGATCGAGATACTCGCCGATCTTTCCGAATGCCTTCTTGTCGATGACCGCGCCCATGAAGTTTCTGAAGTCGGTGACGTCACCCATCTTGATGTCCTTCATGATGGCGACCGTCCTGTCGCGCACTTCAGGCCAGAGAGATTTCGGTACATACACGCGGCTCGCCGCCGAGCATTTCTGACCCTGATACTCGAATCCGCCTCGCGCGATCGCGACGGAAAGTGCGACCGGGTCCGCGGACGCGTGAGCGACGATGAAATCTTTTCCGCCCGTCTCGCCGACGATGCGCGGATATGACCGGTAGTTTGACATGCTCGCGCCGATCGTCTTCCACATACTGTTGAAGACGCCGGTGCTGCCGGTGAAGTGCACGCCGGCGAGATCGCGGTGGGAGAGGAGCCTGTCCGAAATAGTCGCAGCGTCGCCCGGCACGAAGTTGATGACGCCCGGCGGAAGCCCTGCTTCTTCGAGGAGCTTCATGAGATAGTACGCGGACAGCATTGCGCTCGAGGCCGGCTTCCAGATGACGGTGTTCCCCATCAGCGCGGGCGCGGTGGGAAGATTTCCCGCGATGGAGGTGAAGTTGAACGGCGTCACGGCATACACAAATCCTTCGAGCGGCCTGTAGTCGAGCTGATTCCACATCGTGCGGTCGCTCAGCGGCTGCTCGTCGTACAGCTCCTGCGCGTACGCGGGGTTGAACCGCCAGAAATCGATTAGCTCGCAGGCGGAATCGATCTCCGCCTGATAGGCTGTCTTCGATTGCCCGAGCATCGTCGAGGCGTTGATGGTCGCGCGCCAGGTGGTGGTAAGGAGCTCCGCTGCTTTAAGGAAAATCGCCGCCCTGTCTTCCCACGCCCAGTTCGCCCAATCCTTTGCTGCGCTCGCTGACGCCTTGATCGCCTGATCCACGTGCGTTGCATCCGCGCGGTGCCAATCGCCCAGTACATGACGATGATTGTGCGGCATCACCGATTGTGAGAGCGCGCCGGTGCGGATTTCCTTCCCGCCGATGATGATGGGAATGTCAACGCGCTCTTTCGCCATCGATGCGAGGCGCTCTTTGAGCGCTGCGCGCTCCGGTGTGCCGGGAGCGTGGCTTCTTACCGGTTCGTTGACGGGCTTCGGTACACGGCGGGTGCCGTTGAAGTTCGTTGACTGTGAGTCGGTCATGCTGGATTCCATAGTAGTCTGCGGACGCTCAAAGATACGCAAATGGGATTTGCGGCGGTGGGGTGAGAGCCCATCGGCGGCAGCCGCTGTAGCTTCATACGGTCATGGGAATCCGTCGTGTACTCGCGCTGATTTTGCCGGCTCTTTGTGTTGCCGCGTGCTCGCAAGATCCAGTTCGCTGGGGCAACGTGCGTTATTCACTCGCGCGCACCGCTTCCGCTCCGTCGGCGGTCGATCGCGATTCATCGAATGCGGCTGATTCGGCCACAGAAATTTTGATCCCCGATCCGCCACGCTGCCGCTCGAGCATCCGCCTGGCGCGGGCCGAGAAGACCTTCTTCGCAGTGTGGTGGAGCCTTCGAAAAGACAGCAGTGCGGCTCTTCTCACTTCGCGGAGCGACGACGGCGAGCCGTGGACGAAGCCCATAGCTGCGGACACTACCGATGCGAGCGGAAGGGGCTGCACACGGCCCGCTCCAGCTATCGCCAGCGACGTCGTGAGCGGCTATGTCCACATCGCATACTTCGCTGAACCCTCTTCGGGGGCGGGCGTTTTTTACGTCCACAGCATGGATCGTGGCGAAAGCTTTCACGCGCCGGTCCCACTGGTATTCGGAGCGCGCCCCTCGAACACGGCCGTGAGCGCGGAAGGTGGGCGTGTCGCGGCGGCATACGAAGACCCGAACAGCTCGCGTCCTCGAATATTCGCCGCTCTATCGAAAACGATGGGGCATATCTTCGAGCTGAAACTGCCCGTTTCGGAGGAGAGTGCCGTCGCGGCGAATCCAACCGCGCATCTCCGCGGCACGAAGCTGGAAGTAAGCTGGACCGAGATCGACCCCGCAGACTCCACCCGCCGACGTCAGGCGTCCCGCACCGGAACCTGGAAATGACTCCGCCATCCTCGAAGAAAACGACCCGATTCTTAGGCGCGCACACCATCGACAACGGTGGCATTCATATGGCCGTTCGTCGGGCGGGAAACGCCGGCATGACCGCGATGCAGCTCTTCACCGCGATTCCGAAGTTTTACGGCGACAAATCCAGTATCAAGCCCGAAAGAGTGGAGAGGTTCAAGGCGGCGCTGAAGGAAACCGACATTCGCCCGGAGAACATCGTCGTGCACGCGGCGTACGTGCTGAGTGTCGCCACGCCTGACGAGGAGAAATGGGCGCGGGCCAGCGGCGGTCTCACCAAGGAGATGGAGCGCTCCAGCACGCTCGGTGTCGGCGCTGTTTGCTTCCATCCGGGCTCGGCGGGGACGAGCGACCGATCGGACTCGGCGAAGCGGATCGCCAAAGCGATAACCGCCGCTCTCAAGGCGAATGATTCCGACACGCGTCTCCTCGTGGAAAACACAGCTGGAGCGGGAAAGACGATGGGGAAGACCGCGCAGGAGGTCGGCGAGATTCTTTCTCACGTGGCAAAAGCGCTGCGAAAGCGGACCGGCTACGGGCTCGACACCTGCCACCTTTTCTCCTCGGGATACGCCATCCACGAGTCGAAGGCGAAGCTAACCGCGGTGCTCGACGAGTTTGAGAGCGAGACGGGTGAAGCGCCCTCGTTCTTCCATTTGAACGACAGCGAAGGCGAGCTCGGATCCAACCGCGACAGGCACGTTCTCATAGGGGAAGGGCAGATCGGCAAGGCTCCGTTCGAGTGGCTCATGAGCGACCACCGCACTATGGGAATTCCGCTAATTCTCGAGACGCCGCAGCTGAATTACGACATCGCCGATGACGACGATTCACCTGATCCCTACGACGTGAAAATGATGAAACTTCTTCGCTCCTAGCGGGAAAAACCGCCGCCCTCGACGACTGGCGCGGGAAGAGTGCCATCGTCGATGGCCTACGTTTCCCTATGAAAACCGGCGGTTTCTCCTATGACGGAAAAGAAATTTCCCTATTGCTCGGCGGATACTGACACTCTACCTTACTCCGCGATGGGGCAGCGTTTCACTCTGTGAATCGCGTCGATCACTCACCAGGAGACCAGATGGCCGCAAAGAAATCGAAGGCTAAGAAGGGTAAGTCGGCGTCCAAGAAGTCTGCACCGAAGAAGAAGAGCGCAGCCAAAAAGTCGAGCAAGAAGAAGTCCTCGTCGGGCAAGAAGAGAAAGCCGAACGCAGCTTTCATGGCTCCGATGACTCCTAGCGCGCAGCTCAGCAACGTCGTCGGCTCGAGCGCGATCCCGCGCACCGAAGTCACGAAGAAGCTGTGGCACTACATCAAGCGTAAAGGACTTCAGGACAGCAAGAACCGCCGTATGATCAACGCCGATGAGAATCTGCGCCCGATCTTCGGTGGAAAGGGCCAGGTCTCGATGTTCGAGATGACGCGCCTCGTCAACAAACACCTGAAGAACGCATAGCACTTTTGGCAACCGCATCACCTAAAGGGCGCGCTCAAAAGGCGCGCCCTTTTTCATCCGCCCGAGCCGTCACTCTCTGGGAAAATCTCAAGTCCATCCTTGGGGCGCTGCTCGTATTCCTCGCTTTGCGGGCGTTTTTCGTCGAGGCGTACAGGATCCCTTCCGGCAGCATGATCCCTTCGCTTCTCGTCGGGGATTGGCTGTTCGTGAACAAGCTCATTTACGGCCCGCACATCCCATTCACGAGCGCGAGCTTCCCGGGATACGCGGAGCCGAAGCGCAATGACATCGTCGTCTTTGTATCTCCCTTCCAGCAGGACCATCCCGAAGACAGAACGCCGACCCTGGTGAAACGTCTCGTCGGTGAACCCGGGGATACGATTTTCATGCGGAAGGGAATTCTTTACATCAATGGCATCGCGCAGCGTCAGGGATACGGCGTGCTGCCTGCCGTCGATTACAGCGCGGGTAGCGAGACGAGCTGGCTCTTCGATTGGCAGAAACCGCTCAGCCTCAAGTCCTCGCGGTTCGGCGCAGCACCATCGACTCCGACTCACGACGAATGGGGACCTTTGGTAATTCCGGCTCGTCATTTCTTCATGATGGGCGACAACCGCTACAACTCCGAAGACAGCCGCTACTTCAGCTTCGTTCCGCGCGAGAATGTGAGAGGCCGTCCGCTCTTCATCTATTACTCGTACAACGCGGACGATTCGGATCGTCCTCTGCCGTTCATCACTGATATTCGCTGGAGCAGAATCGGCCACTGGGTCAGATGACCCCAGGAGGAGTCGCATGCTGAGCGCGCGCGGCGCCGCGGAGAAGGGAAGAAGATTCGCCCGTGGCGAGTGGGACCTCGACGAGCCGCAATCATTCAAGAAAATCGCGCGCTCGCCCGTCGAGCTCGCGGCGATCACCGGAATTCTTGTCCGGCTCTTTCGCGCTCTCATTCTCACCCACGGTCCCGTGGACAGCTGGGCGTATCTCGGGGCCGCGCTTGCCCTAGGCGCGATTTTTCTGCTTACGATGGCGACGCTTCACCTCGGCAGATTCCCCGTAAAGGAATGGCCGTGGCGCGCAGCCCTCTTCGCGGTTGTCGAGACAGCCGCCGAAATGGGGACGAGTTTCGCACTGATCGCCATCCACAAAGAGCCGTGGGGAACCGTTCGCGCCGAGTACCACGATTGGCAGGCGATGGCGCGCGGCGTCGCTTTCTGGCGCTTTATCACGCTGATGCTCTTCGCCCTCCTCCTCGGCGCAACGATGCACTTCGTTCGCACGAAGCTGATCCCCCAGGGCGAAGACGACGACGCGGATCTCATCAACCGCCGGGCACAAAGCCTTCTTTGACGCGCGGGCGATTATACTTCGAGAGAAGCAAAACCCGTCCCAGAGGAATGACCGATGTACGATGAGAGACTTGTAACACCGATGCGCCAGGAGTTGACTAGCCTTGGAATTACCGAGCTCCGCACTCCGGAAGAAGTCGATGCGAAGCTCGGAAAAAAGGAAGGCACGACACTGGTAGTTGTGAATAGCGTTTGCGGTTGCGCCGCGCGCAACGCGCGCCCCGCTGTCGCCGAAGCGCTCAAGCATTCAGCGAAACCCGATTCGCTCACGACTGTCTTTGCGGGAATGGAGAAAGACGCCGTCTCCCGCGCCCGCAGCTATTTCATTGGCTACGGCCCGTCCTCTCCGCAGATCGCGCTTCTCAAAGACGGCGACGTCGTCTTCATGCTCGAGCGCCACAACATCGAAGGCCGCTCGGCCGGCGAAATCGCGCACGATCTTACGGCCGCGTTCGACAAGTATTGCGGAGCGACAGCAGCAGCATAGCAAAGCAAAGTTCGAGAACGAAAAAGAGAGACGCTCATCGCGTCTCTCTTTCTTTTTGCAGTGACCGTTCTGTAGTTCGGCCCGCAGCCATCCGCCGCTCCGCCCAAAGCCCCCGGCCGGTAGTCTTTATTTGCAGTTAGCCGTTCACCCTGAGTAGGTGATCCACCGCCCCAACTCTCGGAATGACGGCTTTTTCCCGTACATCAGTAATCCGATCCGGTAAATCCGCGATGCGACCCACATCGCGCCGAAGCAGGCGAGCACCAACACCACCAGGCTGACCCCGAGCTCCCAGGGCGGCACCGCCGTCACAGCCATTCTGATCGGCATGATGATCGGCGAAGAAAACGGCAGCAGCGAAAGCACCCGCGCCATCGTGCCCGTCGGATTGAGAAGGACGGGCTGGATAAACACAGCGGTGGTGATGATGAAGAGCAGCACCGGCGTCATCGCCTGCTTCGCTTCCTGCTCGCTGTTCACGGAAGATCCCACCGCCGCGTACAGCGACGCGTAGAAAACGAACCCAAGGAGGAAGAAGAGGAAGAGAAGAACCGCGGCCGTTGGCGAAATGGACGGGAAGGCAAACGGCGACGCCGATGCACCCAGCTTCGACATGATCGGCGCGCGAAGCTTGAACATGAGAATCGTGGTGAGCACCCACAGGATCTGCTGCGTAAGCGCGACGGCTGCTACTCCCAGCACTTTTCCGCTCAAGAGCGTGTTCGTGGGCACGCTCGACATCACGACTTCGGCGACGCGGTTCGTTTTCTCCTCGAGAACGCCGCTCATCACGGTCTGCCCGTACAGAATAATGGTCATGTAGAGAAGGAAGCCGATTGCGAAGCCGAACATCACGCTGGCGATGCCGGACCCGCCGCGCCCTTTCTCCGTGATTCGTTCCGCGCTGTAGTTGAGAGGGATGAAAGTGATGTCCCTCGTCTGTGAAGCATTGATGCCGGCCTTCTCCAAACGTGTCGCGAGCACGGCCTCCTTCACCGCCGAGCGAAGACGTTCCATGTCGGGAATCGAAGTGGCGCTGCGTCCCGCGTACCGGACGGATTCGCCCTCGATCGTGCGTCCATCGACGACCAGATAACCGGTGTGTGTGAGAATCATCACCTCGTGGGTGGCCGTGCTCTCTGCCGCCGGCAAGGCAGCGGGCGGAATTACCCGGACGCTCGGATGCGCGCCAGTCGTTGCCGGCTTCGCCGCCGCGGGTTTACCAGCTGGCCCGCCGGAGATCACCGCTGCCAGGCGATTTCCGAATCCCGTTTGCGTCACGTCAAGAATGACAGTGTTGTTGATCTCGGTGCCCGCCTTGCTCTTCGAGGCGATATACGCAGGAACGATGATGATGGCGCCGAAGAACACCGGGCCGAGGAACGTGCCGATGAGGAACCACTTCGAGCGAACACGCTCGAGGTATTCACGCTTGATGATTGCCCAAAGCTTAGCCATGACCGCTCATGCCCTCCTCGATGCCCATGTGATCGGCACCGACTTTTTGCAGGAAGATTTGGTGCAGCGAAGGCTGCACCATCTCGAATCTTTGAATCGCGGCACCAGACGCGACTACGCGCCGCAGCAGCTCCTGCGGATCGGCGCCGGGCGCAAGCTCAATCTCGTAGTACCGGTTGGAATCGTCGGCGCGCAGCACCAGCGATTTATCCGCGAGGATCGGCGCGACCGCGCGCATGCCGTCGCCCGCCAGGCCGAGCGCGACGGTGCGTGTCCCGTGAACCTCTTTCACCGAAGCGATGCTGCCGTCGAGAACCTTTTCGCCGCGCGCGATGATACAAACCGAATCGCAGAGTCGCTCGGCGTTATCCATCAAGTGCGTGCTGAAGATGACCGTTTTTCCGCGGCGCTTGAGGTCCACGATAGTGTCCTTTAGCGCCTGTGCATTGATGGGATCGAGCCCGCTGAACGGCTCATCGAGAATGACGAGATCCGGATCGTGAAGGAGAGTGCCGATGAACTGAACCTTCTGCTGCATTCCGCGGGACAGCTCGTCGATTTTCGACAGGCCCCAATCTTTTTCGGAAGTCTTGAGGCTGAGCCGCTCGAGCCATTGGTCGATGCGCGTGTCGGCGGTCTTGCCTGTCACACCCTTAAGTTCGGCGAGAAACTTGAGAACGCGCCGTACCTGCATCTTCCTGTAAAGACCGCGCTCCTCCGGCAAATAGCCGATACGATTCGTAATGCCGCTAGCGCTTGCCGGCTCTCCAAAGATTTTCACCGTGCCCTGGTCTGGCGCGATGATGTTGAGGATCATACGGATCGTTGTCGTCTTTCCGGCGCCGTTCGGGCCGAGCAGGCCGTATACGGTTCCCGGCGGCACCTGGAGCGAGAGATCCTTCACCGCAACATGCTCGGCGAAGCGCTTGGTGACGTGCTGAATGTCGATTGTTGGTAATGTCATGTGCGAAGTTGGGCGCTGTCTCTTAGAATTGAGCGCGCCCCAATATAGGAGAGAGCCGGCGATGCGACACGTACGAGATACGGCGTTCAACCGTTTCAGCTTCGCATGAGCCCGCTTGTCATTGGAGCTGTCGCAGTCCTCTTCCTTCTCGCGGCGATGCTTTATTCCTCCGTCGGGCACGCCGGTGCGTCGGGCTACATAGCAGTGATGGCGCTTTTCGCGTTCGCGCCGGCCGTAATGAAGCCGACTGCCCTCGCCCTCAACATTCTTGTCGCAATCATCGCGACGATGAAGTTCTATCGCGCGGGCCGCTTTTCATTCGAGCTGTTTTGGCCGTTTGCGGTGACGTCCATACCTGCGGCGTTCATTGGCGGCGCGCTCACGCTTCCAGCGAAGTGGTACGACGCGATCGTGGGTGTTGCGCTTCTATCCGCCGCCGTGTGGATGTTCCGTTCCGCAAAGACGGCGGCGAAAGTGATGGTCCATCCGCCTCCACTCGCAGCGGCGCTCGTCTCCGGTCTGGTGATCGGATTGCTCTCGGGACTCACCGGAGTCGGCGGCGGAATCTTTCTCAGTCCGCTCATCCTGATGATGGGATGGGCGGAGACGCGCGCGACCTCTGCTGTTGCCGCGGCCTTCATTCTCGTCAATTCGATCGCCGGACTTCTCGGTCACCTCTCGAGCGTCACGCAGCTTCCGCCCGCGCTGCCGATCTGGAGCGTGGCGGTGGTGGCAGGTGGTTGGATCGGAGCGGAGTACGGAAGCAAACGTCTCGCGACGCCTGTTCTCCGCCAACTCCTCTCGGCGGTGCTCGTCGTCGCCGGGCTAAAAATGCTCTTCGCGTGAAAATGACTTTCGTTGCGATAGCGCTATCGCTCACGCTCACTTCAGGTGTGCGTGCCCAATCGGCGGCGACCGATTCCGCGAAAACACCGGGCATCCAGGACAACAGCTTCCTCATCGAGGAGGCATACAATCAGGAAGCCGGCGTAGTACAGCATATCAGTGCGCTCAACATCGATCGCACGAACAAGTCATACGAGTACGACTTCACCCAGGAGTGGCCGGCCGGGGGAATCGCGCATCAGCTCAGTTATACCATTCCCCTCGTTCACAGTGCTGGTTCAATGTCGACCGGAATCGGGGACGTCCTCCTGAACTACCGTTATCAGCTTGTCGGGGACGGTGATGCGCCTCTCGCCGTGAGCCCGAGGTTCAGCGTCGCATTCCCGACAGGGGATTGGAAGAATGACGCGGGTCGTGGCGCAGCGGGATACGAGGGATTTCTCCCGGTGAGCATCGCAGTCTCGAATATGCTGGTGACGCATCTCAATGCAGGGGCCCGCTACACGCCGTCTGCGCGCAATGCTTCCGGCGATCGCGCCGACGTGTGGAAGTACGCGTTGGGCGGAAGTGAAATCCTCGCGATCAGTCCGACATTCAACCTGATGCTCGAGACGCTCTGGAGCAGAGAGGGTGATGTAGTCGCCCCAGGCAAAACAAGGATGAGCACCAGTTGGACGATTTCGCCCGGGGCGCGAATGGCGCTCAACTACAAATCAGGATTGCAGATCGTTCCGGGAATCGCATTCCCCTTAGGAATCGGACCGAGCCGGGGAGAGCGCGGAGTGTTTCTCTATTTAAGCTTCGAGCATCCGTTCAACGACGCGGGGCGAAAAAAGTAGTTCGCGCGTCGTTATCGGGGAGCGCCTGCGGAACGCTCCTTTACGACGATCAATCGCGACGCGGATGACGCTTTCATTCCATCTCCTAGAGTCAGCCGCAGCTCGTATCTGCCTGGCGTAACCTGGGAGAGGTCCAGCGCGATCGATCTCGGCTGAACTTCCGCGCCGGCACCCGCATCATGCCACCGTACTTCTACGGGAGTGAGCTTTTTTCCGACTCCTAGAGCTCGGAGAAAACGCGTCACCACACCCGGCGCGATTGGCGTCAAAGTCAGCGAGACGGTTCGGGTGCTATCCGCCGCAGAGGCTCCATAGTTCTCCCAGTAAACGCCAATGCGCGTAGTCTTCGCGACGGTATCGTTCCCGAACGCGTTGGCTATCGCACCGTCGACGTCGGTAGCCAGTGAGCCGCTCGCATCGAACAGGAGAATGTCGGAGATGTTCCGCCGTGAGGAATCGGAAGCGAGGGGTTTCACCACGGAGCGCCACCGGCCCGCCACCTTTCCGTCGAGCGAAAAGAGCTCGAGACTCGCAAGCGATTCAACCGACGGCGCGGTGATCCAAAGCGCCGAGCGCGGCGCGGAGCTGTCGACGCGCGCAAGCATGAAGCGAG
>JACDDT010000144.1 GCA_013816855.1 Gemmatimonadaceae bacterium
AACGGTATCTTTCGGTTCACCGTCTCGCGCTCCGCCACGCGACTTGGGAAGTGGGCGCGAGCGAAAGCTTCCTTTACACCGGCGCCGGGCGCGGCTTTGAGCCAACCCTTTCGAACCCATTCAACATTTTCGCGCTGTCGTGGCGGAACGAGCGAACCGATGGAAATCTTGCCATGGGCCTTGATGGGCTTTGGCGCACACGCCGTTTCGGCAACCTCGGCTGGCAAATTCTCCTCGACGATCTGCAAATCGACAAGTGCGACACCATCTGCCACGAGCCCTCGTCGTACGGCGCGAGCGTGACGATGGAAGGGCTTCCACTTCACGGCGACCATCGCGCGTTTGCTTCGTACACGCGCGTAAGCAATCTCGCTTATCGCACTCCGAACCCCGCTGAGCGCTACGACGTTTTCGGGGTAGGCATCGGTCGCGGTTTCAGTGATTACGATGAAGCGCGAATCGGAGCGGACGTCGCCATCTTCAAGACCGCTCCTCTCCGCATATATGGCGCTTTCCGGCGACAGGGTGAGGGCGATTATCGCAAAGCGTATCCGCCGTTCGCGTCGTACACCGCAACGCCGGGAATATTCAGCGGTGTCGTAACGAAAGTCGCTCGCATCGCCGTCAGCGGCGCCGCGCACTACAGATCGTTTGAATCGTCGGCGGACATCGGCGTGAACCACGAAGCGAACGCGGATCACGTCATCGGCCGCTCCCGCTCCGAGCTCGCTGGCCGCATCAAAATGTCCTGGGTGCCGCGACTCCACGCGGATTTCTGATTCAGCGGCGAGCTCTGCGAGATGATTGACAACGGCAAGAAATCGATCCTCGGAGTCCACGTGGACGCAGTGAATTACGCGGCGGCAGTGGACAGAACCATTGCGGCGGCGCAAAGGCGCGACCCGTTCATCGTCGCCGCGCTGCCCGTTCACGGGATAATGACCGGAGCTCTCGATCCCGTTCATCGCTACCGTCTGAACTCGTTCGATCTCGTCGTGCCGGACGGCCAGCCGGTACGGTGGGCGCTCAACCTGATTCACAAGACGTCGCTCGCGGAGCGGGTGTACGGCCCGAATCTTATGCTGGCTCTCTGCGCGCGGGCAGCGGCGCGTTCCCTTCCAATTTATTTATTCGGAAGCCGCCAGGAGACGCTCGACAAGCTGCGCACTTCACTCACGCGGAAATACCCACGGCTCCAGATCGCCGGGAGCCAGCCTGGTAGATTCACAACTCTCAGCAAGGACGAGCGTGAACAACTGGCAATGTCGATCAGCGCCAGCGGCGCCGCTATCACTTTTGCGGGGCTCGGCTGTCCTCGGCAGGAGATTTGGGCGTACGAGAATAGAACGAGTGTCGGGATGCCTATCGTTTGCGTCGGCGCCGCCTTTGATTTTCACGCGGGGATCGTTCCCCAAGCGCCTAGGCGGCTGCAGCGCGCCGGGCTCGAATGGGCGTTCCGCCTCAGGCAGGAGCCCCGTCGCCTGTGGCGCCGATATCTGTACTTCAATCCGCTCTACCTCGGGATGATCGCGGCCCAGGCGACCGGGGCGATCAACTACGACGAGCGGCCAGCGTTTCCGCCGCTTGGCGACACCAATCTCGCGTGATTCCGGCGGATCCCCATCGTGCGCGATTTTGCCGGGAGCGTTGCGCTTGGCTGCCCGTCGAAAATAGTTTGTAGCGAGGGCCCTTAGCTCAGCTGGTTAGAGCAGCGGACTCATAATCCGACGGTCGCAGGTTCGAGCCCTGCAGGGCCCACTTCCCCGGTTCCGCTTTACCTTATTCTCCCGGAACGCGGAGCGCTTTCACGTGTACCACGGCTTGCTTGACTGCTCCTACCCCGAATCGCATCAAATCGTTAGTTTCAGGGGTTGCAAAACTGGTGGCTTTGGCGGTGCGTTCGACGGCCTGCTCAAGCCACGGTTTTGTAAACAAGGTCGCGTAGCTCAGCTGGTTAGAGCGCTGGTCTCACATACCAGAGGTCCGGGGTTCAAGTCCCTGCGCGATCATCACCGTTCCATCACTCAAAGTCTTATTCCTGATGTCCTTTAAATTTCGCGTTAATCTTTTCCTCCTCCTGCTCGCGACGACCGCCTCCTCTGCGGCGGCGCAGCGCCCGACGCCTGCGCAGGCTCAACAGATGTTGCAGACAAATCCGGCTCTTCTCGAGCAGTTGAAACAACGGATCATGTCGAGTGGGTTGACTCCCGATCAGGTGCGGGCACGGCTTCGCGCGGAGGGATATCCGGAGAATCTGCTGGACGCGTATCTGCCGGGAGCGGGTCCCGGGGCGGATTCCGCGTCGAATCCCGACGACGTTTTCGCGGCTGTCACTCAGCTCGGAATCGTGGACTCGGCAGACGCCGAGCACTTGCGGTGCGGGTTCAATCCCGATTCGGCAACCGCAACGGACTCGTCCAGTGCAAGCAATCCGGCTGTTGCGCGGCGTGTTAACAGAGCCACCAAACAAATTTCTCAGGGTCAATGTCGTTCGCGTCTTGATTCTCTACAGGACGGCTCGCTCAGACGGAGAATCGATGCGGATAGCGGCTTCACTATTTTCGGCTTGGATTTCTTTCGCCCGGGGAGCAACCTGCTCGACGCTAACGTGACTGGACCAGTCGACGCAAATTACCGCGTTGGTCCCGGCGATCGCCTCGTACTTGTCCTCA
>JACDDT010000061.1:0-4885 GCA_013816855.1 Gemmatimonadaceae bacterium
CGATCGGTAGAGACATACGCTCCAACATCGGTCCCCACGAAAAGCAAATCGCGATTGACGACATCCTCGCGCACGACGTGCACGAAATCCGGGCCGCCCGTCGGAAGATCGGAATTGATCGTACGGAACGTTCTCCCGAAATCAGTCGAGACGAAGAGGTACGGCTTGAAGTCGTTCTCGCGGTGATTGTCGAAGGCGACGTACACGGTGGCGGTATCGAAATGCGATGCCTCTACCCTGCTCACCCAGGACCTTTTCGGAATCCCGGGGAAGCGTTTGGTGATGTCCGTCCAGTTTCCACCGTCATTGGTGGTGAGCCAGACATTTCCGTCGTCGGTTCCGGCCCAAAGGATACCGGGGCGAATCGGCGACTCTGTCGCGGTAGTAATCGTGCCGTAAGTTTCCGCGCCTGAATTATCCCGGCTGATGCCACCGGTGGTCTTGACGCTGATGTTGATGCGCGCCGAATCCTTGGTCGAGAGATCGGGGGAGATCGGATAAAAGTGGTCGCCGCGATCCGACGATTTGAGGATGCGGTTGCCCCCCATGTAGATCGTATTCGCCGAGTGCGGAGAGAGGAAGAAGGGGGCCTCCCAGTTGAAGCGATAGCCGCGCGCTGAATCGACCGCTGCGCGCGTACGGAAGGTGGCGAGGCTGCGTGTGATCTCCGGGGTCACCGGAAGAGTGGTGTCGCCGCGAGCGACGATGAGTGAATCCTCGAAGATGCTTCCACGATCGCGTCCGCCTCCGCGCATGATGATCGTGCGCGTATTCTGATCGAAGTTGAGACGCGAAGCGTTGCCGCCCTGCGATTCACTGTAGATGATGTTGGCATCGTTCGGATCCTGTGCGGTGTAGAATCCGTCGCCGCCTCCGACGTTGACCCAGTCGGAATTCGTGATCCCCGTCGCGTTCTTCGAGCGGCTCGGGCCGCACCACGATCCGTTGTCCTGCAGTCCACCGCATACGCGATACGGCTTCTGCATATCGTAGCTCACATCATAGAACTGGCCGAGCGCGATCGTGTTGATGAAATCGTAAGTGCCGCCCCCATCGTACGTCTGTGCGACTCCGCCATCCATTCCGAGGATGAAGTGGTCGGAATCACGCGGGTCGATCCACATCGCGTGCCAATCGGTGTGAATGTTCAGCGCGCCGCGTCTGTAGGTCTTGCCGCCGTCGGTGGAAACACGCCAGACGGATGACATCCAGTAAATCTTCTCCGGATTACCGGGATCGACACGTATCTGTGAGTAATAAAACGGACGCGCGTCAGCGAGACCGCCGCCGCCCGATGCCGCCGGCTCGTTGCGGAAGCCGAGCGTCCAGCTTTGGCCTCCGTCATTGGAGCGATAGATGCCGCTCAGTGTTTTCTTCCGCTTGCTCGTGTCGTTAGCCGTTCCGCGCGCCGCGTTCGGGAGAGTGTCGGCTTCCACCCACGCGTAGATCGTCTTCGGGCTCGACGGTGAGAGGGCCAGCCCGATTCTCCCCTTCATCGTCGCTGGAAATCCGTTGCCCTTGATCTCCGTCCAGGTGGCGCCAGCGTCCGTCGTTTTCCAGAGTGCGCTACCCGGCCCGCCGCTTTTCAGGAAATAAGGTCCGCGGACACGTTCCCAGCTCGATGCATAAAGGGTGTTGTGATCGCTCGGATCCATCGCGATGTCCACGAACCCGGCTTTGTCGCTCACGAACTTCGAGAGCGTCCAGTGCACGCCCCCATCGGTGGTCTTGTAGAGGCCGCGCTCCGCATTCGGCCCCCACGCGTGCCCGAGCGCGGAGACGTAAACGATGTTCGGGTCGACGGGATCGACGACGATGCGTCCGATCTGCTGGGTGGCCTCGAGGCCCATCAGCTTCCATGTCCGCCCGGCATCGGTCGACTTGTAGATGCCCGCGCCGGGAGAGATGGAGTTGCGCGAATCTTCTTCACCGGTGCCGGCGTAGATGATATCGGGGTTCGACGGGGCGAGCGCGATGTCGCCCATCGATATCGCTCTCTCTTTGTCGAACACCGGGAAGAACATCGTTCCGGCGTTGATCGTTTTCCAAATGCCGCCGGTGGCGGTTGCGACGTAAAAAATTTTCGGATTGTTGGGAACCGCTTCGATGTCGGTGACTCTTCCACCCATCACAGCCGGCCCGATGCTGCGCCAGCGGAACCCGGCGAGGGTGGTCGAGTCGAGAGGTGTGGAGAGCTGTGCTGACAGGGGCGCGGCAGCGAAGGCGGCGACCGCGAGGGCGGAAAGAACGCGGGAAATGCGCATGCTGGTACGAGGGGGTGTGGGTGGACGCGTGGCTTGCATCATCGACTCCGGAATAACAATGCCATTACGTATCGCGCGGGACTAGTGTTGGGAGCAGCCGCTCACGAGGAACAAACGCGGCGGTAGCTTCACCCGTACCGCGCGCCAAAGCTTGAGAGAAAAGGAGAATTGAAATGCTGATGAGCAAATTCGGGTTTGCGCAGGACCAAACGACACGCGACGCGATCAGCCAGCAGATCCGCGACCAGATCAACGCGGCTCGGCAGGAAGCGCAAGCGGCCGCTCGCGATGCACGGGCGGCGACTCCAACTGCACCCCCGCTTCCCGGGGGCGAACAGATTACCGGTCAGCAGATACCCTGGAATCCCAACAGCGACATTCCGCCCCGCGCGATGGACTTGGGTATCGCATTTCTGGTTACCGTCGCGGCGGTTTTGATATTGATGCCGTTCACACGGGCTCTCGCGCGGGCGATCGACAGGTCGAAACCGCGGTCCAGTGTTCCAGCCGACGTTTCGGCCCAGCTCGCTCAGCTCGGCCAGTCAGTGGACGCGATCGCAGTCGAGGTCGAACGCATTTCCGAGGGCCAGCGTTTCACCACCAAGCTGCTGGCAGAACAGCGGAGCGACCAAGCCAGAACCCTGTTGGCACAGCCAGCTGCCGACGCGTCTCAAACCCGGTAACCGTCTGGCAAAGTGCGACTGATTGGGCAAAATGCATCGGCGGCCGCGTTACCTCGCGGCCGCACCAGCGTCATAAATGGTTGGAGTGCAAGAGGTTGGCGTTTTCGCGTCCGTTGGTTTGGCCTTTGCCAAACGTAGCATTGCAACCGAGACCCCTTTCTCAGGAGTAAGTATGCGTCGCAACCGTTCAGGCTTCACCCTCATCGAGCTTTTGATCGTCGTGGTAATTATCGGTATTCTTGCCGCGATCGCGATTCCGAAGTTCGCGAACACGAAGGACAAAGCTTACATCGCAGCAATGAAGTCCGACCTGCGCAACATGGCCACGTATCAGGAGACCTATGCCGCAGACAGCGGCGGTAGGTACTTCTCAGGCAACGGCTCCGCGCAGGGATTCACGCCTTCGCAAAACGTCACAGTTACGGCCACGGCGACGACCGCCCCGAATGGCTGGTCTGCAGCGGCGACTCACGCCCTCACCTCGAAGACTTGCGCGATGTCCACGGCTGGCTTGATCACCTGCACCTAGCAGTTTCGGTTGCGATGCAGGCAGAAAAAAAGAGAGGCGGAGTTCCGCCTCTCTTTTTTTTCAGCCAGCCACGATTTTTCGTCGCATCAAGCGGTCAACATGGACCTTGTCCATGAACCAGGAGCCAAGGTCGAAGCCAACGAACATCATGATGAGTGCGCCGCTGGTGGGTGATCCTGCCAGATACGGAACCACGAGGATGAGCGCCGTCACGGCGAGTGAGACGAGAAACCGCCGCAAAGGTCCACCCTCCCAATACCAGATCGAAACAGCAGCTCGAGAAACATTCATCGCAATTCCTCCGGCTTATGGTTTGCTGCGAAACCGACCGACCGCACCAGCGAATAAATCCTCGTGCCCGCTTTCCGGCGCGCAATCATTTCATCGCCGGCGCCGCCATTATCCGGCACTAGAGTTGGAGAACGGCGCCGATCGAGCCGGCCGCCGCAGCTCCGATGATCACATCCCACAGGATCGGCAATCCGCCGATAGCGGAGCCTATTAGATATTTTATCCCCGCACGCGCATCACCACCTGCCGCACGCTTCGCGGCGGCCCTCGTGTCCCTCCACACCTGCTCCGCGTACTCTCCCCAATCCTGACCGGCATTGCTGCCGCCGAAGGGGGCCGAAGCGTCGCCCGGCAATACGAGACGCGTCGTGAGCAGCACCGCGTAATCAGCGCTGTTCGTAAACGGCACCCACGCACTCAGATTGTTCGCCCAATAGGCGGCGGAGCTGAGCGCTACAGACCCGACAATGAAAACATCGGTTGCTTCTTCATAGCTTAGTGACGACGCAGCGCTCGCTTCAATTGAATTCACACGGTCACTCAAATCCGAGGACGAGGTGGAGGCGTCGATGGCACTCGCAATCTGATCCATCAATCCCTCGGCGGCGGCTGAGACCTCGCGCCGCGACTCGGTGTTGGAACCGCCGGAAACTGTTGCGCGTGCTGCCGGCGCGGTGTTCGGAACGCAGAAACTCTCCAGCTGCGCGTCAACGCTCGCCGGTACCTCGGTGCCGCGGCGAGCGTGATGGAATTGTGCGTACGCACGGCGAGCCGTCTCGCATACCGAGCGCTTGTCCCGCCCCTTCGCAGGAACTCGACTGATGCTGTTGAACACGTAGCGCAGCGCATCGTTGTGAAACTCGCCAACCCAATCGGTCTCTTCGTGAAGCCTCGAGAGGCGCGCAGTGAATTCCGCAGTGGGGGCTTTTATGGACTTCTGCACAGAGGGAAGCGGAGCGGAGGAGTCTGCGCAACGCACGGCGGCGAATACCACCACCGGTACGAGCGCGAGGAAGGCAAGCCTGGTTCTTTTCTGACGGGTCATGATGTCTCCGGGATCGAGTCGCAGCAATCGATGTTGATTGCAGCGCCGGCAACATCACCACCGCCCGTCACTC
>JACDDT010000061.1:4985-12345 GCA_013816855.1 Gemmatimonadaceae bacterium
CGGATGCTCGGATACGCCGCCGTAGAAGTGGTGAACACCTGCACGCCCGCAGACATCTCAGATGCGCAGGAAGTCATCGTGCGGGCGAAAGCTCTTAGCGTCGAGCTCGGCACGGACATCACTCCTGGATTCGAAGCGCTCGTGTTCAAGGCGTCCCGCGGTATCGAGGACATCTACGAGCTGACGTATATCCGTAAGGATAAGAGCCGCTTTCCGGCGGTCGTCTCGGTCACTGCATTGCGTGACGCGCAGGATACGATCATCGGCTATCTGCTCATCGGTACCGACAACACGGCGCGAAAGCAGGCTGAGGAAGCGCTGCTCAAAGCCGGTGCACTGCAGAGCGCGATTTTCAACAGCGCCAACTTCTCAAGCATCGCAACTGATGCGAAGGGCGTCATTCAGATCTTCAACGTCGGCGCGGAAAGGATGCTCGGTTACACTGCGGCCGAGGTGATGAATAAGGTGACCCCGGCCGACATCTCGGATCCGCAGGAAGTAATCGCGCGCGCCAAAGCTCTCAGCATCGAGCTCGGCACGGACATCACTCCTGGATTCGAAGCGCTCGTGTTCAAGGCGTCCCGCGGCATCGAGGACATCTACGAGCTGACCTACTTCAGAAAAGACGGAAGCCGCTTCCCTGCTGTGGTATCGGTTACCGCGCTGCGTGATGCGGAGGATACGATCATCGGCTATCTGCTCATCGGTACCGACAACACCGCGCGAAAGCAGGCTGAGGAAGCGCTGCTCAAAGCCGGTGCGCTGCAGAGCGCGATTTTCAACAGCGCCAACTTCTCCAGCATCGCAACTGATGCGAAGGGCGTCATCCAGATCTTCAACGTCGGCGCGGAAAGGATGCTCGGTTACAGCGCGGCCGAAGTGATGAATAAAGTGACCCCGGCCGACATCTCGGATCCGCAGGAAGTAATCGCGCGCGCCAAAGCGCTCAGCATCGAGCTCGGCACGGACATCACTCCCGGGTTCGAAGCGCTCGTCTTCAAGGCGTCGCGCGGAATCGAGGACATCTACGAGCTGACTTATATCCGCAAGGACGGCAGCCGCTTCCCCGCAGTGGTATCGGTTACCGCGCTGCGCGACGCGCAGGAAACAATCATCGGCTACCTGCTCATCGGTACTGACAACACGGCGAGAAAGGAAGCCGAGGAGGAGCTGCTCAAGGTTGGCGCGCTTCAGAACGCGATCTTCAACAGCGCGAATTTCTCAAGCATCGCCACCGACGCAAACGGCGTCATCCAGATCTTCAACGTCGGCGCGGAGACGATGCTTGGCTACACCGCCGCCGATGTCGTGAACAAGATCACGCCGGCGGATATTTCCGATCCCCAGGAAGTGATCAATCGCGCGAGGGCGCTCAGCACCGAGCTTGGTACCACAATCACACCCGGGTTCGAAGCGCTCGTCTTCAAGGCCTCTCGCGGAATCGAAGACATTTACGAGCTGACCTACTTCAGAAAAGACGGCAGCCGCTTCCCCGCTGTGGTTTCAGTGACGGCTCTCCGAGATGCACAGAACGCGATCATCGGCTACCTGCTCATCGGCACGGACAACACCGCGCGCAAGCAGATCGAAGAAGAGCGGAAGAAGCTGGACCAGCGTTTGCGCGATCAGCACTTCTACACGCGGTCGCTCATCGAATCGAACATCGACGCCCTGATGACGACCGACCCGCGCGGGATCATCACCGACGTAAACAAGCAGACCGAGAAGCTCACCGGCTGCACGCGCGACGAGCTCATCGGCGCGCCGTTCAAGAACTACTTCACCGACTCCGTGCGTGCCGAAGCGGGCATCAACCGAGTTCTCGCCGAAGGGTCGGTGACGAACTACGAGCTCACTGCGACGGCGCGTGACGGAACGCTTACTGTCGTGTCGTACAATGCGACGACTTTCCACGACCGGGACCGGCAGCTCCAGGGAGTGTTCGCATCCGCCCGCGACATGACGGAGCTCAAGGTCTTCGAGCAGGCGCTTCAGCAGAAGAACGTCGAGCTGCAGGATGCGAGCAGGATGAAGTCGGAGTTCCTCGCCAACATGTCGCACGAGCTTCGCACGCCGCTCAATGCAATCATCGGCTTCTCGGAAGTGCTCGGCGACGGACTCATCGGCGAAATGACTGAGAAACAGCGCGGGTTCATCGGCGACATCTTCAGCAGCGGCAAGCACCTGCTCTCTCTCATCAACGACATTCTGGATCTATCCAAAGTGGAAGCGGGCAAGATGCTGCTCGATCTGGAGCTCGTCGAAGTGAACGGTCTTTTCGCAAACAGTCTCTCCATCATTCGTGAGAAGGCGGCAGCAAGACACATCGAGCTCAGCATGGACGTGCCCGGAGATCTAGGGTCGATTCGCGCCGATGCGAGAAAAGTAAAGCAGATCGTTTACAATCTGCTTTCGAATGCCGTCAAGTTCACGACCGACGGTGGCTCGGTGAAGCTTAGCGCGAACCGGGTGCGGAGAGCGGAGGTCGGAAACCTGACCGGGTTGGCCACTGGACGATGCTTCCCCCTCGCAGAAAGCGAGCACGCTGAATTCCTGCGCATCACTGTCGAGGATTCCGGCATAGGCATCACCAAGGAAGGTTTGGATCGCCTCTTCCAGCCGTTCAGCCAGATCGACAGCGGGCTGGCCAGAAAGTTCGAGGGAACCGGACTCGGCCTGGCCATGGTCAAGCTCCTCGCCGAGCTCCACGGCGGAGTGGTGGCACTGGAGAGCACCGTCGGCCAGGGCTCGCTCTTCACAGTGTGGCTACCCTTCCGGCGCGCGGACGAAGTTGAAAATCCCCTGCCACGCATCTCTGCGCCCGCTGCACCGCTCGTGGCGGGGCTGCGCACCGCGCTTGTAGTTGAAGACGACTTCAAGTCCGCGGATCTGATCAGGGTGCAGCTCGAAGCGGAGGGGTTCCAGGTGTTGCATGCGGTTTCTGCGGAGGCGGCTTTCCTGCTCGCCGCCGAACAACCGATCGCGCTCATCACACTCGACATCATGCTGCCCAACATGGACGGCTGGGAGTTCCTGACCCGCATCAAGCAGATGGATTCGCTCCGTCAGATCCCGGTTGTAATCATCTCCATCGTCGCCGATCCGGCAAAGGGCTTCGCACTCGGTGCAGCGTCCGTGATGCAGAAGCCGATCTCGCGACAGGAGCTAACCGAAGCGCTCGTGGCGCTCAATCTGTTTTCGGCCGAGACTGGAAAGCGGCCCAGGGTTCTCATTGTGGACGACGACGCCAAAGCGGTCGAGCTCGTCGCGGTGCGGATGGCCGGCATCGCGGGGACGCTATATCGCGCATACGGCGGTAAGGATGCGATTGAACAGGCGAAACGAGAACGTCCGGACGTTATCATTCTCGATCTCATGATGCCCGGGGTAAACGGGTTCGACGTGGTGGTAGCCCTCCACGAAGATCCGTCGACATCGCGGATACCGATCATAATCGTGACTGCGAAGCACATCACCCCAGAAGACCGGACGAAGCTCAACGGTTACGTGATCGCGATCATGGAGAAGGGGAAGTTCGATGCCGGGCGCTTCACCGACGAAGTGAGGCGCGCAATGTCGGGGCGCCACGTAGGTGCTGCATGACAAAGGTTCTCGTCATCGAGGACAATCCGGCGAACATGACGCTTGCTATGTTCCTGCTCGAGTCTGCGGGTCACACTGTACTAAGCGCGATCGACGCAGAAACGGGTCTCACCATCGCTCGCGTGCAGAAGCCAGACCTCATCCTGATGGACATCCAGCTTCCCGGCATGGACGGGCTGGAAGCAACGGCGATTCTAAAGGCGGATGATGCGACAAAGATGATTCCGGTCATCGCGCTTACCGCCTTGGCGATGAAAGGCGACGAAGAGCGGATTCGCGCGGCCGGATGCGACGGATACATCGCGAAGCCCCTCGCATACAAAGAATTTCTCACGACCATTAAGGCTCTTCTCCAGACTCAGTCAGACGCTGCAGCTACGACGTAAGCACCGAAAAGGATTTACCCGTTCAGGAATTCCGATCGACCAGGTAGCACACATGAAGCCGCAGAAAGCAGCCCCCGCACCCAGTCGCCGTCTCACCAAGGTGATGACGGGCATCAAAGGTTTCGACGAAATCACCGAGGGCGGGCTTCCACGAGGACGAACCACGCTCGTGTTGGGCGGGCCCGGATGCGGAAAAACGGTCTTCGCCCTTCAGACTCTGGTAAACGGCGCGCATTCGGCCGGTGAGGCGGGGATCTTCGTAGCCTTCGAAGAGAGCACTCAGCAGATAGTTGCCAATGCCGCCATCTTCGGATGGGACGTAGCCGGGCTAGAGAAAAAGAAGCTCTTCTTCCTCGACGCCAAGCTTTCTTCGGCGGATGTCGCCGCGGGCGATTTCGACCTCTCCGGAATGCTCGCCGTGCTTGCCGGCAAGGCGCGACAAATGAACGCGAAGCGGATTGTATTCGACGGCATCGACGTTCTGCTCGCCTCGCTCGAAGGTACCACGGCGGAGAGGCGGGAGATCTACCGCATCCGGGACTGGCTCCTGGAAATGGGCCTGACGGGAATCATCACGCAGAAAGCCGGCTCGCCGGATACGGACGAGCGCTATGGGTTCCTACAGTTCATGGTCGACTGCGTGGTAGTGCTTCGCCAGCAGCTTACCGAGGGCTCTGCTTTTAGAAATCTGCGCGTGGTCAAATACCGCGGCTCGGGGTTCGCGGGCGATGAATTCCCCATTACGCTGACAGGCGAAGGGCTGCAGCTGACGAACCGGGGTCCGACTGAGCTGACGTACCCTGTTACCGACGAACGAATTTCTTCCGGGCTGGACAGGCTCGATAACATGCTTCGCGGTGGCTATCACCGCGCCAGCAACATTCTCATCTCTGGCGCGCCGGGAACGGCGAAGTCCACGCTCTGCGGGCTATTCGCGGCAGCTGCGTGCGAGCGCGGCGAGCGAACGCTTTACGTGAGCTTCGATGAAGGAGCTTCGCAAATCGTGCGAAACCTGAAGTCCGTGGGCATCAAGCTCGCGCCGCATATAAAGTCCGGCCTTCTCAGCATGTATTCCACGCGCACGCGCGGGCCTAACGTGGAAGATCAGTTCGGCGCGCTGCGCAACAAGGTGCGCGAGCACAAGCCGCACTGCCTCATCATCGACCCGCTGTCAGCTTTGTCGACCAAGCTCTCGCACCTCGCGTCCGCCGATGCGGCGCAACAGTTTCTCGATTTCCTCAAGATCGAGGGCATCACCGTCGTGAACACTTCGCTAATGGACGGACTGAACACCGATGAAGCGACAGCAACCGGAATCTCGACGATCGCAGACACGTGGATACACATGTCGTACGTGGTTCAGGACGGAGAGCGCAACCGGGCGCTGACGATCGTGAAATCGCGCGGCACCGGGCATTCGAACCAGGTTCGGGAGCTAACGCTGTCCGACAATGGTGTCACGCTCACTGACGTGTTCGTCGCACAGGGCAAAGTGCTGATGGGCGTGGCGCGTTGGGAATGGGAGCAGGAGGAGGAAGCCGCCGCGAAGCGCGTCAAGGTGGCGTCAGAGCTCAGACGGCTTCAGCTTCAGCTCGCCCAAGCGGAAGCAGCGGCGCGGCTGCAAGTGGTGCAGACTGAAATGGACGCAAGGGAGGCAGAGATCAAACTCCTCGCTGATGCGACCGGCTCGGCAAAGCAGCTGTTACGCACGGACCGCGCGGTCCTCCGAAAAATGCGACACGCCGATGAGGAAATTCGCGCACGGCGCACCATTGCAGGCGACACAGACGGCGACGTCGGACGGGTCTAACCGTGGCCCCGCGCTCCCTTGATTCAATCCTGCGTCTCCGCCTTTACATCGCGGGACGCTCGCCGAATTCGGTGCTCGCCGAGTCAAATTTGAGAGCAGTCTGCGCCGCACACTTTGCAGCAGGCCACGAGCTGGAAATTGTGGACCTGCTGCAAAATTCCGAGCTCGCCGCTCGCGACCGTGTGATCGTCACTCCCACGCTGGTTAAGATGTCACCCGCGCCTACACAGCGTCTCATCGGGAATCTGAGCGACCATCAACTGGTCTTCAGCACACTGGCAGCGGAATGAGCGAAGCGGTAGCGATGCTTGAGCTTGCGGAGAGATTGTCGCAGGCCGAGCGCACTATAGAGGCGCTTCTCGCCGGACAAATTGACGCAGTCGTCGATTCAGCAAGCAATACGCCGGTGTTGCTTGCCAAAGCCCAGCATGCGCTCCGTAAAAGCGAAGAGCTCTACAGGCGGGAGCGTGACCGCGCCGGGCGATTCCTCGACGCGGCGGAGGTGATCCTTCTCGCCAAGGACGAGTATGGGTCGATCACGCTGATCAATCGCTACGGTGCGGAGCTCCTCGGCTGGTCTACGGAAGATCTCATCGGCAAATCATGGCCTGAGACGTGTATTCCTGTGCGCCTGCGAGAGGCGGTACGGAAAGAGTACGCGGGAATCCTGCTTGGTGGTGGTGGCATCTCGGAGCATGAGGTTCTTCTCCGGTCGGGAGGGGAGCGCTTGATAAAGTGGCGGAACCGCGTTCTCACCGACGAAGGTGGAAACGTAACCGGGGCTTTCATGTGCGGCACTGATATCACGGATGAGAAACGCGCCAGCGACTCACTCCGCGCCGCCGAAGAAACAATGCGGTTTGCGCTCGAAGCAGGCGGCCTCGGTATCTGGGACATGAACTTCAAGACGGGAGAGATGCGGTGGTCGAAGATCCTCGAGGCCCAGTACGGCATTCCTCCCGGCAAATTCGAAGGCACGCTCGAGGCGTTTATCGAAGCGGTCCATCCGGATGACCGCGCGCAGGTAATCGCGAGTTTGACCGAAGCGAACCGCTCAGGGGTGGATTTCAAAATGGCGCATCGCGCGCTCCGTCCCGACGGCAGCGTGCGATGGCTCGAAGGCGCCGGGCGCGTCCAGCTGGACACCGATGGACGGCCGTCCCGCGGAGTTGGCGTGTCGCAAGATGTGACGGAGCAAACAATCCTTGCGACTCAGTTCCAGCAGTCGCAGAAAATGGAAGCAGTCGGCCGGCTGGCATCGGGTGTGGCGCACGACTTCAACAACTTGCTGACCGTCATCCTCGGTTTCGCCGATCTGATGACCTCGGACATCTCGCCTGCCAGCGAGCACGGCAACGATCTGGCCGAAATCATCAAAGCTGCCCAGCGGGCGTCGGGACTAACGAAGCAGCTGCTTGCGTTCAGCCGCCAGCAAGTCCTGAACGCAGCGCATGTGGATGTAAACCGGCTCATCTCCGAGATGACAGGGATGCTCGAGCGACTAATCGGCGAGGACATCAAAATTGTCGTCAAGCTGCATTCGGAAGTTCCCCACGCCCTC
>JACDDT010000145.1 GCA_013816855.1 Gemmatimonadaceae bacterium
CATCAGAACGAAAAAAAGGCCCTGCCGATCGCAGAGCCTTTTCGTTTTGAGTCCTCAGAGAGCTAGTGCTTCTTCTTTCTCTCGAGCGCGGCGGCGCGCTTTCCTTCCGCGACGACCTCAGCGGAGGCGGCTTCACGATCGATGTGCTTCTTGAGCGAGGCCCAGACGGCCGGCGTCGGCGCATCCAGCGAGATGAGAACTGCCGAGAGCTCGGCGTTGCGCGTCACCTGCATCTCTTTGGGCAGGCGCTGAACAGCGCGGGTTTTGTCGTCGGCCAGAATCATCCGGCGCTGCAGGCCGTGGAGGGCGACCGGCTGTACCGGCGCCGAGGCGGTCATGCTGATGTTCTCGACGGGGCGAAACACACCGTCGGCCTGGAGGTAGTACATCCCATCAGGTTTCGGCTTTACGCGGCTGTTGTTTCTGGGAAGGGCGATCGACTCGCCGATGCCGCCGGGGCGGTCTTCGGTGGCGATGCCACCATCGGCCGTGGACTGCGTGCTGGCTGCATTTCTCATATTGCGCGACGGGGTTGAAGGATGCGGCGGAACCGGGGCTCCGCGTCGCGTGAAGAAAAAGGCCGGGACTGGTGAGATCCCGGCCTGACTATTCGCTATGAATGAATATACCGATTTTCCTCTCATTCTGCAACGCGTGCGGTTGACCGGAGCCTTAACTCTGACTATTTTCCAAGGCTGTACCAAGCTTCCCTAAACGCAATCAGCAACGTGTCTTACGCAATCATTCGAACCGGCGGCAAGCAGTACCGTGCCGAAGCCGGCAAAACAATCAGAATTCCCACCCTTCCCGGCGACGCCGGCAGCAAGGTGACATTCAGCGACGTCATCCTCGGGTCAGAGGGCGACAAGACTCACGTCGGCGTTCCGACGCTCTCCGGAGCGAAGGTCACCGGTGAGATCGTCAAGCACGGCCTTGGCGACAAGATCGTCGTCTTCAAGATGAAGCGCCGTAAGAACTATGCGAAGAAGCAGGGTCACCGGCAGGGCTTCACTGAAGTCCGCATCAACGACATTTCCCTCGGTGGGAAAAAAGAGAAGGGAGAGAAGTAATGGCACATAAAAAGGGCGTCGGCTCCTCCAGAAACGGGCGCGACAGCAATCCGCAGTACCGCGGCATCAAAAAGTTCGGCGGCGAGAAGGTCATCGCCGGCAACATCATCGTGCGTCAATGCGGTACGAGGTGGCATCCGGGCCGCAACGTCGGACTTGGCAGCGATTTCACGATCTACTCGCTCATCGACGGCACCGTTAAGTTCGAGCACAAGAGCAAGACGCGCTATAAGGTCAGCGTCTACGCGGACGAGACTAACGCGGCGTAAGCTCAATGCAGCTTTGAGCGACGAACAATGGCTCCGCAGAGATGCGGGGCCTTTTTGTTGCCCGGATCGTATTCCCTGGCATTTTGTTCGGGAGGCGAAGTGGTGAGATTGACTCGGTATGATTCGCTTGCGCCATAGCTGAAGGCATAAGCTCGCCTTAACACTCCACAGACATCATGCCCCAATGGGATCGCGACGGTACCGCGAAGTCATACCCCGACGAACGAGCGCAAGCTGTTTGCCCGGCGAGCGGGGTGCCCCTCGTGCATCGTTATGATCATCACACGGTCTGGATTCACGGGCGCCCCGCGCTGCTTCTCGCCTACCAGTGGAGTTTCGATCCGGCAAGCCAAGGTCCCGTGGCGCAAACCTTGATCGTTAGCTTCACACATCCCGCCGGCCACCCGCAAGCACCGCCCGAAGTTCAATCGATCGTCGACCAACTCACATTTGTGCCAGTGGTCGATCGCGACCGAGCGAGCTAAGCCACCTCACTCAAGTACAATCTCGATGGTTGAAACGTGCGTCGGTTGCGGCGGTGCGGTCGCCGTCATGGATCGTCCAATTCACCGGACTGAAACCCCGGGTGAGAATCTTGCGTATTCATTTTCAGAAGCTTGCTCTAACACGGACCCAATAATGGCCTTCATCGACAAACTGAGAACCGAGCTCGACCGCGCAGGCAAAGTTGCCCAAGATGCTTTTGACGAAGGGAAAACCCGCCTCGAGGCATTCCGCCAACGCCAACTCGCCGATAAAGCTGCACAGTCACTCGGCTACGCGGTGTACCGCGCGAAGAAAGGCGGCGCGACAGATCTCGACGCCGAGACGTACGGCCGGTTGAGCTCGACACTCTCGACTCACGACGCCGAAGCCGCGCGGCTCGAAGCGGAAATCGAAGCGCGCCGAACCGCTTCGAAATCCACGAGTGTTGCGACGGGTCCGGTCAGCTCGTTGAGCTAGTTCTCCTGGAAACTAAAATAAAAAAGGGAGCCCACCCGGGCTCCCTTTTTCGTTTGCGTAGAGCGGTCTATCTGATTGCTCTAGGTGGCAGGTTCAGGTAGCGGTCGGTGAGAAGATCCTGACGCGTCTTCTCATTCAGGCGCTCTACGCCGCGCACCCACACGTGCTCCGCTCGCGTGGTGAACTCGAACGGATCGCCGCTCCAGACGACCACGTTCGCCTCACGACCCGGCTGCAGTGATCCGACGCGATCCGACACTCCGAAAATCTCGGCGGGCCAGAGCGTCACCGACTTGAGAGCGTTGTCCCAATTCTGCCCGTATGCGACTGAATTGCC
>JACDDT010000062.1 GCA_013816855.1 Gemmatimonadaceae bacterium
ACCGAAGATGCCATCTCGGCGCTCACGCTTTCGAGCGCGTCTATGACCGCCGAGCCCGTCAGAGCGTCGACTCCCTTCCCGTCGAAATAGATGCGGGAGGTGTCGCTCACCTAGCAGCCCGCGGCAGGATGATGTTCCAATTCTGCGTGAAGTAATCTTCCTGCTTGATCACGCCTTTCCGTTTGACTGCTTCCTGCAGGAGAATGGGCACGATGGAGCCTGTTTCCTTAATGACGCTGCTGCCGGTCAACATCGAGTATCCCCCGCCCCCGCCCTGCCGATAGTTCGTTAGCGCGAATGTGAACGTGTCGTCGTCGCGAACAGGTTTGCCTTTGTAAACGAGCCGCGTTATGCGCGAGCCAACGGGTTGGTTAAGATCGATCGTGTAATCCACTCCGGCGACGATGTCGAAGTTGTAACCGGCAATCAGAGAATCCGTTTCGAGAGTACCCCTCGGCGTAATCCGCCCTGTGTAGTATCGCGAGCTGAAGTCGAGGTATTGGCGAAGCTGCTTTCCGTTTATCCGGATGACTCGCAGCGTGTTGTCGTATGGGTAGATCTTGGCCATCTGCGCGCCCGTCACAGGTCCGGGTCCAAACGTGGCATCCGTTGCGAAGACGGCGGTGGAGGCCAGATCGGCGCCGGTCGCCTCACGCTCGGTCTCCAGCACGAAGTCCACGATAGGCGTGTCCTTCAACCGCGCGGAATCACTTCTCCACTGCACTGGCGTCGTCCCGACGGGCGCGGTGAACACACTGATTGTCGCGTCGTGCGTTCTCTGCGTCACTGCGAGTATTTCCGGCTTCTCTACAAAACCTGCGGCCTGGACGAGATCGGCTCGCTTCTGCACAACGCTCCATTTTCCGCCGGCTCGCGCGAGCGTCAAATGCGCAACAGACACACTCGTCGCCCAGTTCTTCGGTTGCACGAGCAGTGTATTTCCGATCATGAGCTGGCGCACTTCCCTGTGGGAGTGCCCATACAGGAGAAGATCGATGCCGGGCACCTCGCGGGCGATTCGCGCTGCTACGTTTTCGCTGGGAACGCCTGTGGCCACTGTATCGTAGCTCGAGGGCTCGTCCAACCCCGAATGCACAGTGACTACGACGACGACCGCACCGGCTGCTTTCACCTCGGAGACGGATTGGCGGACCGCGGGTATGATGTCGCCCAGCGTCACCTTTCCACGAACATTCTCACCGTCCCACACGAGGACGCCCGGCGTCGTTGCTCCGATGATTCCGACCTTTATTCCCGCGCGCTCCACGATCGTCCACGGCTTGTACGCGTGACTGCCGTCAAGCCGGTACGTGTTGTCGCTCAAGAACGGGAAGCGCGCCTCTGAGACGGCCTTATCGAGATACGCGACGCCGTAATTGAATTCGTGATTGCCAATCGCGGCGGCATCGTACTTCATCGCGTTCATGGCTGCGACGATGGCGTTCGGCTGTTTCCCGGATTCCTGGCGCACCGTGTACGCGAACGGGTTTCCCTGAAGGAGGTCGCCGGCATCGAGGAGAATGACCCTGCCCGGCGCTGTGTTTCGGAGTGAATCCACGATTGTCGCCGCTCTACTCAGTCCGCGGGTGCGCTCAGTCGCGTTCGCAAAGTAGTCCCACGCTCTGATGCGTCCGTGAACGTCGGTCGTCGAAGCAACGATGAGATCGACCGAGTCGGAGAGAGCTGAAGCCGAGCGGGAGGAACCGGGCAGCTGACTTATTGGCCCTGGAACCGTGCAGGCGACAAAAGCGACAAGAATCGCGGCCGCACCGGCCGCCAAAAGCCGGGGAAAGACACTTTGCACTCGCATTGTGAAAGCTACCTTTGGCGCACTCGCTGTGGGAGTGTTCCCTTACAGAACCGTTTCAAACTCCGAAGTTGACTGCCACCAGGTTACCTCCGAACTTCTCCGGAATGGACTCACGTCACGCAGCACTGTTATTGGCGGGGATGGTTTTTTTGGCGGCGCCGGTAAATGCGCAGCGGGCCCCGAGCCGGCTGGACAGCCTGGATTTTTCGGGAACGCTCTTCGCGAACTATCAGTACCACGCCGACACCGGCGTCACGCGGGGCTCGAACAGCTTCGACATCGAGCGCATTTATCTGACCTTTCGCATGCCGGTCGGGAAGAAGCTCGGCGTACGCGTCACCTCGGATATCTTTCAAACACAATCGACTGACGGAACGGTCAAGGGCTGGCTCGTCCGTGCGAAGTACGCATACCTCCAGTACGATTACGGTACCAAGGAAACGTTCGGGGGCGTCACCCGTTTCGGAATTCTACAGACTGAGATCATCGAGCTCGAGGAGACTTTCTGGCCCCGATTCATCTCGAAGGTTGCAGTCGATCGCGCGGCGCTCGTCCCTCCCGCCGACGGCGGCCTCTCCAATTTGCTGCGTTTCCCAAATGCAAAGGGGGAGCTCTACACCGCGATCACTAACGGCCCCGGCTTTACTTCTCGCGAAACGGACCGGTTCAAGGATTACTCCGCGCGACTAACGCTCACACCGCTCTCGCAGCGTTCGGACTGGCTCAAGAATCTCAGCGTTAGCGCGTGGACGCACCACGGCTCGGTGGGAAGCAAGTTCTCGGCGGGCGGCGCCAGTCAGATCTCGCCAGTTTCCCGCGCCATGCCGCGTAACCGCTGGGGATTGCTCGTCGCGGCGCGAGATCCACGGTTCACGGCTGGTGCGCATTACGGATCGATGACAGACGCATCGGAGTCCGGCGCGAACACCTCCGCTTCGCCACGAGTCGAGCGCGACAGCAGCGGTAGATTCGCCAGCGTCTTCACCACCCTCAAGCCCGCGCGCTTTCTGTCGCCACAGTCGAAAAGCCCGTTCGGTGTTGTTCTTCGCTACGACGATTTCAAAACAAATCGCTCCACTGATATCGGCTATCGCCTGTATATCGCAGGGATCACCGCGGACGCATCATCGCGCGTGAGCTTCGCCCTCGACTACCAGCTTCAGGATCCCCGCTCGGGTTTCACCGTTTCGCGGACGCGTACCTACTTTGCGCACCTCGTGGCGAACTTCTGACCGACGCTCGACATCCCGTCCGCGTTCTTGTCGTCGACGATGAGCAAGACATAGTAGCACTCGTGGCATATCATCTGGCAAAGGCTGGATACGCAGTATCCACTGCCGCAACCGGACGCGAAGGACTAGAGTCGGCGCGAATGGACCCTCCTTCACTCGTCGTGCTCGATCTGATGCTCCCCGAGATGTCCGGATTCGAAGTCCTTGCCGCGCTTCGCGCGGATGAAGCGACGCGAAACCTGGGTGTGCTCATGCTCACAGCGAGGCGGGATGAGGCGGATCGCGTAGAAGGTCTTACCCGCGGCGCGGACGACTATCTGACCAAACCGTTCAGCCCGCAGGAGCTCGTCCTTAGAGTTGGCGCGATCCTTCGCCGCATGAGCGGCGCGCCCGGTAACCCAACGGATATCATCACCATCGGACCGCTCCGCATCGACCGCGCAGCGCATCGTGTGCAGGTCAACGGAAAGGAAGTCGACCTTACCGCCACCGAATTCAAGCTGCTCCTTCTCCTCGCCGAAAATCGGGGACGCGTGCAGGCCCGCACCCACCTTCTCGAGACTGTGTGGGAAGCTGCACCGGACATTCAAACGCGTACGGTCGACATGCACGTTCAGCGACTGCGCACCAAGCTTGGCGTTGCTGGAGATCTCATCGACACCGTCAGGGGATTCGGCTACCGGATCGATTCCGACCACGCGGGCTCCAAGTGAGGCTGACGCACCGCCTGATCCTTTTTTCCGTCATAGTCGTCTCTGCTCTCATCGCTGTCGTCGCGGTCATCATCGACTACCGGGTCGGCGCGAGAATGTCGGAGGAGATGGTAAGCGAGCTTGCCCGTGAGGCGCGCCTTGTCTCGACGCAGTGGGCTTCGGGGAGCAATGCCTTTCGCCTTTCCCACACCGCCGGCGCCGCGCTTGGCCACCGCGTCACACTAATACGAAGCGACGGAGTGGTAGGCGGCGATTCCGAATTCGACAGTATCGGTGTCACTCGGCTCGAAAATCATTTCGCCCGACCGGAAGTCGTTGCCGCGCGGAAATCCGGGATAGGATCATCGCGTCGTTTCAGCCCGTCCCGCGGCGACGAGGAGCTTTACGTAGCAGTCGCCGCTCCGCAGGGGGTGGCGAGAGTTTCCGTTAGCACCAAGCTCGCGAGCGAGATCATCTCCCGCGCGCGGCGCGACGTCCTCTTTGCCGGCGCGGCGGCTCTCGTCATCGCGACACTGCTCGCTCTCCTCTTCGCGCAGAATGTTTCGCGCCCCATCACCGAGCTGCGCGATCGAGCAAGAGCCCTTGCCGACAATGATTTTACGAAACATCCGCCGGTTGCCGCTCCCGGTGAAGTCGGCGAGCTGGCGGCCACACTCGCTCAGCTCTCCGAGCGACTCGAAGCGCTGGAAAGTACACGGCGCGACTTCGTCGCAAACGTGTCCCACGAGCTCCGCACACCAATTACCGTAATCGGCGGATTCGCGGAAACGTTGCAGGATCCCGATCTCGCAGCCGCTCAGCGAGGCGAGTTCGTGGGGATCATCCTCGCGAACACACGCCGCATGCAGCGGATCGTGGATGAGCTGCTCGATCTTTCACGCATCGAGTCCGGTGGATGGGTTCCGCGCCCTCTTGAGTTCGACCTCGATGCGCTCGTCGCTGAAGTTATTGCTCTCGAATC
Source organism: Gemmatimonadaceae bacterium (assembly GCA_013816855.1). GTDB lineage: Bacteria > Gemmatimonadota > Gemmatimonadetes > Gemmatimonadales > Gemmatimonadaceae > UBA4720. The sequence goes on from JACDDT010000062.1 coordinate 4,717, forward strand.
GGACACGGCGTCGAAGAAATCGCTCGACCTCATTGGTGGAATTTCGCCAAACGCGTCCAATGTTTACGCCGACCGCACGGGCTTGCGGCAAATCCTCACCAATCTCGTGGAGAACTCGATCCGCCATACTTCTTCGGGGTCCATCACGATATTCAGCTCGCGAGAAGGAACAGGCACGACCGTCGGCGTTCGGGATACCGGCGAAGGCATTTCAGCTGAACACCTGCCGCGCATCTTCGAGCGTTTTTACCGGGTTGATACCGGACGCTCGCGCGCCTCAGGCGGCACCGGCCTCGGGCTTTCCATCGTCCGTCATCTTACAGAGGCGCACGGGGGGCACGTGCGCGCCGAGAGCGTGGTCGGTGGCGGCACCTCCATTGCTGTCTGGTTTCCCGACCGCGCCACCGTGTAAAAAGAGGGCGCCAACGCGGCGCCCCCTCGATAACCTTGTCTCGATCGTGTCACGGTGAGGCAGGCGCAGACTACATCGGCACTATCGCGTTCAGAATTTTGAACGTAACCGCCGCGATAGTTGCGGCTGCGGGGATGGTGATGATCCACGCCCACACGATTCGCCGCGCCAATCCCCATCGAACACCGGCGAGCCGCGTCGTCGCACCGACCCCGACGATCGAACCAGTGATCGTGTGCGTCGTGCTCACCGGAATTCCATAGTGCGTCGCCAAACTGATCGCGAGCGCGCCGCCGGTCTCCGCGCAAAAACCTCCGATCGGACGAAGCTTGGTGATCCGCGATCCCAGCGTGTGAACGATTCGCCATCCCCCGAAAAGCGTGCCGAGTGAGATCGCGCTGTACGCGCTCATCTTCACCCACAGTGGAATCGAATCATTCTCCATGTAGAGGTGGTGAAATATTCCCGTCTGGTTCGCCATCAGCGGCTTTACCGAGACGAGAAGCCCGACCATGATGCCCATCGTCTTCTGCGCGTCATTCGCGCCGTGCGCGTGAGAAAGGAGCGCGGAGCTCGCGAGCTGCGCCCCCCTAAAAACCCTATCGACGCGGCCGGGGGAGGCCCAGTGAAAAATCCAATAGGTGATGACCATCAGCAGAAATGCCACCGCGAATCCGACAAGCGGAGAGATGACGATGAAGGAAAGGGTCTGAATCCACTTCGTTCCCCAAGTGATCGCGCTGAAGCCGACCTTCGCAACGCCGGCGCCCGCGTACCCGCCTATGAGCGCGTGCGAAGAGCTCGATGGAATTCCGTAGTACCAGGTGATGATGTTCCAGATGAGCGCGCCCAACAGCCCGGCTAGAATCAGGTTGGGCGTGACGATGTCCGTCTTGATGATTCCCTTCTGAATCGCTTTCGCTACCAGCTCGCCCGCAGTGAACGCGGCCGTGAAATTAAAAAAAGCCGCCCATATCACGGCGGCTAACGGGCTCAGCACGCGCGTTCCTACGATCGTGGCTATTGAGTTCGCCGAATCGTGGAAGCCGTTGCTGAAATCGAATATGAGCGCGACCGCGAGGATCGCGATTACATAATAGACCACTAGGCGTTCTTCAGAGAGATGCTCTGGAGCACGTTGCCAACGTCCTCACAATGATCGAGCGCATCCTCGATCTTGTCGTAGAGCTCCTTCCATTTGATGACCTGGATGGGATCGCTCGAGTTGTCGAACAGCACTCCCATCCCCTCGTGATAAACAGCGTCGCCCTCTTCCTCGAGGGCTTTCAGCTCCTCGGTTCGCTGATTCACGATCTTTTGCGTTTTCATCCCGCGAACGGCTGCCTCGACGCACACCGCCGCCCGACAGAGAACTTCCGTGAGCACAATAGCGCCGTTTGGAATCTCTTTGATACGGTAGATGTCGGCGCGCCGCGCCGCGCCGTCGACGAGATCGATTACTTCATCGAGCTCCGACGCGAGCTCGTGAATGTCTTCGCGATCGAATGGAGTTACGAAAGTTCGGTCCAGCCTCTCGATTACTTCGTGCGTGAGGTTGTCCGCTTGGTGCTCGAGCTCTTTAATTTCAGAGACGAGGCGCGAAATCTCGGCGGGATTTTTGAAGAGCTCGTGCAGGAGCTTGCTCGACGCAGTGAGTCTTTCCGCAATCTGCGCAAACATCTCATAGAACTGTTGATCGCGTGGGATAAGCCGCAAAAGTTTTCTCCGTTTCTCGTTTGTCTTCGAGCGTGAATTTATTCCGCTCTCAGCCTTCGAGCTACTAATCTGCGGTTCTCAAAGAACTTGACGAGTATCATTCCTGTAACGAACCCGCCCAGGTGCGCCCAGACGGCAACGCCGCCGGAAACATCAGGCCGCACAGCCATCAAATCGGGCATCGCCGATACCACCTGCCAGAAAAACCACCAAATGAGGACCAGCCAGGCGGGGATCGGAATGATCTTGAAGAAGAGTAGGAAGAAAAAGAGCATTTTCACCCGCACGCGCGGATAAAGCACGAGGTACGCGCCGAGCACTCCTGATATCGCGCCCGATGCACCAACGGTGGGCAGAGGGGAAGAAGGCTCCATCCCGACATGCGAGGCAGCCGCGGCGAGCCCGCAGATGAGATAGAAGAAAAGAAAGCGGATACTGCCCATGCTGTCCTCGATCTTTTTCCCGAATACCCAGAAGAAGAGCGCATTTCCAAGCAGGTGACCCCACCCGCCGTGGAGGAACATCGACGTGATCGGCGTGAGAATGTTTATCGGCTCGTTGTCCACCACACACGCCATCCCGTCGCCGAGGGGAACCGCAGTTCCGATGCGAGCAAGATGAGTGAGCTCACCCGGGACCATCCCAAGATCGCAGACGCTGGTGAGCAGCTTCACGTCGCTGCCTGGCAATCCCGCGCCTTGAACGAACACCCACGTTGCGACGATGCCGGCGAGGATCGCGTAGGTCATCACCGGGGTGCGGACGGTCGGGTATTCGTCGCCGAGTGGAATCACGCTGTGAGAACGAGGCCGCGGTGACTGGTGTGTTTACTCTACGCGGAACGACGCGAACATGCCGAGCATCACGTGCTGGGGCGCGTCGGGATTGTCCTTCAGCGTGCAGATAACGATATACGTCTCGCCTTTTCGCAGATCAAACGCGACTCGCGCTCGCGCCGGATCTTCTCCGGGCGCGCCGATGACTATCGCGGCCATTCCATCAACGAAGTTTCGGCGCTTACTACCTGCCTTTATGTCCGCGAATACCGAATCGGGGGTGAACCCGGCCTTGATCCTGGCGACGGACATCTCGTGGCGAACAGTTCCGACGTTCCGGAAGGCGAATAGCGTTAGCCCGGGCCGCAACTTCGAGGGCACGCCGACGAAAGCGTAGTCGGTCCCGGAAATCGTTACTTGATGGGGCGCCCGAGGGACACCTACTGGCGCGCTAGTGGCCCCAAGTAGCGCCAATATCGCAACAGTGCCAGTCAACGCCACAAAACGTCTTGCCGCAGTCTGATGCAACATATGTAAATTCTCCGTCGCCAACGAGTTAAGCCAACTTGGCAGGTTTTTCCGGCGTCGCATGCTCCACGCGTACGTCAAGTCCGAATTTCGCGCCGAAATGGCGGCAAATCCGGGCCCCGCCCTTGCCTCTAACCGAGCGCGCGCGAAACCGGTCGCACTAATAACGATTTTCCTGCTTCGGCTCGGCATTTTTCCGGCCCGACTCTGGACCCAAAAAGAGGCTAACGGATGGCTGATAAAGTAATCGGAATCGATCTCGGCACGACGAACTCCGTCGTTTCGGTGATGGAGGGCGGCGACCCGGTCGTCATCCCCAACGCGGAAGGCGGTCGCACGACCCCATCCGTCGTTGGCTTCACCAAAGATGGTGAGCGCCTCGTCGGACAGATCGCAAAAAGACAGGCGGTCACCAATCCCACGAACACGGTTTTCTCGATTAAGCGCTTCATGGGCAGAAAGATGTCCGAAGTCGTCGAGGAATCGGGTCGCGTTCCTTACAAGGTCGTCGGCGGACCGAACGACGTCGCGACCGTCGAAGTTCAGGGGAAGCGCTTCACCGCGCCCGAGATCTCCGCGATGATCCTCCAGAAGATGAAGCAGACCGCCGAAGACTACCTCGGTTACAAGGTCGAGAAGGCGGTCATCACGGTTCCCGCTTATTTCAACGATTCGCAGCGCCAGGCAACGAAAGACGCCGGCAAGATCGCCGGACTCGACGTGCTCCGCATCATCAACGAGCCGACGGCGGCCGCGCTCGCGTACGGTCTCGACAAGAAGAAGGATGAAAAGGTCGCCGTGTTCGATCTCGGCGGTGGTACCTACGACATCTCCATTCTCGAGCTCTACGACGTCGAAGGGTCCCGCCAGTTCGAAGTGAAGTCCACCAACGGTGACACCCACCTCGGCGGAGACGACTTCGACCAGCGCGTCATCGACTGGCTCGTCGCGGAATTCAAGAAGGATCAGGCAATCGATCTCTCAAAAGATCCGATGGCGCTCCAGCGTCTCAAGGAAGCCGGTGAGAAGGCGAAGATGGAGCTGAGCACCACCCAGTCCACCGACATCAACCTTCCGTTCATCACTGCCGACCAAAGCGGACCGAAGCACCTCAACTACTCGCTCACACGCGCGAAGTTCGAGCAGCTCGTCGACGATCTCATCACGCGCACGAAGGCGCCGATGGAACAGGCGCTCAAGGACGCTGGCCTCAAGGCAAGCGACATCGACGAAGTACTCCTCGTCGGCGGCTCGACGCGCATTCCGAAGATCCAGCAGATCGTGAAGGATTTCTTCGGAAAGGACCCGAACAAGGGCGTTAACCCGGACGAAGTCGTCGCCATCGGCGCGGCAGTCCAGGGCGCGGTACTCACCGGCGAGCAGAAAGATGTTCTTCTCCTCGACGTGACGCCGCTCTCGCTCGGCATCGAGACCCTCGGTGGCGTGACCACGGTGCTCATTCCGAGGAACACGACGATCCCGACGAAGAAGAGCGAGACCTTCTCCACGGCTGACGACAATCAGACGACGGTGGAGATTCACGTGCTTCAGGGCGAGCGGGAGATGGCTCGCGACAACCGCACGATCGGAAAATTCCAGCTTACCGGAATCCCGCCCGCACCGCGCGGGATGCCACAGGTCGAAGTCACCTTCGACATCGACGCCAACGGCATTCTCCACGTCGCCGCGAAGGACAAGGCAAGCGGCAAGGAGCAGAAGATCCGCATCGAAGCGTCGAGCGGTTTGAGCGACGCCGAGATCGACCGCATGGTCAAGGACGCGGAGAAAAACGCGGCCGAAGACAAGAAGGCGCGCGAGGCGATCGACGCCCGCAACCGGCTTGACTCGATGACCTATGAAGTCGAGAAGAACGTCAAGGAGTGGGGTGACAAGGTCACGCCCGAGATGAAGACGAAGATCGACGCGGCGGTCGAGCGCTCGAGAAAGGCGCTTCGCGGCGACGACATGAACGAGATTCGCTCTGCGCAGGAAGAGCTGACGAAAGTGTTCAGCGAGGCGGGCCAGGCGTTCTACCAGCAGCAGGGTCAGAGCGCCGACGCGGGAGCGGCGGGCGGTTCTGCCGGTGCGACCGGCGAACCGGAAGCGCCAAAGCCCGAGGACGATGTGGCCGAAGCAGACTACGAGATCGTGGACGACGCGAAGAAGTAAAGCTTTTCCGGAAAGTCCCGGCTGGCCTCAACGGTCAGCCGGGACTTTTTCGTACATTGAATGTGCGGCGCGGGACCGCCGGTAACCGCACGAAACCTGCGTGTGGTGTCTTGTGTCTAATACTTCATTCGCAGAAAACCATTGTAGAACCCTTTTGCATCCGTCATCACATGTCTATCTCAACTAATCGCGCGCGACTGATTGTCGCCGTCATCATCGCCTTTGTCGGCGGTCTCATCGTCGCCTCGGGGATGGGCTGGACGCACCTCGGCTTCGCCCAGGGCAAACCGTCGGCGGCGACGCTTCAGCCGATAAACGACGCGAGCAACGCTTTCGTCGCCATCGCGAACCAGGTCACTCCTGCTGTCGTCGCGATCGAGGTATCGAGCACCGCTCGCGCGAGCACTCAGCGACCCCGCACCGAGATCCCGCAAGGACTCCCGCCTGACATGCAGGAATTCTTTAAGCAGTTCGGCACGCCGCAACAGCAACAGCCGAGGCTTCGCCGGGGAAGCGGGTCGGGGTTTGTCGTCACCAGAGACGGTTACATCCTCACCAACAACCACGTCGTCACCAATCCCGACCACGAGACAGTGGCGGACCAGGTCATCGTGCGACTGATGGATCATCGCGTGTTCACCGCGAAGGTCGTCGGCCACGACCGCACCACCGACATCGCCGTTCTCAAGATCGACGGGAACGATTTCCCGACAATGTCGCTCGGCAACGACGCGGGCTCGAGAATCGGAGAATGGGTACTCGCCATCGGAAACCCCCTCGGACTCGATTTCACGGTGACGGCAGGTATCATCAGCGCGAAGGGACGCAGCCTTGGCAACCTCGGGAATGAAGACGGGTCCAATCGCTACCAGATCAGCGATTTGATTCAGACGGACGCGGCCATCAATCCCGGTAATTCGGGAGGACCGCTCGTGAATTCACGCGGCGAAGTGATCGGCATCAACAGCGCGCTTGCCAGCGCGACCGGTTATTACGAGGGCTTTGGATTCGCGATTCCGATTACGCTCGCGAAGCGCGTGATGGATGAGATCATCGCGCACGGACGTGTCAGAATCCCCGCGCTTCGCGTTCAAATCGTCGAGGTGAAGCCCGAAGACGCAGCTGTGGCGGGGATGAAGGACATTCGCGGAGCGCTTGTGCAGAACTTCCCGGACGACGAAAGCCCGGCGAAGAAAGCGGGCATTCAGCCGGGTGACATCATCATCACTGCGGACGGACAGGCGATCGATCGCGTGAGCACGCTTCAGCGTGTGGTGCGCAATCACTCGCCAGGCGAAAGGATCAGCGTTGAAGTGATGCGCTACGGCCAGAAGAAGTCATTCGATGTGAAGCTGGCCGAAGCCGACACCGATACGAAGGTGGCGGCAGCTTCGGCGGCGGTGCTCCCTGCGTCGACCGGCACAACCAACAAGACGCTCGGAATATCCGTCGCATCGCTCACTCCGCAGCTCGCACAGTCGGCGAAAATTTCTTCGGCGCGCGGAATTGTGGTGACGGACGTGACACCTCTCGGGCCCGCGCAGGACAAGCTTCAGGAGCGGGATGTGATTACCGAAGTGATTTTCCCTGCGCCACGCCGCGCGATTAACACGCCCGGTCAGCTCCAGGAGGCGATTGCGGGGTTAAAAAACGGGCAGTACATCAGCCTCAGCGTTTTCAATCTCGACGACCCGGGTCACACGGCGCAAATCGTCAATCTCCGCGTCGGCCAGTAAGCGAGGGTCGAGAGTAAAAAAAAAGCCCCCGCAATTTGCGGGGGCTTTTTTTATCCTTCGCGGCTTGCGCCGCTATTTCTACATCGTGGTGATGTCAGCGACGGATTGAATCTGACGTCCGTCGGTTAGAGTTGCATTGAGAGTGAGCGTCGGTCCGCTCAAGTAACCGCCTGCGGATAGCGCGCTTCTCACGAACTGCACGACGAGGTC
>JACDDT010000063.1 GCA_013816855.1 Gemmatimonadaceae bacterium
CTCTGGTGCACCGCGTGCGACGTCCACATGGGCGGGCACGCAGAGTACACCGCGAAGAAAGCAGGAATCACCCGCCAGCAGCAGGACGAGTTCGCCGCGTCGTCGCACCGGAAGTCCATCGCGGCGATCGAAGGAGGAAAGTTCAAGAACGAGATCGTCCCCGTCGAGATCGCCGGCCGGAAAGGGCCGACCACTGTCGACACCGACGAAGGCCCGCGTAAAGACACGACCCTCGACGTGCTCGCCAAGCTCAAGCCCGCATTTCCTGGAAAAGATCGTAGCGAGGAGCTCAGCGTCACCGCTGGAAACGCGTCGAGCCTGAACGACGGAGCATCGGCGACTATCGTAGTCTCGGAGGAGTACGCCAAAGCGCACGGCCTCAAGATTCTCGCGCGCATCACCGGCTACGCAGTCGGCGGAACGGCGCCAAAGGATTTGTTCTTCGCCCCGATCCTCGCCGTGCAGAACCTCATGAAGCAATCGGGAAAGAAAATCAGCGACTACGATCTCATCGAAGCGAATGAGGCGTTCGCCTCGCAGGCGCTCGCCGACGGTGCCGGCCTCAGTTGGGATTGGGACCGCGTCAACGTCAACGGCGGCGCCATCGCCCTCGGTCATCCCATCGGCGCGAGTGGCGCGCGCGTCCTCACTACGCTCCTCTACGCCCTCCAGGACAGAAACAAGACGACCGGTCTCGCGACTCTTTGCCTCGGCGGTGGCGATGCGGTCGCGCTTAGCGTCGAGCGAGTCGGCTGAGCACTGAGCTGAACCCGGCCGCTCCGGTCGCGGCCGACACTGCTGCGTCCGAGCTGAGTCCTGGAACGTGGGGTGTCATCTGGCGCGCGGTCATTTTTGTCGTCGCCAGCGTCGGCGCCGCCACCGTGGGCGCGACGCTCGTTTCGCACTCATCGTCAGGTGTCGGAAGGATCTCGGTGAGCTTCGACTCGATACCGGGTGTGCTCATCGGCGTAGTCGCCGTGACACTCGCGACGTTTGCGATGCTCAAGACCGAAAAAGAGCTCGGGTGGAGCTCGCTCTATCTCGATCGCGTCTCTCTTGATCCGCGAAAGATTTCACTCGGCTTCTTCGTCGGCGCGCTGGGCATCGGTATTCCCTCCGCGCTCCTCCTTGTTTCTCGGGAGCTGGGCGTAAGAACCACCCCCCCGGGAAGTTGGGTGAACGCTGCTTCTTTTGACGTTGTGTTTTTCCTGCTTGCCGCTGCAATGGAAGAGCTTGTCGTTCGCGGATATCTTTTCTCTCTCATTCGCAGACGATGGGGATGGAAGGTCGCCGTCGTTGGAACCAGTCTGCTTTTCGGCGCGCTGCATCTCCTCAATCCCGGCGCCGATTTACTTTCGATGGTCAACGTCACCCTGGCGGGAATTTTCCTCGCCATCGTGCTTCTCAAAACGAAGAGTTTGTACGCAGCGATCGCCGCTCACTTCGCCTGGAACTGGACGATGGCGGCGATATTTCACACGGTAGTGAGCGGAGCGTCGATCCCCGCGCCAAATTACGCAACTGTGGACAATGGCCCGGATTGGCTGACCGGTGGCCGGTGGGGTCCGGAAGGCGGAGTCGGCGCCACTGTCGCGATGCTCGTCCTCATTTTCTTTTTGTACAAACAGCGGCGAGGCCGCGTGGAGTCCTAGGAATGGCTGACAAGAGACCGCTCGAGTACGTCGGCACCCGCACGGCTGAATACGCCACGCCCCTCGAGCGCATCGCCGTGATCGGCGCCGGCCAGATGGGGAACGGCATCGCGCACGTCTTTGCGCAGTCCGGGTTTCCAGTGACGATGATCGATGTCTCCGCCGCCGCGCTCGAGAAAGGAAAGAGCACGATCGCAAAGAATCTCGAGCGTCAGGTTAAAAAAGGCTCGCTCGCGGAGAACGCCCCGGCAGACATTTTAGGCCGCGTGACAACAGAGACGTCACTCGAAAAAGCGTCCGATGCGGCGCTCATCATCGAAGCCGCCACTGAAAACGTTGAGCTCAAGTACAAGATCTTCGCCGACCTCGATCGCGTCGCGCGCCCCGGCGCCATTCTCGCCACGAACACGAGCTCCATCTCCATCACCGACATTGCGCGGCAAACGAAGCGCCCCGAGAACGTGGTCGGAATGCACTTCATGAATCCCGTTCCTGTCATGAAGCTCGTCGAGATCATTCGCGGCCTCGCCACCTCCGACGAAACGACGCATCGCGTCGTCAATCTCGCCTCCCAGCTCGGCAAGGTGCCCGTCGAGGTAAACGATTATCCCGGCTTCGTCGCCAACCGCATCCTCATGCCGATGATCAATGAAGCGGTCTTCTGCGTGATGGAAGGAGTCGGCACCCCGAAAGCCATCGACGAGGTGATGCAGCTCGGAATGAATCACCCGATGGGCCCGCTCGCGCTCGCCGATTTCATCGGCCTCGACACCTGCGTTGCCATCCTGGAAGTGATGCACGATGGACTCGGCAATCCGAAGTACGCGCCCTGCCCGCTGCTCAAGAAGTACGTCGCCGCTGGCTGGCTCGGCCGGAAGAGCGGCCGCGGTTTCTACAGCTACTCGTAAGAAAGTGTCCTGGGCCTTACACCCGCTCACCGAAGAGCAGCAGGAAATCCAAAAGCTCGCACGCGAGTTTGCGCACGCCGAGATCGCGCCTCATGCGGCAGCCTGGGACAGGGATTGTCATTTCGAGCCGACGCTCGTGAAGAAGATGGGCGAGCTCGGATTCCTCGGGATGCTTCTCCCCGAAGAGCACGACGGACTTGGTGTGGACACTTCGACGTATCTCATCGCGCTCGAGGAGATCGCTGCGGTCGATGCGTCGGTCGCGGTGATGATGAGCGTTCACAACTCGCTGCCGACGAGCATGATCAATCGCTTCGGCAGTGACGAGCAAAAGAAAAGATTCCTCAAGCCGATGGCGCGCGGTGAAATCCTCGGAGCTTTCGCGCTCTCCGAGCCGGACGCAGGCTCCGATGCCGCCGCCCTCTCTACACAAGCAGTAAAAGACGGCGAGAGTTGGGTTTTGAACGGTGCGAAGAGCTGGGTGACAAACGGCAGCACCGCCGGCGCGATCATTGTGATGGCGCGCACTGACGCGAGCGGCAGCAGGAAAGGCGCCCGCGGCATCGGCGCATTCATCGTCACTCCCGATCTTCCCGGCTTCGCGGTAGGTAAGAAGGAGGACAAGATGGGACTCCGCGCATCGCCGACAGTTTCCCTTGTACTCGATAATCTTCGTGTGCCCGCGGGGAATCTCCTCGGTGATCCATCCCAGGGTTTCATCTATTCGATGCAGTCACTCGACAACGGGCGACTCGGCATCGCGGCTCAGGCAATCGGCATCGCGCGGTCGGCGTTGGAGCATTCGACGGCGTACGCCCTCGAGCGGCGCCAGTTCGGAAAACCGATCAAGGAATTCGAAGCCATCCAGTTCAAGCTCGCCGATATGGCGATGCGCGTTGCGGCGGCGCGATCCCTGCTTCATTCGGCTGCGGCCGCAAAGGACCGCGGGCAAAGCATCACCCAATTCAGTGCGATGGCCAAGCTGTTTGCGAGCGAGACCGCGATGTGGGTTACCACTCAAGCGGTTCAGATATTCGGTGGGTACGGTTACATGAAAGATTATCCGGTCGAGCGCCTGTTCCGTGACGCCAAAGTGACCGAGATTTATGAAGGAACTTCCGAGATCCAGCGTATTGTGATCGCCCGGGAGTTGTACGCGCAGTCCTGATTTTCATCCATTCACGCGACATTAATACATGAAGCTTTTCGATACGCTGGCGACAATGGGACACGAAGAAGTCGTCCTTTGCAGCGACCCGTCCTGCGGCTACCGTGGCATCATCGCGGTGCACAGCACGAAGCTCGGGCCCGCGCTCGGCGGAACAAGATTCTGGCAGTACGCGTCCGATGACGAGGCGATCACCGACGCGCTTCGTCTTTCACGCGGCATGACCTACAAGAACGCGGTCGCCGGGCTCAATCTCGGCGGCGGAAAATCCATCATCATGGGTGACAACCGCACCAACGATCGTGAAAAGATCTTTCGCGCTCACGGACGGTTTGTGGAGAGCCTCGGCGGTCGCTACATCACCGCGGAAGATGTCGGTACTAGCACGGCGGACATGGATTTCGTGCACTTGGAAACAGGACACGTCGCCGGCCTCGCTGGAAAGTCGGGTGATCCGTCACCCGTAACCGCGCACGGAGTTTTCCGCTCGGTGCAGGCATCCGCAAAAGAGAAGTGGGGATCCGACGATCTCAGCGGAAAAAAGGTCTCCATCATGGGCTGCGGTCACGTGGGCCAGTATCTCGCCGGCGAGCTACACGGTGCTGGTGCACAGCTGATCATCTCCGATATCGATCCGGAGCGCGCGAAGAAAGTCGCGAGCGCGACCGGAGCCAAAATCGTCGAAGGAGACGCGATCTTCTCCGCTGACGCGGACATTTTCGCCCCGTGCGCGCTAGGCGGAATCATCAACGACAAGACGATTCCGATGCTGAAGGTCGAGATCGTCTCCGGCGGCGCGAATAATCAGCTCCTCGAGGAGCGCCACGGCGACATCCTCACTGAGAAGGGAATTCTGTACGCGCCCGACTATGTCGCGAATGCCGGCGGTGTCATCAACGTGTACGGTGAAGTCTCGGGTTGGGATGCGCAGCGCGCACTCGACAAAGCCGACGACATCTACGACACCATCCTGAAAGTGTTCGACATCTCCAAGAAGGAAGGCATCCCGACTTATCGTGCTGCCGATCGTCTTGCGGAACAGAGGCTCGCCGCGGCGTGAGCGAAGTCATTCCCATCGCCTCGGACCACGCCGGTTACGAGATGAAGCAGAAGCTCGTTGCCGAGCTCTCCGCCATGGGATTCGCCCCGCAGGACCTCGGCACGAATGCGCCGTCGAACGCCGATGATTATCCGGACTACGCCCACCCGCTCGCCAAGGAAGTCTCGAGCGGGAAAGCCAAACGCGGCATTCTCCTCTGCGGCAGCGGAGTCGGGATGGACATCGTTGCCAATCGTTACCCGGGTGTTCGCGCAGCGCTCGCTTGGGAGCCGGAAATCGCGGAGCTCTCGAGAAAGCACAACGATTCGAACGTGCTCGTGCTCCCGGCCCGGTTCATGACGAATGAAAGCGCCGTGGAAGCGATGAAGCGTTTTCTCAAAACTGATTTCGAAGGCGGACGTCACGGGCGCCGCGTTGAAAAAATCGACGGAGCTGCCAAGTGACGTCTGGCGATATGCCGCAGGCGCGACTCGCCGAGGCCGATCCGGAGATCGCCCGGCTCATAGATGAAGAAGTCGATCGTCAGCGCGACGGACTCGAACTCATCGCGAGCGAGAACTTCGTTTCGCCGGCCGTACTCGAGGCGATGGGAACCGCGCTCACCAACAAGTACGCGGAAGGCCTTCCAGGAAAGCGCTACTACGGCGGATGCGAGTTCGTCGATCAGGTCGAGCAGCTCGCCATCGACCGCGTCAAGAAATTGTTCAACGCGGAGCACGCGAACGTTCAGCCCCACTCGGGCGCGCAGGCGAACGCGGCTGTTTATCTCGCGTTTCTCAAGCCCGGCGAAACCGTCCTCGGTCTCGATCTTTCGCAGGGCGGGCATCTCACGCACGGCTCGCCGGTGAACTTCTCCGGGTTGTTGTACCACGCCATTCACTACGGGGTCGGCGACGACGGCCGCATCGATTACAAGGCGATGCAGGAAATCGCCCGGCGCGAAAAACCGAAGATGATCGTCGCGGGCGCGAGCGCGTACGCGCGCATCATCGACTTCGAGCCGTTCGCGGAAGTCGCGAAGGAGATTGGCGCAAAGTTCATGGTGGACATGGCGCACTTCGCGGGTCTTGTTGCAACGGGGTATCACCCGTCACCCGTTCCGCACGCGGACGCGGTTACGTCGACCACGCACAAGACACTGCGCGGCCCGCGCGGGGGACTCATCCTCTGCACAGCCGAACATCAGAAGGCTATCGACAAGGCGATGTTTCCCGGGACGCAGGGCGGGCCGCTCGAGCACGTCATCGCCGCGAAGGCGGTATCGTTCAAGGAAGCGCTCGATCCCGGATTCAAGACGTACTGCGGTCAGGTCGTCGCTAACGCGCGCGCGCTTGCAAGCGCGCTGATGGAGCGGGGCTTCGATATTGTCTCGGGCGGGACCGACAATCATCTCATGCTCGTGGATCTCAGGAACAAGAACATCACCGGCAAAGTCGCGGAGAAGGCGCTCGACGCCGCCGGCATCACGGTGAACAAGAACACCGTTCCGAAGGAGACTCAGTCGCCGTTCGTAACCAGTGGAATTCGCATCGGTACGCCCGCCGTGACGACGCGCGGAATGAAGGAGCGCGAGATGGAGATGATCGCCGCCTTCATCGATCGAATCGTGAAAGCTCCCGAAGACGAGAAGCTCGCCGCCGCCGTTCGCGACGAAGTTCGCGACCTCGCGAAGCGGTTTCCGCTTTACCCTTCGCTGAAGAGGATCTCCGCCTAATGTCCGGACTTGCCTTTCGCGAGGGCATCATGGACCGGATCAGAATACGCGAGCCGAGGTTCGACGAGCAGGCTTATCTATTTGTTCTCGCCGCTCTGGAGCATTGTCAATCGAACCTCGACGCGCGCCGCCACATCAACGGCGCCGAGCTCGCGCGCGGATGCAGGGATCTCGCCCTCGATCGTTATGGCTTGATGGCCCGGCTGGTTCTCGAGCATTGGGGCGTCTGCTCGACCGCTGACATCGGTGACATCGTCTTCACGCTCGTGGACCTCGGCTTTTTGCTGAGTCAGCCGCAGGATAAGCGCGAGGAGTTTCTCGCCGTTTACGACTTCGATCGCGCGTTCGAGAAAGAATATCCCTGGAACTGCGCGAACTGCGCGTAGGATTTCGCTGTGACGGTTCGCGTCGTCACAGCGGCGCAGGCAGCTGAGCGCGATCGGGCGACGATAGCCTCCGGTACTCCGTCGCGAAATTTGATGCAGCGCGCGGGACGCGGCGCCGCCATCGTCATCCTCGAAAAATTCGCAGATCGTCTCGCAAACGGGGCGGTTGTATTCACCGGGCCGGGCAATAACGGCGGTGACGGCTGGGTCGTCGCGCGCGCACTCGCGGATGCCGGTGTCGCAGTTTCAGTGGAAGAGGCAGTGCCGCCCAAGACTCCTGATGCTCTCGCGGAAAAGGAAAGCGCGACGCCTGCGCTCGGAAAAGAATCCGTGAGGGATAATCCTGGAATCGTCGTTGACTCCCTCCTCGGCACTGGATCGGAGGGTGAGCCGCGAGGTGCGATAGGCGCGTCGGTCGCGCGCATAGCCGCACTGCGGGAGAACGGAACTGCCGTAATCGCACTCGATGTCCCGAGCGGTCTCGATGCTACGAGCGGAGCGCACACGAATGCCGTCATCGCCGATCTCACCATCAGCTTCGGCACGATCAAGCGCGGGCACCTTCTCGCCCGCGACGTGTGCGGCGAGATCGTCGTCATCGAAATCGGCCTCGACGCGCCGAGGTTGGAGGACACGACCCACGAGCTCATCGACGAGGAGTGGGTTCGCGCGCGAATCCCTCCCGTTCGCTTCGACGACAACAAAGGCAAGCGCGGCAAGCTCGCGATCGTAGCAGGGGGCGAGGGAATGCCGGGCGCGGCGATTCTCGCAGGTCGCGCGGCGCTGCGCAGTGGCATCGGCCTCCTCCGCATGGTCGTCCACGAGTCCAACGTCTCTGCCGTCGCCAATGCGATTCCATCGGCTCTTATCTCGGCGTGGACGGCGGACGACGCAAAACTCCGCGCGGAAATTGGTGAGTGGGCCGATGCAATCGTCGTTGGCCCGGGCATGGGACAGAACGCATCCACTCGTACCCTGGTCGAGCGCGTTCTCGCCGACAACAAGAAGCCCATTCTTCTCGACGCCGACGCGTTGAATGTTTTCTCGGGAGACACTCGCGCCGTTCAATGGCTTCTCTCCGGGCGCCAGGCACTCATCACGCCACACCCCGCTGAGCTCGGCAGACTTCTCAACGTGCCGACGGAAGAAATTGTGGCGCGGAGGTTCGAGATTGGGAGCGAAACAGTTCTTGAGACCGGCGCTACCGCTCTCCTCAAAGGAACACCTACTGTAATCACTGCCGCGACCGGGAAGCGCTATTGCGTTGCGCGCGGAACGTCGGCGCTCGCCACTGGGGGCAGCGGCGACCTTTTGTCGGGAATTGCGGGCGCACTCCTCGCGCAGACGGGAAGCGCGGAAACGAGCGCGTGCGTTGCCGCTTGGGTACACGGGCGGGCCGCGGAGCTATGCGGATACGTTCGCGGAATTTCTCTCGATGACGTGCTCTTCGCGCTTCCTCGTGCCTGGAACGAAAACGAGATGGAGCTTGCTCCGCCGGTCATCGCTCGTTTGGACCGCGTGGTCTCATGAGCGCCGAACAGGATCTCATTCGCTCCTTCGTCGAGCAATGGGGAAGCGCAGCATCAGGCATCGGCGACGACGCCGCGATTCTCACCGTCCCACCTGGTGAGAAGCTCGTCGTAAGCACTGACGCTTCGGTCGAGGACGTTCACTTCCGGCGCAAACATATTTCAGCCGAGGAAATCGGATATCGCTCGACGGCCGCCGCGCTCAGTGATCTTGCGGCGATGGCCGCTCGCCCCCTCGGATTGCTCTTCGCTCTCGTGCTCCCGGAATCGTGGCGGGACGAAGCTAATGCGATCGCAAAAGGCGTCGGCGCCTCCGCGCGCGCTGTGCGCTGCCCGATCGTCGGCGGAAACATCTCGTCCGGTGAAACTCTCTCGCTCACTACGACAGTGCTCGGCTCTTCGGAAAATCCGCTCACACGCTCGGGGGCAAAGGCCGGTGACTCAGTATTCGCCACCGGAAATCTGGGCGGAGCGGCTGCGGCGGTCGCTGCATGGGAGGCAGGTCGCGCGCCCAAATCCGAATGCCGCGAGCGATTCGTCCGCCCTTCGCCGAGGATCGAAGAAGCGATTTGGCTCGCCGCTAACGGGGCGACGAGTGCTATCGACATTTCCGACGGGTTGTCGCGCGACGCGCTACATGTGGCCGAGTCGAGCGGGGTATCGGTGTCCATCGATCTGGAATGCGTCCCGTTTGCCGCGTGCACGTCGCCGGAGCAGGCGTTCGAAGGCGGAGAAGACTACGAGTTGCTCGTCACCGCGCGTGCGTTCAACCTGGATGAATTTCAGCGGAGGTTCGGCATCCCGCTCACACGCATCGGCTCCGTCGTCGCGGGACCCGCCGCTCTCTCTGTAAAAAAAGACGGAAAAGCGTTTACTCCGCCCCCCGGCTTCGACCATCTTTCGCGGAAATGATCGCCATCCTCCGCACCATCGTCGTGGTCATTACCACAGTCGTCTACACTATCGTGCTCGGCGTGCTCGCCATCGGAGCGGCCTTCCTGAATTACCGCGACCGGCCCGGCGGCATTTACGATTTCGTTCCGCGCACCTGGTCCAAGCTCATTCTCGCGACCGCGGGAGTGAAGCTTCATATCCACAACCTGGAACGGGCGCGCGCCGGCTCGCCCAGGATATTCGTCGCGAATCACGTGAGCTGGTTCGACGTGCCGACGCTCGCGTCATTCCTGCCGTGGCCAAAGTTCGTCGCCAAATCCGAGCTCTTTAAAGTTCCCGTCTTTGGTTGGGCGATCAAATCCGTCGGCATGGTCGAGCTTCAGCGCGACAATCGAAAGGCGGCTTTCGAATCCTACAAATTTGCGGCCGCACAGATTCAGAAGGGCACTTCCGTCGTCGTCTTCCCAGAGGGAACGCGGGGCGTGGATTACTCTATCCGCCAGTTCAAGAAAGGGCCGTTCGTGCTCGCCATCGCAGCCGGCGTCCCAATTGTCCCAATCGTCACGCACGGTACGATGGAGACCATTCGGAAGCACGAGCTGATCGTGCGGTCCGGGCGCGTGGATGTACATTTGCTCGAGCCGATTCCCACCGCGGGACTGGGCTACTCGGACCGGGACGAGCTGATGGCGACGGTCCGCGACCGGATGGCCGAGGCGATGCGCGAGCTGTATGGAGTCGACTCGCTGCCGACGCGAATTCGTATCGCGAAATCGTCGGAAGGCGAAAGTGCAAGCACAACGGAATCGAACGAGACAACTGAATAACTACGAATGCCGACAATCATTGAAATAAGAGCACGCGAGATCCTCGACAGCCGCGGGAATCCGACCGTCGAAGCAGACGTCACACTCGACTCAGGGGTGATGGGGCGAGCGGCCGTACCGAGCGGAGCATCAACGGGAGAGCACGAGGCGCTCGAGCTTCGCGACGGTGACGCCGATCGTTATCTCGGACGCGGTGTCGAGCGGGCGGTGCGCAGCATCGAAGAGCGAATCAGTCCCGCTCTGGCAGGGATGACGGCTGCTGATCAGATGGCGATCGACCGCGCGATGATAGATCTCGACGGAACTCCGAACAAGGGAAAGCTTGGCGCGAATGCGATCCTCGCCGTCTCTCTCGCTACCGCGCGCGCTGCCGCCGCCGAGCTGAACCAGCCGCTCTATCGTTACCTCGGCGGGCCGATGGCGCGCACGATGCCCGTGCCGATGATGAACATTCTCAACGGCGGCGCGCACGCTACGAACACGGTCGATTTTCAGGAGTACATGGTCGTCCCCGTGGGTGCGACAACGTTCGCGGAGGCGCTGCAGATGGGCGCGGAAGTTTTTCACGCGCTCAAGAAAGTTCTCGTGAAGAGAAAGCTCTCTACGGGTGTCGGCGATGAAGGTGGTTTCGCGCCCGACCTGAAGGACGATGAAGAGGCGCTGAAGATGGTCATCGAAGCAATCGAGTCCGCCGGTTACGCGCCGGGCAAGGAGATCGCCATTGCGCTCGACCCGGCGGCTTCGGAGCTGTACAAGAAGGGGACTTACACCTTCAAGAAGAGCGGCGCGAAATCGCTCGATTCTGCTGGAATGGTAGATCTCTACTCGAAGTGGATCGCCGAGTATCCGATCGTGTCTATTGAAGACGGATTGGCTGAGGACGATTGGGAAGGATGGACGAAGCTCACCGCCGCCATCGGCGATCGCGTTCAGCTCGTCGGCGACGATCTCTTCGTCACCAACACGGAGCGCCTCGCACGCGGCATCGAAGGCGACGTCGCGAACGCGATTCTCATCAAGCTGAATCAGATCGGCACACTCACCGAAACGCTCGAAGCGATCGAGATGGCGCGCGCGAACGGGTATCAGTCCGTGATTTCACACCGCTCGGGCGAAACGGAAGACACATTCATCGCCGATCTCGCCGTCGCGACTGGTGCCGGGCAAATCAAAACCGGCTCAGCGAGCCGCACCGATCGTGTCGCCAAATACAATCAGCTTCTGAGAATCGAGGAAGAGCTCGGCGACGTCGCCGAGTATCCCGGTGGGTCGATTTACGGATTGTAGAGAGCAGCGCAGATGCTGAAGCGGATCGTGTGGAGTCTCATCGTCGTCGGAGCGCTCGCGTTCGCGCTGCAGGGCGGGGAATATTCGACCGCCGACCTCTATCGCCAGTATACGCATAAGCGCACTCTGAAAACGAGCGTCGATTCACTCCAGAAGCTGGTGGATTCACTGGCACGCTATTCGAAACTGGTGCATACCGATTCCGCCACGCAGGAGCGCATCGCGCGCGAGGAGTTTGGAATGGTGCGCGGCGACAAGGAAATTCTTTACCGGTTCGGCGAGCCGGACAGCGCAAGGAGCAAATGACGAGCTCGACTGCGGCGGAGCGCCGCAATGAAGATCTCCGGCCATACACGCGCCGTGCGAAGGACACGGATGCGTGGGCGATCAAGGAGCTCATCGACCATCACGTCGGCAGCGGTACGCTGCTGGCGCGCAGTCTCGAGTTCATCACGGATTACGCGCACGAGTTCATCGTCGCCGTTTCCCTCCAGGAAATAGTTGGCTGCGTACATCTCGATGAATACGCGCCGAGCTTGGCTGAGCTGAGATCGCTGGCGGTGCACAAGGATTGGCAAGGGAAGGGCGTTGGGCGCGAGCTGGTGATCGCGACTGAGAAGCTCGCAACGGCGCGCGGCTACGCGACACTCTTCGC
>JACDDT010000146.1 GCA_013816855.1 Gemmatimonadaceae bacterium
TCGATGTTATTCGGGTCGAGCGCAACCGCCTTCTCGAAAGCACCCTTTATCTTCGGTGCGAGGAATGGAAGCTTGAATTTGCTCGCACGGCTGGCCTGGTCAGCGAGTCCGCGTCCGTACCAATCCATATAGACAGAGCTGTTCGGATTCATCTTCATCGCCTTCTCGAACCACTCGACGGCGCTGTCCTGATTCTGCGCTCCCGCGATGCGTCCCATGTAATAGGCGGCCTCGGGGTTCTTCTCGGCGTATTGAGAGAAGTACGTCATTGCCTCCGCGTACTTCTTTGCTTTGAACAGCTGCACTCCCGCGTCGAGCGCTTGCGCCCGTGCTGCTGCGGGTGCAAGCGCCGCGATGAGAAGTACGGCAAGGTACAATGAACGCTTCACGTTTCTTCTCCGTATGATATGGGTACTGCATTGACTACGAAATTTGTGGCTTACAGGTTACAACTGAACGTCTTATATCTGTCCGTCGGGTTGCCTGAATAAGTTCCCGATCACTCGAACCCTCCAACATTGCCAGCGATTTACGGCCGCAGCGTCCGCCATATCGTCCTCGTCTGGGTCATAGCCGTCGCCTCACTCGCGCTGCTCCATTTTTTTGAGGCGTCCGCGCCGGCCTTTCACGAGCTGCTCATTCCGTTCTATTGGATAATTCTGGCGATTGCGGGGTTTTTAACGTGGCGGTGGCTAAGGTCGAGAAGCACGACGGATCGGCGCGGCGCCGACCGCCGCCGCGCACCGCGCCGTGGTGATCACGAATCATCTCAAGCTGCCGACCCGGGTCTCACCAAGAACGAGTAGGCAATAGGGCCTGCGAGCGCCGCTCCGATCGCGGCCAGCACGGCGGGAAAACCGTATTCGCCGTCGCGCAATTCGAGCGCAACGACCGCGACCAGTATGAAAAGTGGAATAGCGGCGAGCACACACACGGTTTTGAACCCGGCTGGAATTCTGAACGGGCCCCGAAGTCCTGGCTCTTTTTTTCGCAGCATCAGCAGGGCGCCGAACTCGAGGAAGAGAGCGAACGCGTACAGCAGCACGTCGGCAACGACCAGCCGCCCGAAAGCGACAAGCGCGAATATCGAGTAGAAAACCGCGGAAAAAAGAATCGCGTTGCGTGGAGTTCCCCGCGCATCAGTCTGGCCGAAAGCTTTTGGAAGGAATCCATCCTGCGCCATCACCAGCGGAATTCGCGAGTACGACATGAGGAGCGCGTTGAATAGCGCGAGCGCGCTAACCATTCCCGCGATGGCGAGGAGAACCGCGAGCGGCTCGCCAAGCACGCCCGCCGACATTCTCGCGATGTCCGGCCAACCTCCTTCCTTCCATTTCGTCCAATCGCTTGCACCGGCGGTCGCCATCAAAGGCACGAGATAGCCGAGGCAGACTAGTGGGAGAGTGATCGCAAGCGCGCGCGGATAGCTGCGCGATGCGTCGATTACCTCGCCTTCGACGGTGGAAGGATTATCCCAGCCGATGTAGTTCCAGAGCGCAATTGACATCCCGACACCAATGCCGCCGAGCGTCGTCTGTCCCGGTACGCTGAATGGCCGCCACGGTAGGTGATTAATGTGCGGCACCGCCGCGATCGAAAGCATTGCGAACACGCCGAGGACGAATGCACCGGCGATGATCGACGAGAGGCCAACGCGTGAGGCTCCGCGAAGGTTGATGGCTGTCGCGCCCCAGATTACGGCGAGAGAGACGAGCCACCGAATCCCGGTGGAGAGCGCGGGCGCGAAGAACGAGAGGTACTGGTTGAACAGCACGGGATAGATCGCCATGTCCACCAGCGAATACATCCACGTGCACCAGCCATTTTGAAATGCCCAGAACTTTCCGAAAGCGCGGTCAACCCATTTGTAGTATCCGCCCTCCTCCGGGAGAGAGCTGGCGAGCTCGCCGATAATGAGCGTTTCGGGGAGCGACCAGAAAAGCGGGACGAGGATCAGCAGCAGCAACCCGAGCCCCGGACCGACGCTAACGATCAACGTCTCCGTAGTGAACGCACCACCGGAGACGTTGAAGAACATCACGAAGACGAGCGCTACGGTCCCCAGCGCTCGATGAGGCTTCATTTAGTTCGGATTACAATAATGCTGAATGTGGACGGAAGAGCGGCTGGGCCCTTGACGGTCGCGCCGCCAACTTTCCCCGCATCGACCGCGAAGCGCAGGTACGCAGCGCCCCCGTCGGCGAGAGTTGCGGTAACGGGCGCGGTAAGCAGCGGCGTAGTCTTGAGCGGAAAGGTCGTGCCGGGGTTACCGCCAGTTCCGTTCACGAACGTCTCGACCGAACGCGTGTTCCAGCTCGGATGCGTGAACGCCGCAGGGGTGTTCGGCACGCCGGCGTCATCCATGTAATTCGCGGCGGTCCAGTTGCGCATCGTTGTCGTGATGAAATTCGAGCCGAACACGGCTTTT
The DNA here is from genome assembly GCA_013816855.1 of Gemmatimonadaceae bacterium. Taxonomy (GTDB): domain Bacteria; phylum Gemmatimonadota; class Gemmatimonadetes; order Gemmatimonadales; family Gemmatimonadaceae; genus UBA4720. Next base: position 2,429 of record JACDDT010000146.1, read on the forward strand.
AGGTTCGCAATGCCAGAAACGTCGGTTTTGGGGTTCACCAGGTCGTACCACGTTGACTTTTCGGGAATCCCGCGCTGATCCGCGGAATAACGCAGCAGCGACCAGATACCGCCGCGCACTGACAGCGAGGTATCCGCCAACGCTGAATATGGGCTGTACTTGTCGGGGTTCTTAAGG
>JACDDT010000147.1 GCA_013816855.1 Gemmatimonadaceae bacterium
ATGTCGCGCAGCGAAAACGGCCGCTCGTCGCGCGTCGCGACGACGCGCAGCATATCCTTGGCGAGCACAACGCCGATGATCTCGTCGATGGTGTCTTCGTACACGGGGTAGCGCGAGATTCCGCTCTCCTCGACGACGGCAAGCGTTTCATCCAGCGTTGCATCCACGGGAAGTGCGACAAGCTCCGTGCGCGGTGTCATCACGTCGCGCGCATTCTTCTCGCCGAACTCGAAGATTCCCTGGATCATCTCCGCGTCGTGCGTCTGGAGCTGGCCTTGTTCCTCGGACTGCTCCACGAGAAGACGCAGCTCCTCGGGTGAATGCACGCTTTCCTCGGTGCCGGCCGGCCTCTCGCCAAACATGGCGAGCACGACCCCCGACGACCGGTTGAGAATCCAGGTGAAAGGCGTCGTCAGCCACGCGAAGAAAAGGAGAGGAGGCGCGAGCCAGCGGGCGATTGCTTCAGGATGATTGAGCGCGGCCGCTTTCGGCGTGAGCTCGCCGAAGACGACGTGCAGATAGGTGACGACGACGAGAGCGACGCCGGCGCCGAGCGTGAGGCGGAGCGGCACGTCGATCGCGAGCGGCAAGTTCGCGAAGACGTTGCTGAAGACTTCGCCGAGCGTTGCTTCCGCTACCCATCCGAGTCCGAGACTGGCGAGAGTAACGCCAAGCTGGCTCGCCGAGAGCACGCGGGAGATATTTGAGGAGGCGCGCAAAGCGAACCGCGCCAGCCGGTCGCCGCTTCTCGTCATCGCTTCGAGGCGGGTTCGCCTCGAACGGACGAGTGCGAACTCGGCGCCGACGAAGAACGCGTTGAGGAGCACTAGTACTGCAATGCCTAACAGCCGACCGAGCACGGATACAAGGTACAACGATTTGGCGGGCGCACACCAGCATTCGGGGTGCGATCACGCTGCCGCGTCCGTCAAAGGCCTCCGCGCCGCGCTCGCCCTTATCGCTGTGCTGCTCATCGTCGAAGTCATCGGGGGCGTTCTCTCCAATTCCATCGCGCTCCTCGCGGACGCCGGTCATCTCCTTACCGACGTGGCAGCTCTCGCCCTCGCGCTATTCGTCGCGTGGTTCAGCCGGCAGCCGGAGACGCCGAGGAAGACTTATGGATACCTGCGCTGGGAAATTCTCGCGGCTCTGATCAACGGCACAACGCTCCTTCTCATATCGGTGTGGATCGTATGGGAGGCAGTGGCGCGATTCCGTTCGCCTGAGCCGGTTCAGGGCGGGATGATGGTCGGGGTGTCCGTCATCGGTTTGATCGTGAACCTCATCGCCGCGCGGATGCTCCACTCTTCATCTGATGCGAGCCTGAATTCACGCGGGGCATACCTGCACGTGCTCGGTGACCTGCTCGCGATTGTCGGCACGCTCGTCGCGGCGCTCCTCATCCGCTTCACCGGCTTTCTCGCGGCGGATCCGATCGCGTCCATACTTACGACACTCATCATCACCGCGGGCGCGTGGCGCCTTGTGCGTGAGTCGGTGGATATCCTGCTCGAGTCGACACCGGCGCACATCCCGCTTCACGCGGTGCGTGCGCAGCTCGAAGCCATTCCGGGAATCGAATCCGTTCACGACCTGCACGTGTGGGCGGTCGCGCCGACGCTGGTGGCGATGAGCGCGCACGCGATCGTGCGCGAGGCGTCACGGCACCAGCACGTGCTCGAGCACATTCACTCGGCGATGAAGCTGTTCGGGATCGAGCACGTGACGATTCAGCTCGAGAAGACGGAGATGCTGGAGCATGAGAGAGGGCTGCACGCATAGCTGACCGCTGCCCGCTGACTGCAACTGAACACGTTCCGCGTTCCCCGCAACGAACGTTGCCCGTTGCCTGTCAGCCGTAGTAGTCGTTCCCCCCGCGCCAAGGATCTTCCTCGCCTTCAAGTTCCATCCCTCCGAGAGTCCGCCGCGGGGCGAGGCCGGGGCCGTTCGTGGAGCGAGCATCTCGACCGGCGCGCGCCGGCCACGCCCGGCAGCGCGGCGCCGCAGGCGCAGGTCGAGCAAGCGAGCGCAACGAACGCCCCGCCAGAGCCCCCGCGCAGTACAACTCGGGGCTCGAGGCTGATAACTTGAGAGGCTATGGAAGTCCGCAATATCGCGATTATAGCGCACGTCGATCACGGCAAGACCACCCTCGTTGACAAGATGCTCCGGCAGGCCGGCGCATTCCGCGAGAATCAGGTCGTCGAAGAGCGGGTAATGGATTCGAATCCGCTCGAGCGCGAGCGCGGAATCACCATCCTTGCCAAGAACACATCGATCCGCTGGAAGGGGACGAAGATCAACGTCGTCGACACGCCGGGCCACGCGGATTTCGGCGGCGAAGTCGAGCGCATTTTGAGAATGGTTGACGGCGTGCTACTCGTCGTCGACGCCTTCGACGGTCCGATGCCGCAGACGCGATTCGTTCTAAGAAAGGCGCTCGCGCTCCATCGCACTCCCATCGTCGTCATCAACAAGATCGATCGTCCTGGCGCCGATCCGCTTCGCGTTCACGACGAAGTGCTCGATCTCTTCATCGAGCTCGAGGCGAACGAAACCCAGCTCGACGCCACCGTCGTCTATGC
>JACDDT010000148.1 GCA_013816855.1 Gemmatimonadaceae bacterium
GAGGTCCGCATCAAGGTCAGCCAGCACGACGTGTACCGGGTCCGCTGTGGATGCGGCGTTGAACATGTCGGCTCGTTGCCGCCCGAGGTGTCGGTCGCGCCGTGTAGTTACGGGCCAGGCGTCAAGACCCTGGCGGTGTATCTGCTGATCTACCAGCACGTGCCGGTGCACCGCTGTGTCCAGTTGATCGCCGATTTGTGCGGCGGGGAGGGACCCTCAGACGGCTTCGTGCACGGCATGTTAGCCAGGTGCGCGGGCGCGGTGCGCGAGGTCGTCGCGCTGATCAAGGCGTTGATCACCACGGCGCATGTCGTCGGCTTCGACGAGACCACACTGCGGTGCGGCCCGGCCGGACAGAACAAGTACGTGCTGTCGGCCTCGACCGAGAACGCCACCGCCTACCACCTTGGTGGCCGGGACCTGGACTCCTTCGCCGAGTTCGGCATCCTGCCCAAATTCGCGGGTGTGGCCGTGCACGACCGCTACCGCAACTACTTCCACCCCCGCTGGGAGCACCTCGCCGGACATCAAGCCTGCAACTCTCATCTGTTGCGCGACTTCGCCGACGCCGAAGAGTCCTACCCCGACCACCACTGGCCGCCCCAAACGCAGCGCGCGCTGCGCGGCCTGATCCGCGCCTGGCATACCGCCCGCGACAACGACCTGGCCGAGATCCCCGCCGATGTCCGCGACCCACTGCTGCGCGAGTTCCGACACGCCATCCGGGTCGGCATGGCGCAGGTGCCACGCGTGCCTGGGCCGCGGCACCACACCGCACAGCATCCCGGACGGGACCTGCTGGAGTTCTGCCGTGACCGCGAAGACAACGTCCTCGGCTTCTGCTTTGACACCCGGATCTGGCCCACGAACAACATCAGCGAGCGCGACCTGCGGCCCACCAAGACACAACAGAAGATCTCCGGGCGGCTCACCAGCGAAGACACCACCCAAGATCGACTGGACATCCGCAGCTACATCGACACCGCCCGCAAACACGGTGCCGACGTCATCACCGCACTGCGCCAGGCCATCACCGGCAACCCCTGGACACCACCACTCGTGGCGCCCACCTGACCACCCGAAACCGCAACTCACATCACCACGCCGACGCCACCCACGGTCGCTTCGCCATGCCCTCCGGGACGTGAATGTTTAGAGCGCCGGGATAAACCGGCATGGAGAAGGAGATGAGAGAGCTCTACATCGAAGGAGTAGCGACCCACGATGGCCCCGAGTCATGCGCTGGCGTTCGTGAGGGCGTCGGCGAAGCGTTGACAGGGGTACGTGCAGGCTGGGCTATTGAGCCGCGAAATCAAGGAGTTCGGGGTGCCGACGCCGTTAAACAGGCCGGAAGGCAACATCGCTGGCGGCGCTATGCGCGAGCCGCCAGGGGACCCCGCGCGGTCGGAGAACCTGTGCATGTACGGAATCTCCATGCGCGAGAACCGGGAGATCCCACGATCGCCCGTCCGGTGGATGGCCGGGCGGGCCGCTCAGGGAACGCTGAGGCGGTAAGCCTGAGATGAACGAGCGTGGGAAGTCTGACAGCCCCGTAGTACCTGCGAAGCCGCCGAACAAGACTTCGGTCGCGGAGGTGGTGGAGGAAAGGGGGCTGGCCAAGGGGAACACGGCCAGCAAACCGCGTCCCGGACACAGAGCCGGGTCAAACGCGTCACATGCGCTGGATCGTGTGCGTCAAGTAGCACGACAGGACAAGGAAGCGCGGTTCACGGCGTTGCTGCATCACGTTGACCGGGCACGTCTGCGGGCGGCCTATTGGGAGATCAGTCCGAAGGCTGCTCCGGGGGTGGACGGGGTGACGTGGGAGGCCTACGGGCAGAACCTGGGGGCGAACCTCCAGGACCTGCACACACGGCTGCACACAGGACGCTACCGGGCAAGACCATCACGGCGGGCGTACATCCCGAAGGCGGACGGGCGGCAACGACCGCTCGGCATCGCCTCGCTGGAGGACAAGATCGTTCAGCGGGCCGTCGTCGAGGTGCTCAACGCCATATATGAGGTGGACTTCCTGGGTTTCTCCTACGGGTTCCGGCCGGGACGCGGCCCGCATCACGCGTTGGATGCGCTCGCGGTCGGGATCGAACAGAAGAATGTGAACTGGGTGCTCGACGCGGATATCCGCGAGTTCTTCACCAGCCTTGACCATCGCTGGCTGATGAAGTTTCTTGAGCACCGGATCGCGGACCAACGGGTCCTGCGCCTGGTCGGTAAATGGTTGAGCGCAGGGGTCATCGAGAACGGGGAATGGTCGCAGACCGTGGAAGGGGCACCGCAGGGGGCATCGGCGTCGCCGTTGCTGGCTAACGTGTACCTGCACTACGTCTTCGACTTGTGGGTTGCGTGGTGGAGAAGTCGGCATGCGCACGGGGATGTGATCATCGTGCGGTTCGCTGACGACTTCGTCGCGGGGTTCGAGTATGAGAACGATGCGCGGCAGTTCCTTATCGATCTTCGTGAGCGGTTCGCGAAGTTCGGGTTGGAGCTGCACCCCGACAAGACCCGGCTGCTGGAGTTCGGGCGGCACGCCGCCTGGCGACGGGCAGCACGGGGAGT
>JACDDT010000064.1 GCA_013816855.1 Gemmatimonadaceae bacterium
ATCGCACGCAGCGTGCGATAGAGCGACGCCGAGTCGAAGTCGTGCTCGACGTCGATGCGTCGGGCGAGGAGTGCTTGGAAGCAATCACCGGCACGAATGTACTCCCGAATGCGCTCGACGTCGCGCATGAAATCGTCCTTCGCGTAGGTCGACTTGCCAGTGACGGCGGGCGCACTGAGACCTGACTGTAGCGGCTTCAGCGGAGAAGGCGCAGCGAGGCGCGCGGAAAGCTCGTCCAGCTCCTCCTGAGCCGTGTCGTACATGCCGCGGAGCGCGTCGTCATCAACTTTGTCCGGGATGACTACCGATATGACGAGACGGGCCGATGCCCTGAGGTTGTCGAGAATGATCAGCGAGCGAGTGAAGATAAAAAGCGCATCGGGAACGTTGGGACCCGGCTTGCCGGTTCCCGGAAGCCTTTCGATCAAGCGCACGATATCGTATCCAAAAAATCCGACCGCGCCCGTCCAGAAATCACCGATTTCAGGGTAGGCCGCGGCGTCCGGCTGGAGGATTTTCCGCTCGAGGTCGGCGAGCGGATCTGCGGTGGTGCGCTCGTTATGCCAGCCCTCGTCCTTCGTCCAATCCTCGACGACACCCTTCGAGAGCCTCCACGCGGCTCGTGGTTCGGTGCCGAGGAAGGTATAACGCGCCCAGGTCTCGCCGCCGGCTGGGGCCGACTCCAGAAGGAAGGCAAATTTCCCGCGCCGAATTTTGGCGAAGGCGGACACTGGTGTGTCCGTGTCCAGAAGACTGTCGCGCCACACCGGTACGACGCTCCCCGGCCGCGCGCGGTCGCGGAATTCTTCGAAGCTCACGCCGCCCTCGGGCGGAGCGCCGGTTTAACTTTCAGGAATGCGCCGTCCTCTCGCTCCACTGTTCGCTGCCACGATGATGTTTCTAGCTGTCGCCGCGGGCGCGCAGCAAACGTGGAATGACGCGCGCTCGCGCGAGCTTGTCGAGCGGGCGACGACGCGCCGCGCCTCACAGCTCGCGGATACCGCTCTCGCAGATTACAGGGCGACGGCTCACGGGTATTTGACATTCCTCGCTCAATTTGGCGAGGGATTCACCCAGCCGCCAAAGATTGTGAGGGCGGATGAGCTTGGTTTGGAGATTTATTGGCGCGCTCCCGACCTCAGCAAGCAGCGGATAATGGGCCAGCGCGACACCCTCCTCCTGCCCACTGATATCCAATACCATCGGGATCACCTCGGCATCATTCAGAACAATTTCCCGAGCATTATACGCCTTGGCGACGGCGACGAAGTCCGTGACGTGCCTCATCCGCTTTCAACGTCGGGGCTCGCTGAGTACGACTTTGCCATCCGCGACTCTCTCGAGATTCGCCTAGGCGCGAATACACTGCACGTGTATGAAGTGCGCGTGCGCCCGAAGAACGAAAAACTGCCGCGCGCCGTTGGAGCGCTTTACATAAATCGCGACGGCGGGGAAGTGGTGCGCATGGCTCTCGGATTCACACGTGCCGCGCTCAAAGACAAGACACTGGACGACGTCACCGTCGTCCTCGAGAACGGGTTGATCGAAGGGCGTTTCTGGCTTCCGCGCCGCCAGGAGATCGAGATCCGCCGTACCGCGTCGTGGATGGACTACCCGGCACGCGGCATCATTCGCGGCCGCTGGGAAGTCTGCTGCTACCAGGTGAACACCGGCATTCCCGTGAGCTACTTCACTGGCCCGGAAATCGTGCTCGCGCTCCCCGCCGAGCGAGCCGCGCATAAGTTCGACGGCGCGATTCTCGATTCGCTCCCGCCGGACGTACGGGCGGTCACGGACGAAGACGTCAGGAAAGTTCAGGAGGAGGCGCGTGCTTTAGTCCGCGCCCAATCTCTTGCGCGACCGCGCCGACTTATGCTCTCGGCCTCGACTGCCTCCGACATCGTGCGCTTCAACCGTGTCGAGGGGCTCGCCCTGGGGGGCGGGCTCGATCGCAGAGTCGGCGGCGGTGCCATCATCGCCGGGAAAGCCCGTTACGGATTCAGCGATCGTGAATTGAAGGGGCGCGCATCGATTGGACTTCGTGGTGGGAGTGGAGCGTCCGCTGCTCTCTTCGGAGAACGTGATTATGTGGATGTGTCAGACGAGCCCGAAACTTCGGGAATGCGAAACTCGATCGCGGCACAGGAGTTCGGAAGCGATTACACGGATCCTTACGATGTGCGTCGCGCAGGCGTCACATCGACGATTGCATTCCGCGGAAATTGGCTTGGGCTCGAGGCTGCATTCGAGCGTCACCGTCCGTTAACCGTCCACGCCCACCCCGTTACCGGGGTGTTCGAGCCGACGATCGCGGTGGAGCCGGTGCGCGAGCAGCGGCTTACTCTGAGCTGGACGCGTCCGACGTCGCTGACGGGTTTCGGGTTCGAGGCATCATCGAAGCTCACGCTCTCGGGAATCGCATTTGAATCGGAGGTCGGTCCGGCCGTGCCTCATCCCTTCTGCGGTAACATCCATCCGAAGCTTTTTCGCCCATCGTTCACTTTGAATCTCGAGCGTCCGTTCGGAAGCTCTCGGCTGGTGCTCCACACGCTTGCTGCTGCCGTAAGCGGAGGGTTGGTGCCTCCGCAGCATCTGGTATATCTCGGCGGGCCGGTCACCGGCCCTGGTTACGATTTTCATCAATTCGTCGCGAGAGCCGGGGTAAGCCAGCGAGCCGAATGGCGATTCCCAGCGCCTTTCGTGTCGATACCTCTCGGACGTTACGGCCGAGTTCCCGGCGAGATCACAATCGCTCCCTTTGTGAATGGAATTTGGACGTCGAACCGCGGATCAGTTGGCCGTAACGACGATAACTGGTATCCGTCGGTGGGTGTGGGCGTGCTTTCGTTCTTCAACATCCTTCGGTTGGATGTCGCGCGCGGGCTACGCAACGGGAGATGGACGTTTTCCATCGACGCCGGCCGCGATTTCTGGAGCGTTCTCTAGCGGCGAAGCGAGGAGGCGCGCGATGTAATGAGGACGCGCTTCAGCGGCAGCGGTTCCAGGTTGAGCCATGATCGTCGCCGCGAAATCCCCGGTCGTTAGCGACCCGTGGCTTGCTCCCATTCTTCGGGAAATGTTGCCCGAGACGAAGTTCGCCGCGCTCGAAACTCGCGTCACGTCGAGTTATTGGGAAGCAGCGGTCGCCGGCGCAGACTTGAGCGACGATCAGTTGCTGGCCGCGGTATCGCGCCGCACGCGGCTGCGTGTCGCGCATGGTCTCGTTGTTACGTCGCAGGCGAAAGACCATGTGCCGGAGCGCCTCGCTCGGCGCTTCCGCGTGTTGCCGCTTTCCCTTTCGGACTCGACACTCGAGATCGCGACCGCGAACCCTTTCGATCTCGACTGCGAGCGGACGCTTGCCTTCGCGTCGGGGAGAGCGGTGAAGATGTCGCTTGCTTCACCGATGCGCATCGCCGAACGCCTGGAGGAAGTTTACGCCCCTGTCGACCGGGTAAAGCGAATGCTTCCGACTGCGACACCCGGAGAGATCCAGAGGGTCGCGGAATCGCCGGAAGCGCCGACGGATTTTCGGATAAACGCAGAAGTTGAAAGGCCGATTATCCGACTTGTCGATCACATCGTCGCCGAGGGGATTTCGGCGGGCGCGAGCGACATCCATCTCGAAAGCAACGAGAGTGGCGTGTCTACCCGCTACCGGATCGATGGCGTGCTCAAGGAAGTGATGAAGCTTCCGAAGGCAGTTGAAGGCCCGCTCATCTCGCGCATCAAAATTATGTCGGGAATGGACATCGCCGATCGCCTGCGTCCGCAGGGAGGAAGAGCGCGCGTTGCGATCAATGGCGGCCTCATCGATTTACGAGTCTCCACTCTTCCCGCATCGAATGGGGAGAAAGTCGTCATCCGCATTCTAGATCCGAAGTCCGCGGTGAAGTCGGTGGAATCGCTCGGGCTCGATCCCGTTGACGGCCCGCGCATGCAGCAGCTGCTGGACGTGCGTGAGGGATTGGTTCTCGTCACCGGTCCCACAGGCTCCGGAAAAACGACGACGCTTTATGCGGCGCTGCGCGTTCTCCTTCCGCGCGGACTCAACATCATCACCGTCGAGGATCCGGTGGAGTATCGGATTCCTGGAATCGTTCAAGTACAAATCCACGAGAAAGCAGGGCTCACCTTCGCGTCCGCTTTGCGCTCGGTGCTTCGGCAGGATCCCGATGTCGTATTGATCGGAGAGATTCGCGATCGCGAGACCGCGGCCATCGCTCTTCAGGCATCGCTAACCGGGCATCTCGTTTTCGCCACGCTTCATACGAACGACGCGTGCAGCTCCATCGTACGCCTCACCGATCTCGGCGTCGATTGTGCGAAGCTCGCCGGCGCGCTCAAAGGTGTCGTGGCGCAACGCCTCATTCGCAGATTATGTCCGTCGTGCAAGGCTGTCGCCAACGCGGGCGTGCCGAGCCGCCTTCTCGGGACGGTCCCGGAAGCCTCTATGATTTATGTACCGATGGGCTGCCCGGATTGCGGCGTGACGGGGTATCGCGGGCGATTGGCCGTGACAGAGGTACTTATCACGACGCCTGAAGTCGAGCGGGCGATTGCGACTGTGCGGTCTCCCGATCAGCTCGCGAAGGTGGCGCGCGCCGCCGGCACTCGCTCACTTTGGGGTTGTGCAGTCTCTCATTTGCTTGCGGGTGTCACGAGCGCAGAGGAGCTAATGCGTGTACTTGAGCCAGAGGGCGCGCGTGAAAAACCCCATCAAAAGCCCTCGAATCCGACTCTGGAAAGAATCGGTGAAGAGAAAAGGAATCGGATGAGCACCGAAAGTAATTCCGACGATACGAAGATTGTAGCCGGCGTTGTGGAGGTCTATCTAATCCACGGCTCGGCGCCTGATTGGCGCGTGCTCTGTCTCAAACGGGCGCCGAACACGATTCGTCCCGGCAGCTGGGAAACGGTGTTCGGAAAAATCAACAGAGGCGAATCACCGCCCGATGCGGCGCTGCGTGAAGTCGGGGAGGAAACCGGGCTAACGGTCGAGCGTTTGTATAACGTGAACGTCCAGCCCTTCTTTCTGCACGCGAGCAACACAGTGCAGCTCTCGATCGTGTTCGCCGGCTTCGTGACTACCACTGAAGTACGTCTATCGAACGAGCATCAGGAATACGAATGGCTTTCCTTGGATGCTGCTCCCGCGAAGTTCACCTGGCCTCGCGCAGCCGACGCGCTGAGAGACATCGCTCATCTATTCAAGAGCGGCAGCGGCGGATCGGTCGAGGATGTGTTGCGCGTCAGGTGACGTTTATTAAATGGCGCGCTTCCCCGTGAGCACGGCACATTTAGGACGGCGATACATTGTTATGTACTCATCGAACCAACGACCCACCGTTTGAGGGAAGAATATGCGGAATGCTATAAGGGGCCGGGCGGTGTTTGGCGCCGGCGCGCTTGCCTTGATCTCGGTCGCAACGATGCCGCGCCGAGCGGCCGGTCAAACGCAATCCGCTGGCTCCGCTCTTGAAGTTCTCAAGCGGCTTCCGCTACAAGACAGAATTCGACTCACGTCACACGGTATCCGGATTAGCGCCAGCGAGCCAAGCATCAAGGGCGACACCATCGTTGCGACCGTCCACGGCCGGAAGCGGAGTTTCGCGCCCGCAGACATCGATACGCTCTGGGTGAAAAAGGGATCGTACGGTCTTGTCGGAGCGGCCATCACTGGGGTTCCTTCGGCAGTCCTCGGCGCATTCGCGGGCGCATCTTTAGCAACCGACCGCGACAGCAACGGGAAACCCGGATCGGGACCAAAGGGTGCAATATGGGGGGCTTTTTTGCTCGGAGTCATCGGCGCAATCCCAGGCGCAATCGTCGGTTCGGTTTTCCCCCGTTGGCAGCGGGTTTATGCGCACGCGCTCCCGCCCGGTTAGCGCGCTCGCAGTTTACTCAGCGCCGTTTGACAGTCGTCAAATTGTCTTCCATCACCGGTGCATTCGGCTTCACCCTTACGCTCTTCGCGGGAATCCCGACGTATACGTGGTACGGCCTAACGTCCTTGGTCGCGACCGCCATCGCACCGACCATTCCTTCCTCCGCGACATGTACCCCGGCGAGGACCGTGGCGTGATAGGTGATGCGTACTCCATCGTCGAGACGCGTCACCGCATCTGTCACATCCTTCTGATCGACGATGCTGTGCGTGTGGCTGTAAATGTTGGCGTAGTCGCTGACGGAAACGCCGTTGCCCATGATGATCCCGCCGCGATCGTCGAGTAACACGTTGCGATGAACTACCACGTTGTCGCCCACTTCCATGTTGTAGCCAAAAGAGAACTCGACGTTGTGGAATGCTTTGAAATTCTCGCCGCAGCGCTTGAAGATGTGCTGCGCCAACACTCGTCTCAGGCTCACGCCCAGCTCGACGTTTTGTCCGCCCACGACAGTGCGGTCGAATGAGTACCAGAGCCAAAGGAGCGGCTTCACACGCTGGAAGCGCTGGTCGTCGCACTCCGCGTAGTATTCGGGCTCGAGGGTGACATTGCGCGGGTCGAGCGCGAGGAGCGCCAGCCGTGTCGGGCGCGAAAGCTTCGGATCGGAACACGCCGTTTCCCACGACGCCGAAAATTCGGGGAAAGTGAGGTCGCAGAGGACCTCTCTGCAAATGCGTGCGCGGTCGGCGTTTGGATCGTTGAGCTTCTCGCCGATCTCCTGCACCCATTCCTTGGCGAGACCTTCGCAAGAGCGCGGTGGAATCTTTCTAAGCGGTAGAATGGCCACGGTATTTTAGTTAATTAGCTATTGCCGGTCGGATCTGGACGCTCTTGCGCGTACTAGCGCCCGCTCCCGCTCGATTGCCTGGAGCGTCTGCTCCCATCCGCTGTTCGCCTGAGTTTGAAAAGTCACAGTCAGCGGCTGGTCGAGCTGGATCGCTTCTTCAAAGAGATAAATAGTCGATGCCGTGGAAGAAGAGTGGGGATCTCGGGAGCACCAGCGCGACGTGTAACGATATTGGTGTCAGCTGTCGCTGCCAAGCTACTCCTCGAGCGGCTTCAGATCTGATGTCGCCGGTCCGTTCACCACCTTGCCATACCGGTCGAACCGGGAGCCGTGACATGGACAATCCCACGATTTCTCGGCGTGATTCCAGTCCACGATGCAGAACAGGTGCGGACACACAGCCGAGCGACGGTGAAGCTCGCCCTGCTCGTCCTTGTAGCACGCGATCTTTTTCGCGCCGTTGCGAATCAGCGCACCCTCGCCGGGCGCGATCTGATCCGGCGACGTGACCTCCCCCGGCGTCACGTAGTCGCGATACTGCGCGACGAAGTTGAGGTTCTCCTTCGCATAGGTGAACGCGGCCCGCAGTGAGATGCGTGACGGATCGTACAGCTTCTCCCATGGATTCTCGCGGCCCATCACCAGATCCGTGATGAGCATCCCCGCGATGGTCCCATGGGTCATGCCGTTTCCCGAATCACCCGTGGCGATGTAGATGTTTGGATCGTTCCCGGGATTGCGGCCGATGTACGCCATGTAATCCACTGGCTCGATCACCTGGCCAGACCAGCGGTAGTCCACGGTCTGCACCATCGGGAACCGCTCGCGCGTCCACGTCTCGAGGCGTCGGAATCGTTCGTCGGCGTCGTCCTCCTGACCAGTCTTGTGGTCCTCGCCCCCGACGATCAGGACGTCGGAGCCATCCTCGGCCGGGCTCGCATTGGCGTTCAACAGGCGGACGTAGTGATACGGTTCGAGCGTGTCCCAGTAGAGGCCCGGTTGAATGCTCCCCGCCGGCACCCGAGCGCCAATCGCGTAGGTGCGATATGACGCCTGCTTGTTGTGAACCGCCACCCAATCGTTGATCGGTGAGTTCGTGCACACCACGAGATGCTCGGCCTCCACCGTCTGGCCGGCGTCGGTTCCGACGCGCCCGGGTTTCCCCGCCTTCACCTCGGACACGTGGGAGCCGCAACAAATGCGGCCGCCATCGCGCTCGATCGCGCGCGCGAGCCCCGCCAGATATTTCAGAATATGGAACTGCGCCTGACGAGGGAACTTGAGCGCCGGCCCCGAATTGAAGGGCACGCCCGGAATTCGTTCGACGCGCATCGCGTCGGCAATGCCTGCGCGACGGGATGCAGCCAGCTCGTCGTCGAGGACATCCGCCGTGTCGTCCCCGCCCAAGAAGTAGTAGCCGTCCACCCGCGTGAAGTCACAGTCGATGTGCTCCGTGGTGACGATGGACTCGACGCGATCAATCGCGCTGGCGTGACTCTCGGCGGCGATGCGCGCGCCCTCCGCGCCGTGCATCGTCTCGATCTCGTGATAGAAGTCGTCGAGCGCGCAGGTCAGGTGCGCCGTCGTGCGACCAGTCTCTCCGCCGCCGATCGGGCCATCGTCGAGCACCACGACGGACTTGCCCGACTTGAGGCAGAGATACGCGGTCGTGAGCCCCGCGATGCCCGCGCCGATGATGCACACATCGGCCGTTGCGTCGCGTGCGAGCGGAGGGAAGGATGGAACGTCGGCCGTCTCCATCCAGACCGACGTGGTGTTACCGGAATCGCTGGGCATGAGACCGAGGCAGTGCGGAGAGGAATTAATTGCCATCCAAGTCGGACGGGCGGGAGCGCGAGGAGTCGCATTCTTCATGCCATCTGTTGAAGCATCGTCGCGTCGCACTCCGCGTAGTATTCGGGCTCGAGGGTGACATTGCGCGGGTCGAGCGCGAGGAGCGCCAGCCGTGTCGGGCGCGAAAGCTTCGGATCGGAACACGCCGTTTCCCACGATGCCGAAAATTCGGGGAAAGTGAGGTCGCAGAGGACCTCTCTGCAAATGCGTGCGCGGTCGGCGTTTGGATCGTTGAGCTTCTCGCCGATCTCCTGCACCCATTCCTTGGCGAGACCTTCGCAAGAGCGCGGTGGAATCTTTCTAAGCGGTAGAATGGCCACGGTATTTTAGTTAATTAGCTATTGCCGGTCGGATCTGGACGCTCTTGCGCGTACTAGCGCCCGCTCCCGCTCGATTGCCTGGAGCGTCTGCTCCCATCCGCTGTTCGCCTGAGTTTGAAAAGTCACAGTCAGCGGCTGGTCGAGCTGGATCGCTTCTTCAAAGAGATAAATAGCGCTCTGCGTCTCGCGCTGCTTCAAGCGCTCCTCTCCGAAGCCTGAACTCAGCGGAATGATATCGAGGGCACGGAAATCGCGCCCCGCGCTCGTGATGATGAGCTCGCGTGGACTGAAATGAACGTCCGGCTCGATTCCGTAAAACGACACATACCACAGGTCGGGCTTCTGCCCGCCCATGCGCCGGGTGACGGCGGAGATCCCGGATTTGTTACTCTCCTGCAGCTCGCGCAGCGCACGATACGAATCAGGGGTGAGAAGCCGGATGACACTCTCATCCAGCGGTATCGCGCGCACGACCAGACCCTGAAGCTCGAGCCGAATAGCGATGGCATCCTGCCGGAGGGTGCCGAAGCCCGGCGGCACATTCGATTTTCCGGAAGTGTCATCCGCGGCTCCCGTCGCGTCGCGCGAGGGGCTGCCCGTCTGCGCCGGTGCAGTCGCGCAAGCCCCTCCAAGCGCGACTAGCGTCACCACGAGTGCAGTGCTCTTCATCCGCCTTCCGCGACGGGTGGTGCGTTCACCAGCGACATCATCGCTTCGGCCAGCTCCGCGCGTCCTTCGCCCGTGCGCGAGCTGAATGGAATGACCTGGTCGTCGCTTAGCGCGAGCTTTCGCGCGAGCTCCGTGGCCTTGGCTCCGACCGCCGACTTTGTCAGCTTGTCTGACTTCGTTACCGCGACGATGGTTGGTATCTCGACCTCCGAGAGAAAATCGAGCATTGCCCGATCATCTTCGCTCGGGTCGCGGCGAATGTCCAGAAGGAGCACGATTCCGCGCAGCTGCGGAGTGAGCTTGAAGTAGGACTCCATGAGCGGCTTCCAGTCCGCCTTTCGCTCTTTAGAGATCTTTGCGTAGCCGTAGCCGGGTAGATCGACGAGAACAAACGAATTGTTCACGCGAAAGAAATTGATCTCGCGCGTGCGGCCCGGTGTCTTGCTCACACGCGCCAACTTCCGCCGGCCGACAAGCGAATTAAGTAGCGAAGATTTACCGACGTTGGACCGTCCCGCGAATGCGATTTCGGGGAGATCAGACTGCGGACGCCATCCTCCGCGCTCCGCCGTCCCGCCGAGGAACTCGAGACTCCGGATCACCAATGGGTCGGGTCCGGTCGTCTCAGCCATCAGTGCGTCGTCGGTGCGTCGTAAAGAGGCTCGCCCGCGGACATCGGCGCGTGTGGGCGGAGCGCGATCGCGAGAACTTCGTCCATCGTCTTCACCGGATGAAAACGAATCCCGGCCTGCACTTCGTCGGGAAGCTCGTCGATCTCACGGGCGTTCTGCCACGGGATAATGACATCGTACACTTTGTTGCGATGTGCGGCGACTGCCTTCTCCTTGAGCCCACCGATGGGCAGGACGCGCCCGCGCAGCGTAATCTCGCCCGTCATCGCCACATCGCCTCGCACCGGTGCGCTGGTGAGCGCGCTGATTACAGCTGTCGCGATCGCGATTCCCGCCGACGGCCCGTCCTTCGGCGTCGCACCAGCGGGCATGTGAATGTGGATGTCGCGATTGCGATGGAATTCCGCCTCGATGCCGAGCTGCTTCGCCCGTGAGCGCGCGTAGCTGAGAGCGGCTTTCGCCGATTCCTTCATCACGTCGCCGAGCGTTCCGGTGAGCTGCACTCTACCGTGCCCCTTCACCACGCTGACCTCTATCTCGAGCAGCTCGCCGCCGACGCTAGTGTAAGCGAGTCCCGCTGCGACGCCGACTTTGTCCTCGAGAGATGTGTCGTCCGGATCGAACGGCGGATTTCCAAGCAGCTCCTTGAGATCGCCGACCTTCACCACGCGCGGCTCGACTTTCTCATTCGGAGTTTCAGCAGTAACGGGAATCTCGGCGCGCTTGCGCGCCATCTTCCTCGCGACGCGGGCGATTCTACGCTCCAGCTCGCGCACGCCGGCTTCACGCGTGTATCCGCGCATGATCGCGGGAATGACATCCGGCTCGAATAAGATCTCGCTCTTCCCGAGACCGTTCGCCTCGATCTGCCTTGGCACGAGATACTGCCGTGCGATGGCGAGCTTCTCGTGGTCGAGATATCCGCTAATCCGAAGTATCTCCATCCGGTCTCGCAGCGGCTCCGGAATTCCGGCGAGCGAGTTCGCTGTAGTGATGAACAGAACCTGCGATAGGTCGTAGTCGACCTCGAGATAATTGTCGTTGAACGTCGTGTTCTGCTCCGGGTCCAGCACTTCGAGCAGCGCGGACGCCGGGTCTCCTCTGAAATCCTGGCCGAGCTTGTCCACTTCGTCGAGGAGAATCACCGGGTTCACCACTTCAGCGCGCCGCATCGCCTGGATGATCCGCCCCGGCATCGAGCCGATGTACGTGCGCCTGTGTCCGCGAATCTCCGCTTCGTCGCGGACTCCGCCCAGCGCCATGCGCACGAACCGTCTCCCCAGCGCGCGCGCGATGGAGCGGCCCAATGAGGTCTTGCCGACACCCGGCGGCCCGACGAGGCAGAGGATCTGGCCGTCAAGCCTTCCCACCAGCGACATCACCGCGATGAAATCAAGGATGCGATCCTTCACTTCCTCGAGGCCATAGTGATCGGCGTCGAGAATGGTGCGTGCGTGCGCGACGTCGAGCACTTCATCGCTTCGCTCAGTCCACGGAATGGCGACGATCCAGTCGATGAAGTTCCGCGCTACGGTGAACTCCGGCGACATTGGCGACATGCGGCGAAGCTTCCTCAGCTCGCGCACCGCGCGTGTCTCTACCGCTTCGGGCAATC
>JACDDT010000065.1:0-6362 GCA_013816855.1 Gemmatimonadaceae bacterium
AGCTTTAAGCTTTTCAGCTCAGCAGCTTTAAGCTTTCATACCGTGATTCTTGCTATGCGAACCGATGGTTCCCTGTCTCCATCGTGCAAATGAATGGCTTAGAGCTACGAGGCTTCAGTTCGCTTACAGCTCCCCGCTTTAGTACGCAGTAATCCATCCGACGTTGGGATGGCCCGGCGCCCAGAACGCTCCTCCCCTTATCCCGTCGTCCCTCGACAGATGAACAGGGCCCGTATGTGAGTCTACTTCACCACTTCTCCAAACGAAGTAACCGGATCAACATCCACCGGGACGCTGCCAGACTTCGCGAGCGCCGCCTTGAGATCTGCGGGCATCGTCCCGTATTTCGTCATCCAGTTGTCGGCGCGCGTGCGGTCGCCCGTCGCCTCGATCTCGAGCAGCTCCTTCGCGAGACTCGCGATAGCGCCCCGCATCTTCACGATGTCGATCGCGTACTTCCCCGTCTTCGCGTCGCGCGTGATCGCTCCCTGCTCCGTGAAATAATTGAATTGCATCATCTCCGCCTTCGCGTGCGCTTCCGCAACGCCGAACCGAACCGTGCGGAAGATTCCCGCGACGTGCGACGCGTAGTAGTCGCCCGCCTTCGCTTTAGGGAGAATGCCTTTGTCCATCATCCAGCCAAGACCGTAGAGGCCTACGATGTCGGCTTTCGCTTCCTCCACCCCGCTGAATGTCGAGCCAATCGCTTCGCGGATGTCCACCTGCTTCCCGTTCACACGCGAGTAGGCCGGCCCGAGGCCGTGGGACATCTCGTGCATCACCACGACGGCCAGATATCCCTCCATCGACGCGAGATTCGCCTGATCTTCCCGCATGAGCAGCTTGCCGATGGGCAGCACAACGTAGTTCACGCGCGCGTCCATGAAGTTCTTGAAGAAAATCTTCTTGGTTCCCTTCTCCGCGTGAATGCGCGGATCGTTCGGCAGATTGTCCGCGACCGCTTGATAGCCGTGCCGCAAATCTCCGCTACGGAACGGCGTGTCCATTACTTCCATCGGCGTCGAATGCCCGACGTTAGACGGACGGTCCGCCGCCGGAATCGGCAGCGCGTCCTGAATGGCGGCCGCGTACTTCTTGTACATCCTCAGCTTGTCACTCTCCGCCGCGTTCCGGATCATAACCGCCGAGCCGTACGACGTCTTCACCCCAAGGAGGTCGTCGAGATACGTCTCGTAAGGGGCCATGATGATGTCGAACTTGCGATCCTCGAGGTCTACCCACGCGAGGTCACTCTTATAGTAGTCGTCGGTGAGCAACGCGTCGGCGCGGAGACGGAGAAAATTCGCGAACGCTTTATCGGTGCTCAGCGAAGCGGCGGCGCGTAGCGCGTCCGCTGCCGGCACCAGCCACTTCGCGAATTCCACGTGATACGGAATTCCGACGAGTGCGTTTCCACTGCGCTTTACCACCGTCCACGGATTGAAGATCTCCGCCTTCTTTTCCGGATGCGCGGCGACGTAATCGTCGAGTTCCTTGCGCGTGATACCCGCAGGATAAAGCGCCCGGCCCGGCGCTTCCGATGGTGTTCCGATGAATGGCTTGTTGCCCTCCAGAAGATCGTAGCGACCGCCGTTGATGAGCAGGAAATGCCTGACCTGCTGCTCTTTCGCACCGGGACAGCCGGTGAGGCCCTGATATAGCGCGAGTCCCTCGGGGTCACTCTGCCGCCAGAAGATGCTCTCGAGATTTTGGCCTGCCTCGACGAGCTTCCTAACCATTTTCACTTCGTTCGCAGTTAACCCTTTGGTCGAAAACGGAACACTCACCGTTCTGAATTTTGAGAGCTGCGCGGCGACGTTACCGGTGGGCTGCGGATGATTCGCGCAGACAGGACCCGGTGTGATGACGCGCGCACTCTGCGCGGAAGCGGAAACGCCGCAAAGGAGAGTCGAGGCGGCGATGGCAACGATTCGTATTTTCATATTATTGAAGCTAACGCGACAGCCGTGCCGCGGAAGAACGCGACGGGAGAGCTAGCGCTTGAATGCGGCGCATGCGAGTGTAAAGCATGCGACACATTTATAGAAACATCGGCATTCCTCTGGCTGTCGCCGCGCTGCTTCTCTGCTCCGCGCGCGTCATATCAGCCCAGCAGCACGCGCCGGATTCAGTCGGCCGCTTCGTTACCGTCATGGGGGCGAAGCTCTACTACATAGACCGCGGCACCGGGCCCGCTGTAGTCCTCATCCACGGACTCGGCGACCAGGCTTCCGTTTGGAAGAATACGATCGACCCGCTGGCAAAGGAGCGTCGCGTCATTGCCGTCGATCTCATTGGTTTCGGACACTCCGACAAGCCGCCATTCGACTACCGGCCAGAAACTCTCGTCGATTTTCTCAGCGGCTTTCTCAATGCGCTCCACGTCGAGCGCCCAACCCTAGTCGGCAACTCGCTCGGAGGTTGGGTTGCCGCGCTCTACGCACTCGAGCACCGTGGCGCCGTCGAGAAACTCGTCCTCGTCGACGCCGGTGGTTACCGGTTCGATTCCGCCATGATGAGCCCGCGCATGAAACAAGCGCTGCGCCTTTCCACACGCGACGACTACCGCTTCTTCAGCTCGCTCACCTTCTACGACAAAAAGTATTCTCCCACAGAGGCGTTTCTCGATTACGCCATGTCGGAGCGCGTGAAGCGCGGCGACGGATATACCATCGGGAAGCTTGCCGACGCGCTGCTTAGAAATGATGACGTTCTCGACAACCGTCTTGGCGCGGTGGACGCGCCCACTCTCCTCGTTTGGGGCCGCTATGACAAGCTCGTTCCTCTCGCGGTTGCACATCGTTTCCAGCGGGATATAAAGAACACTCGTCTCGTTCTGCTCGACAACTGCGGCCACGTACCGCAGGTGGAGTGTCCCGCGGCTCTGAATGCAGCCCTCATCGGTTTTCTTGGAGACAACAGCCCGGCGCGCCGACCACCATATTAGAGGTAGCCGGACTGACACCGCTTCACGTTTCCAAGGGGACATAATGCGCCGTCTTTCGTTCGTAATTCTTGCACTGCTCCCTCTCGCCGCGGGTGCGCAGAAGAAGCCGCGCTCCTCGGCGGAGCAGGCTCTAATCGACATCAACACGACGCTCATAAGCGCGCTCGCCACGGGTGATGCCGCTGCGCTCCCTGCCCTCCTCGCCGGCGACCTCGTGTACACCGATCCCTCGGGCGCGGCACAATCCCGCGCCCAGCTTTTGTCCGCTATCGCAGGCGGGTACCGGGTGCAGACGAGCACACCCGAAATCACCCGCGTTCACATTGATGGCAATCTTGGCTTGCTCGACTTCCAATCAAAAACGGCGGGGGCTGGTGGCGATTCGGCGCTCGTGAAGTGGAGCTCGGTTTACGTTCTGCGCGCCGGACGATGGCAGCTCACGTCACTTCATTCGACGGGAGCACCGATCCAGCCGCTTCGTTCGGCGCCTACCCCAGCCACAATCGTCAGGCCACCCTCACCGCTCCCCGTGACATCACCGATTCGAACCCCCACCGCAGACATGGACCGCCGGATGACAGCGCGCGCGACAGGAACTTTTGAGGTCGAGACCAAGCCAATCACTCCCTACAACACCTCAGCCGGCGCTGGCGTCGGACGGTTCTCGATCGACAAGCAGTATCACGGTGAAATCGAGGGAACCGGAAAGGGAGAGATGCTCTCCGCGGGTAATCCGGCGTCCGGCTCTGCGGGATATGTGGCCATTGAGCGGGTGACCGCTACGCTACGCGGCAAAAAAGGGAGCTTCGCCCTGCAGCATTCTGGAACGATGGACAAAGGCGCCCTCTCGCTTACCATCTCCGTCATCCCCGCATCGGGAACGGGTGACCTTGCCGGAATAGCAGGCACGATGAACATCATCATGGAAAGCGGGAAGCACTCATATATATTCGACTATTCACTTCCGAAAACTGAGTAAGCCCGCGGGTGGTTGGCCTCGCACATCGGTCTTCCCTGCTGGTGAAGTTGAAACACTAAGGAGGGGAGCCACGTACTAGCTGGAGGAGCGCATCTGGTAGATGTGCCCCATCAGCAATGCTCCCACTCTTCCGAGAGACTCTCATATGAAGCCAGTAACAGTCTTGGCACTTACCATCGCATGCCTGCTTGGGTCGAGCGCGCTCAGCGCGCAGACACCGGGCGGCCCGCCAACGGGCCAGCAGCTTCCAGTAGCTATCGGTGAAGTCACCGGCAAAGTGGTCGTCAGCGGCACCAACACCCCGATACCACACGCGTCCGTCGCAGTCCGCACGAGGGGCAAGAACAGCCTCGCCGCCGGCGCGCTCGTTTCGGAGAACGGGACCTTCCGCATCCAGGGCCTTCGCCCCGGCACGTATTTCGTCCGCGTGACCTCCATCGGATTCACACCGAAGAATTTCGACTTCACCATCACGCCCACCGCTCCCTCGGTCGCGCTTGGCCCACTCGCGCTTCCACAGGTTGCGGTAGAGCTGCAGAGCGTGACGGTCGCAACCGACCGCGCGACGATGGCGCTGTCGCCCGATCGCAACGCGTACACCGCGAAACAGGTCGCGCCGACGGCGACGAACGCGAGCGAAGTGCTCGACGCGGTTCCGTCCGTTCAGGTCGACGGCGACGGCAAGGTCAGCTATCGCGGCAACGAGAACGTCGTCATCCAGATCAATGGACGTCCGACTCCCATTACCGGCGCTCAGCTCGCGGGCTACCTCAAGACTCTGCCTTCGAACATCGTAGACAAGATCGAAGTCATTCCGAATCCTTCGGCGAAATACGACCCGGAAGGAATGGCCGGCATCATCAACATTGTGCTCAAGCAGGCGGTGGATCTCGGCACGAGTGGCGGCCTCGTCATGGGAGGCGCCGCCTATGACCGCACCAACGCTTCCGGCAACGTCGGCTACCAGGAAGGAAAGACGACGCTTTTCACCAGCGCCGGCTTCAACAATGATGGCCGCACCATCTCCGGCTTGGACTACCGCGAGCGCCTATCTTCAGGCACGACGCAGTCGTTCACGAACCAGACGCTCAGCAACCCGACCACGAACCGCGGGCAGAACTGGACCGGCAACTTCGATTACAAGGCGAATACTCGCGACGTCATCTCGAACGCGTTGAGCCTCAACCATCGCACTGGCAACGACGCCTCGCTCACCTCGTACAGCGAGTTGAACGGCGCGGGGACGCTCTATGATCGTTATTCCCGCAGCCGTCACCACGAGGCAACTGGCTGGGTGGTCGACAACTCGCTCGCTTGGAAACGCACGCTCGAACCGAAAAAGCACGAGATCTCGACCGAGCTCCGCTTCAACCACACGCAGGACACCGATGGCACGCTCCTCTGGCGCCAGCCGATGACCCTCAGCGGCACCAATAACGGAAAGCAGATCGAAGGTGAGAACGATGACACGCGCTCGCGCACGTCGCAGCTCACCGCGCAGCTCGACTACACGAAAGTGTTTGGCACCGGCGCCAAGCTCGAGTCGGGCTACAAGGGCTACGGTCGCTGGCTCGACCGTGATTACGCGGTTCAGAAGGATGCGAACGGCTCGGGAACGTGGGTGCGCAGCAGTCAGAGCAACGTCTTCGCATTCGACGAAAATGTGGAGGCGGTGTACGGAGTGCTCAGCAAGGCGAAGGGCAAGTTTGATCTTCAGGCGGGCCTGCGCGGAGAGTGGGCAAAGCGCGACTTCTCGCTCGCCACGCCTAAGTCGAGCTATCCGCTTTCGTACGGAAGTCTCTTTCCGAGCGGAGTGATGAACTACAACATGAGCCCGGCTACGCAGCTCAAGCTCAGCTATTCACGCCGCATCCGCCGCCCTGGAACTCAGGAGCTCAACCCGTTCCCGTCGTTCTTCGACGTGCAGAACGTTTTTATCGGTAATCCGAACCTCAGTCCGGAGTACACCGACGCGGTCGAAGCGGGATGGTCGCACACGGCAGATCGCGGGACGATTCAATTCTCTCCGTTTTACAAGCACACGTCGAACATCATTCGCGTCAAGATCAACGCGAACGACACTATTGACGGGCGCCCGGTAACCACGATCAGCTTCAACAACCTCGCGAACAGCAACTCTTACGGAACGGACCTCAACGGCACGTTCAAGGTCGGTAAGAAGTTCAACGGCCTCGCCAGCTTTAACGTCTACAAGATGGTGACTGATGGCGGCTCGGCGACTTCAGCGGTCGGCTCGAACGCGGTGATGTGGTCGACGCGCGTAAACGGGACGATGCAGTTCACGCCGGCGACGACGATGCAGGCCAGCTACTTCTATCGCGGACCGCAAACGTTCGAGAGAGGAAAGTTCTGGGCGCAACACGCAGGTAATCTTTCGATCCGCCAGAAGTTCAACGCGGCGTCGACGGTTTCCCT
>JACDDT010000065.1:6462-11782 GCA_013816855.1 Gemmatimonadaceae bacterium
GAAGAGCTCGGGCTGCTCGGGTCACATTGGTTCGCCGATCATTCGCCGGTTCCGCTCGAGAGTACGGTCTTGATGGTGAACTTCGACATGATAGGCAGGCTTCGCGATGACAAGCTTATCGTCTTCGGCCGCGGTACCGCGCGCGAGCTGACGCGGCTTGTTGACAGCCTGAACGCTGATGTCGCTGATGCACACTTCGCGATTAGCGGGTCTGACGACGGCTTTGGACCGTCGGATCACAGCTCCTTTTACGCGAAGGATATCCCGGTGCTGCATTTCTTCACCGACATCCACGACGATTATCATCGCGCGACAGACGACGCCGACAAGATCAACGCACAGGGCGAGGCGCGGGTGGTGGATCTTGCCGCCGCGGTAATTCGAACGGCAGCCGACCGGGCGTCCCGTCCGACGTTCGTGCGAATGGCACCGCCTCCACGCACGATGACGACGCGCGAAGGGGCGCAGGCTTATTTGGGATCGGTACCAGACATGGCCGCCGGGAATGTGCCTGGGCTCAAGCTCACGGGAGTGCGGCCGGGCAGTCCGGCAGACCTGGCCGGCCTAAAGTCCGGTGACATCGTTGTCGAGCTCGGCGGGGCAAAGGTCACAGATCTTTACAGCTATAGTGGAGCGCTCTACTCGCACAAACCCGGCGACAAGATCAGCATCGTTGTGCTACGAGAGGGGAAACGCGTCGAAGCAACCGCCACGCTGGGTAAGCGCGGCGGCTAACACGAAATCAACCGAGCCGGGCGGTAAGCTCGATCTTCACATTGTTCGCGAGCGCCTTCGAAACGGGACAACCGGCTTTTGTTGCCGAGGCGATCTCCTGGAACTTGGCATCGTCGATACCGGGAACTGTTGCCGTGACGTCGAGCTTCATCGTCGTGATTCCGAAACCGCCTGGTACGGCTTCGACAGTGCACGCCGCTTTCGTCTCCACTTTCGTCGGGGGCGTACCGTTTTTCTCGAGACTACCGCTCAGCGCCATGCTGAAGCACGCCGCTTCCGCTGCCGCCAAGAGCTCTTCGGGATTCGATCCAACGGCGCCCTCGAAACGCGAGCCGAAGGAATATGCTCCGCCAATGGAGCCGCTTTCTGCTTTAAAGCTTCCCTTTCCGCCCTTCAGTCCGCCTTCCCAAACTGCACTTGCATTTCTCGTCGGCATATGGATCCTCAGGTATGTTTGTGGCGTAGAGTGATAATACCGTACCATTGCCCTTCGAGGGAGCGCTCGTGAATCGAAATCGTTTTATCGTGATGCTTGCGGCGGCTTGCCTTGCCGGACCTGCGGGCGCGCAATCAAATCCCCAGCCGTCGAGCGCATCTGCCGTCGCCGCGCCCGTTCCTCAGGGCTTGGCCGACAAGACTCTCGCGAACGGACTCGAGATCATCGTGATGGAGGATCACTCCGTCCCTCTCGTCACCATCAATTTTGCGGCGAAGAACGGGTCGTACACCGAGCCGCCGGAGCTGAACGGTCTCTCGCATCTTTACGAGCACATGTTCTTCAAGAGCAATCGCGCTATCGCGAACGCGGAAGAATATCTGCACCGCATCGGCCAGCTTGGCATCGAGTATAACGGGCAAACGCAGGAAGAGGTGGTGCAGTACTACTTCACTACGATCAGCCAGAACATCCGTCCCGCGATGCTGTTCATGCGCGACGCGATCCGCACCCCGCTCTTCGACTCCGCCGAGTTCGTGCAGGAGCAGCAGGTGGTGATCGGGGAGATCGACCGCAACGAGTCGAACCCGTACTACTACCTGAACAAGGAGATGAACGACCGGCTCTTCTACAAGTATCCGAGCCGGAAGAATCCACTCGGCAACCGCCAGACCGTCAGCGCGGCGACGCCGGCACTGATGCGCCTCATTCAGTCGCGGTACTACGTCCCCAACAACTCGGCGCTCATCGTCACGGGCGATGTGTCGGCGGCGCAGATTTACGCGCTTGCGCAGGAGCTGTACGGCGACTGGCCCGCCCGCGCGAAAGATCCTTTCGTGGAGTTTCCGATTGTGGAGCATCCGCCCCTTCCAAAAAGTGAAGGAGCGATCATTCAGCAGCCGGTGCAGAACGTGGGAATCGAGATTGGCTGGCAGGGGCCATCTATAGGCAAGGACAACGCAGCGACTTACTCGGCCGATGTGTTCTCGTTCATTCTCTCGCAGCCGAACTCCCGCTTACAGCGGAACCTCGTCGACAAGGGACTCGCCACTGCAGTCGGGTTCGGCTACTACACGCAGCGGAACATCGGTCCGATCACGGCGATCCTTCAGACCACCCCGGAAAAAGCTCACGACGCGCTTGCCGCGTTCTACAATGAAGTGTCGCACTTCAACGATCCTGATTATTTCACTGACGCGCAGCTCGAGAACGCGAAGGCACTCCTTGAAGCGGACGATCTCTTTTCGCGTGAGAAGCCGGATGAATACGCGAAGACGCTCGCCTTCTGGTACGCGTCAACCGGACTCGACTACTTTCGCGGTTACCTCGGCCGCCTTCGCTCCACTTCGCGCCCGGACATCAGCCGCTACCTGACGACCTACATCCTTGGAAAGCCGCACATCGGCCTCGCCATCGTCGCGCCGAACGTGCAGCAGAAGATCAAACTCACCCCCGAAGAGCTGACTGGCAAATGACACCGACTACCACCGCACTCCGGATGAAATTCGTTTCGGTCGCAGCGGCGATCATCGCAGGCACTCCCGCTCTCGTTGTGCTGGCCGTTCCGCTTCAGGCGCAAACCGCTGCGCAGGCAGCTGCCGCGGTCACTGAGTACAACATCAACGGCTTGAAAGTTTTGGTTAAACGGAGGCCTGGAAGCCTGACCGTAGCGGCCGGGTTGTTCATCAAGGGCGGCTCGCACAATCTGACCGCCGAAAATGCGGGCATCGAAGCAGTGATGCTCGACGCAGCTTCAGAGGCGACTCTCAATTTCCCTCGAGCGAGTCTCCGTGACGAGCTTTCCCGAATGGCGACAGGTATCGGAAACAACTCCAATCAGGATTACTCGGTGCTTTCACTCGCGTGCACGCGAGCGAACTTCGAGCGGTCGTGGAGGATTTTTACAGATGTCGCGCTTCATCCTGCTTTCACCGCGGAGGATGTAAATCTCGTTAGAGACCGCCACTTGGCGGCACTGCGAAGTGAGGCGGATGATCCGGACAGCTACCTGCAGCTTCTCGAGGACCGCGTCGTATTCGCCGGACACCCATATGCCAATCGCCCCGCCGGTAATGTGGAAGCGGTAAACAGGGCCACTCCCAAGTTGCTACGACAATATCACGACCGGCTCTTCACTACATCGCAGCTGCTCCTCGTGGTAGTCGGCGACCTGGATCCTGCTGCCGTCCGCAGCCTCGTGGCTGCCAGCCTGGGAAAACTTCCGCGCGGCTCCTACCAACCGAGGCGCGCGCCAGCGCTCGTATTCACCGAGCCTACTCTCAACGTCACCTCGCAAAACCTGCCGACGCATTACGTGCAGGGATTTTTTTCGGCGCCTGCGCCAGACGAAGCGGACATCTATCCGATGCGGATCGCGATGTCGATCCTCCACGATCGGGTATTCGAAGAAGTGCGTGTGAAGCGCAATCTCTCCTATGCGCCGGATGCCTTCCTCAGAACGAGCCAGGCGAACGTCGGCGGCTTGTACGTGACAGCAGTGGATGCGAATCAGGCTATTCGCGTAATGCTTAATGAGGTGGCGAAGCTGCAGTCCAGCCCCGTCGACGCCGACGACATCGGACAATCACTCGGTCAGTTCCTCACCAACCACTACATCGCAGAGGAAACGAACGGGGCGCAGGCGGGCGTGCTGGCGAGGTACGAGATCATCGGTGGCGGCTGGCGCAACGCTGATCTGTTCATCCCGAGGCTGCGGACGGTGACGCCTGCCGAAGTGCAGCGCGTGGCGCAGAAGTACATGCGCAACATCCGGTTCGTCGTGCTCGGCGACCCCGCAGGTATCAATAAGCAGATCTTCACAGGTAACGGAGTGCAGTGACGCGAGGTTAACCGTGCACGCCGCACGTATTGGCGCTTGCAGAGCGAATTGCTTATACCGCGCGTACGAGAGCGCACATCGCACTGTTACCAGCTAGAGAACGTGCACTCCGCGATTTTCTGGCAATTCGCGGCCTCCAGGTTATGCAGTGAAACCTCACTAGTCTACCGCAACCCCGTGGCGCCGCAGCA
This sequence comes from Gemmatimonadaceae bacterium, assembly GCA_013816855.1. GTDB lineage: Bacteria > Gemmatimonadota > Gemmatimonadetes > Gemmatimonadales > Gemmatimonadaceae > UBA4720. The sequence goes on from JACDDT010000065.1 coordinate 10,664, forward strand.
CTTCCAAAAAACATTGGTTTCCGGTCCGTGCCGTGCCTTTACATTGCCCGACGGCCGACACATTTGGAGCTGACTGAACCAGAGGTTAGGACAGTCGTCGGCCAGCCCCCTCCCAAGCAAGTGGGCCACTCCGAAGAACCGGCAAACCCGCCGAAAGACGGGGACGCAAAGCCACGTGGCTGTCGCAGAGTCTGGAGCATCGACCTGCTACGCTCGACGGGCTACCGAAAAGGAGAAGCAGATGACCCAGATCCATCTCCGCGATGGCTCCGCCATCGCACAGCTTCGCCGCGTGTCGATTTACCTCGCGTTGGCGGTACTCTTCGCTCTCGCACTGGCAGCGGCAGCGAAGGTCATGCAGGGGTAGGCGCCGCTGACTGCAGTTACGGCCCGCCATGATTACGGTGGCGGGTCGTTTACTGCGTAGAAATTATTGGGGCGCAGGCGACTTCTATTCCAACGATTGCGGACGTGGGGAGAGCACGTCGCCGATCGCGCTTAGAAGATCCATGCGGGTATATGGTTTCGGAATGAACGCGGCAATTCCAAGCGAAGCGAACTGTTCGGCATCCGCCCTGTCCACAAAGCCGGATGTCAAAACAACTGGCAGATCGGGGCGTATCTCCTTGAGCTTTCGCGTAAGCTCCGCCCCCGAGATCCCGGTCATCGTGAGATCGGTCAGCACCAGGTCGAAGCGGAAAGGATCGTCAAGCACCATCTGGAAAGCAGATTCCCCGCTCGAGGCGCTGGCTACGTCGTAACCGGCGCGACGAAGAATACGCTCCGAAATACCCAGCATCGCCACTTCGTCATCGACGATGAGCACGGCACCGTGCGCTGGCTCCGGCTCGGGTGGAGAGATCGTGGCGACTGAACGCGGCGCTTCGACATGGGGGAGAAAGATGAGGAATGTGGTTCCTTTCCCCCTCTCGGTAGTCACTGAAATCTCGCCCCCAAGGGACGCTACGACTCCCTGCACGGTGGTCAAACCAAGTCCTGTTCCCCCGTCTTTTTCCCGGGTTGTAAAAAACGGATCGAAGATTCGATCGAGATCTTCGGCTGGGATACCGGCTCCTGTATCACTGATTCTCAGCATTGCATAGCGTTTGCGTTCCGCAA
>JACDDT010000149.1 GCA_013816855.1 Gemmatimonadaceae bacterium
AACAAATAGAAAAGTATCCGCAATGCCCCCTAAAAAAGCCCCGAACTTGAAAGATGTTTACGGGGGCATTTCGGTATACTTTTGGGTTGACTGACATCGCCGTAATGTTGCTATTAGGAGTAAAGTATCAGCCGCCCTTTGTTATTTTATAAATTTTAAAATTAGTTTTAGTAATTCAATTACTTTTATTTTTTCTCCAAAGGAGTCCTTCGGACAAAAAAACAATTGAATGATGGTTAAAAGTAAATGTTTTTATCTTTTTACTTTAATTCTCCTTCATTTTTTATTTTGATAGCATAACAAAGCCATTCCCCTGCACCTGCGGGGTTGCCTTCATTCTCACTATTTTTTTGGTTCCTATCTATTATCCATCATCTATTTTTTTCCAGGGGTTATAAATCCAAACTAACTGCATTGTTTTTTGTTTACAACATGCACACTCCTTAATGTCTATACTGTATCGTTCAAGCATTCTGATTGCCAATGGTATTTTTACCAGCCCTTTGTGCCCGGGCAACTTCATTTTTTTCAGCACTTCGTTTATACGCCGGTTACGGTTTCTGTTAGCGAGGTAGCCGTATGTTCGTATTTTAGTAAAGTGTGGGGGTAGAATGTGCTGTTCAAAACGCCGGATAAATTCCTGGCAGGAGATCGTCATTTGTTTCTGTAAATTTTTATCTGCGTTACCTGTACCGGCACTTCGGTAATCTTTATAATCAAAAGTTACCGTACCGTGATTGTCATCAATACTTTTTATTCTATGATTGCTGATGGCCACTTTGTGGGTATATCGCCCGAGATATTCAATAACACTTTGCGGGCCGCCAAAAGGAGCTTTACTATAGACTATCCAGTCTTTTTTATAGAGTACATTTATTACTGATTTTACATCGGTGTCTTGTTTTGGGGTTAGAGTTTTATTCTCAATCAACTTACGAAGCCCTTCCATAAATTTTGCACGGAACACAATACTCATGGCTTTTACAGGAAACAAAAAACGGTAGGTATTTTTCTTTCCATATTTCCATTCATTATCTGCCGCTATTCCACCACCGCTTACAATGCAGTGTATGTGTGGATGAAAGCTAAGTTGCTGTCCCCAGGTATGCAATACACTGATGATACCTGGCAGTGCGCCTAAATATTTTTGATCCTTTGCAAAAGTGAGCAATGTTTGTGCGGATGCATCAAAGAGAAGCTTAAATAAAACTTTTCGATTACCGAGTATAAGGCAGTGAAGTTCATGCGGCAATGTAAATACCACATGATAATATTTTACAGGAAGCAGTTCGAGGCTGCGGGCTTCTATCCACTCATCTTTTTTTATTGCTCCGCAATTAGGGCAATGCCGGTCGCGGCAACTATGGTATTGATATTTTATATTTTCACAATCTTCATTATTGCAACGATACACGTGATACCCTAAGGCTGCAGTACGGCAGGTTTTTAAACGTTGCAATACCTTTTGAACATGAAGATTAGGCGATGGAGTTGAAGGATGATAATGTTTAATCAAAAGCTGTTGTACAGTAGCTTTTGGCGTAGTATATGATAACATAATGACATCATTTTTATTTTTTAAAGGATGTTTTGTTATCATTTTCATTCATCATCATATCGTAAGGGTTTATCACATTATCCATTCGTTTTTTACTCAGGTGCATGTAGCGCATGGTGGTTTGAAGTGTGCTGTGTCCTAAAAGTTCTTTAACTGTATGTAAGTCGGTACCATTATCAACAAGGTGGGTTGCAAAGCTGTGGCGAATAGTATGTACACTGTAACTTTTACCCGACAATCCAATTAATGCCAATGTTATTTGGATGGTGTGCTGTATGTTACGCACGCTCATTTTTTTTCCGCGACGACTTCCGTTGAATAAATATTCTGCAGGTTTGTAGATGATATAATAAGCCCTCAGTTCTTGTAAAACTGTTTCTGATAAAATAGTAAAGCGATCTTTTAATCCTTTACCCTGCACAATTTTAATGCGCATGATTTTACTATCAATATCTGTAATTTTTAAAGAAGCAATTTCGCTTACTCTCATTCCTGTGCTGTACAGCAGCATGATGATAGTGCGGTGCTTAATGTTTTTAACAGCATCTATCATAGCTTTTATTTCCTCCATTGACATGATAGGAGGAAGTTTAGATGTTGAACGGGGATATATAACCGATGGGATTACATACACATTTTTAAGTACATGCCTAAAGAAAAAAGAAATGCTTTGTGCAGCCATCTTACATTTTACGCGGCTGCAGCCGAGGGTTTTGGCCAGATACAATAAATATTGCATCATCATCTCTTCTGTGAACTCATTAGGAGTTACATCAGCATAATAAACAAAGAGGTATCGCAACTCTGAAAGATAATTGCGGATGGTGTTGGGACTGTAATGACCAAGAGATAAATACTGAGCGGTTTTTTCAAGTGCCGCAACTGCTTGCGGGCTTATTGTTTTTTTTCCATAATCTTATAGTTTATAAATTAAATAATAAACTACAAATTATAAAGGATCTAAGAACTCATCGCCTGTATAGGCGATGTTAGTTCAACTCA
>JACDDT010000066.1 GCA_013816855.1 Gemmatimonadaceae bacterium
TGCACCGCCGCCTTTTTTATTCCATAGCACCACTGTGACCAGGACGAGGGCTAGCACTATCACGGCAAGCGTAACGCGCTGCCTGTTCCACCGGGTGTAATGCGTTTGGGGATTCACGGCAGTACCTCCGTTCCCACTATCGCTTCGAGGTCGGCCATGGATTTTGCGAAGTCTGACAGAGCGCGATAGTTGGCAGTCTCGAAAGCGAAGAGGGTGGCCTGATTACCAAGCACGCTCAAGAGATTCCCCTTCGCTGACCGATAATCGGCGAGCGCGGAGCTGACGGCGGCTTCGCCCTGCGGGAGAAATGCTTTCCTGTAGAGTGCCAATTGGGTCCGGCTTCGCTCGACATCGCTGACGAGCCGCGCAACCTCGGCCCGGACTCTATTGGCTTCCGACTTGTGCTCGGCCTCCAACGCCGCAAGCTCCAGCCGCGCTTCCGTCACCAACTGATCCTGTCTACTGCGCTTGTGGATGGGGATGGGAATCGATACGACCGCCGAAACCATATCGGGCCGCTGGTCGCGCTGCCCATATTGGAGCGAGACGTCGAAGTCGGGCTTGAACGCCTTCTCAGCGAGTGAGACTCGGGCGGCCTGCGCAGTGATTTTCGCGGCCATTTCGCGAAGACCGGAATTGTTTCGGACGGCGAGCTCCTCGAGAAATCGGAGCGAAGGAAGCGGAGACCCCGCCGTTCGAGCCCCCAACTTCTGCGATGCGAAACTGATGCGGGACGGGTCGGCGGCAATCGCTGCGTCCACCAGTCGCTGCGGGACGCCCGGGGAAAAAATCGGCGTCCCGCTGTCTCGATCGACAAGCGCGTTGAGCTCGGCGAGCATTGAGAGTCTTTCTTCGATGAGCGCGCTGGCGGTCTCGCCGGAGCGTGACGCTTCGAGGCGCGCCTTGAGTACGTCCTGCTGCCCGACTACGCCTGACGCGTATTGGGCTTCCGTGACGCGCACAATGTCATTGAGCAAGGTCTGATTGCGCGCAACCAATTCGATCGCGCGGTCGAGATACGCGAGCTCGAAATACGCCTTTTTGATGTCGCGAGCCGTTGTCCGCCTCATTCCATCCAGCTGCGCAACCGCGATATCGGCCTCGCGCTCTGCGATCTGACGGCGCGCACTCAGCTTTCCGGGATAGGGGATGCGTTGCTGGATACCGACCATCTTCATCGTCATGTCATCACCCGGCAATCGGCGCGCGCCCCCTGACATCGCGTTGTCAGGCGCCGCGTTCATACTCCCGAGCGGCAGATTCAGTATGCCGGCCATGACGGTTGGATCATCCCACGCGCTCGCGGGCCGAACCCTTGCGCGGGCGGCGCCAACACGAGAACGAGCCGCAACAACGGCGGGATTCACGGAATCCGCCAGCGCGAGAAGCGACGCTAGCGTTGCGCCTCCTTCCATTCGCAAGTCGCGGGCTCGAGTTGTCGCGGATTGCGGATTCGGATACTGAGCATCGGCCACTACCGGAATGGCGACGAGGAAGCTGACGCTGACCACGGCGCTGCCGGCGCTCGAGATGAGTGCCTGGCGGCAAAGATTCGGAAGACGCATTTGAGACTCGGAATGAAGGCCACGACACCGCGCAATCGGCGCGCGCGTGTCTCCCGTGCATCCGGGTTGGATGCTTCGGGACCACATTGACACAGTTGTGAGTGGACTACGCTCGAGGCGGCGGGAGCTCGGGAGTCTGAATTTCCGACAGCGGTTTCAAAAAGGCCGCGACGACAACCGGGGTGCGATCACGCACCGCGTCGAGCACTGCAACTTTCTCCGCCGAGATCGCGGTCGGGGCGCACGCCACCATCGACTGGCACCCTTCCGGAGCCCGGGGCGCATTGCAGGGCCGATCGCCGCCGGAGTTCGAAGGTGCCGAACGCGTTCCCACCGAGGTGGCAGACGCCGGCGCGCTGGCCTGGACCCCGTCCATTCCGGGCATCGCCATTACTCGCCCCTGCATCGGACAGCCGTACCCGCTCGACATCAGGAGTCCGGCCACGACGAGGGTGCTCGCGAAAAAAGTGCGGATTCTAGAGGGTCGTTGCATCAACTTAATAATACCCCACGTTGTGTCAGAAAGAGCCCAGTTAAAGATTGCTATCTCGTACCGAAGGTGAGCGTGGCCCACTTCGATTCATAGTCCACTGAATCCCCTGAGACGGAGCGGACTGGCCGCATGTCGATGAACTTCGCGTACCACTTCCCCGGTCCGGTTGCCGTGATGACGGCCACTCCGTCGGAGCCCGTCAACGCCGAGCGCTCCGGGAAACTCTTTCCATCGCTGCCGATGCCGCCGAAGAGCACTGGGATTCCGGCGACGACGCGTCCGTCGACGAGCGCACGAAGTCGGATTCGCTGCGGCCCTCTCCGAGCGTACGGATTGTCGAGCGGAACAAGCTCAGCCGGATACCCGAGCACGGCGCCGACCGTTTCGAGTTTACTGCCCACCTGGACGAGCGACTTCACGTGCTTGGAATACCGCTCTCTCGCCGGACGCTCCAACTCACCTGTCGTCCGTCGCAGCTCAAGCACGGATGGGATTCCGTCGGTGCGCAAATATTCGTTAAAGTCCTTCGCCTCGAGCCGGATTGTGCGTGGTAGAAGCGAAATTCCTATCAGGTAGGTTCCAGGATCACGTGGCTTGACATGCAACACCGACTCGTTCTTTCCAACTTCTAACGAAGTGGTGTCCACTTTCTCTGCGGCGGCGCCGTGCATCACTCGAAGATCGCGCACGCGGGGCCTCGTCACGCCGCCTTCGCTCGACGTGAACGATCCGTTCAGCATGCGCAGCAAGATCTCGCCTCCAGGCGCAACGAAGAACGAGACAGGCCGGAGAAAGAGATCGTGCGCGAGGAGCTCACCCACTCCGAAGGAGACAATTCCTACGGCCACAAAGGCGATGGCGAGAGTTACGTCCCGCATAATTCCACGTCTCATTCGGATTCCCCTTTCACACGATGAGTACAGATGTTGGCAAGCGTAGGTTCGGCGAGCTGAGCGGCAATATCCATTCAACAGACGCGGAACGCGAGCGGACTGCAAGCGCGCCACTAATGATGATCGGCCGCCCCCATGTGCATTCCGTGCATTCCGCCTGCGGACGCCCGCTCGTGGAATGGGCGCAATCTGAGGAACACCATTAAGCCTTTGGGATTTCTCGAGCCGTAGACAGTCTCGAGTGGCGATGGCACAAAATTAAGAGTTCCTGCCGCGCCGATGCCGAAGGTCGCCCAATGAGTGCGTGCAACTTCACGGATGTAACCAAGCTCGAGCGTTCCCACATTGAACTTCTGCATCGACGGGAAGCCTACAGATGCGCCGGATGACGACGCCGATCCCGAAATTCCGTCTACTACGAGCTCCTCGGCATTCTTCTGGACGAATTCCGCCCGCCCAAAAATCGTATTGCGGCGATCGAGAATCGCTTCGCTTTCTGCGAGTACACTGTGCGAAAAGTCCGGGCCCGTGCTGTGTTTGTTTGCTCCCCAAATCAGCGCACTCGCCACTTGTCCATCTGCTCCCAGCGTGATGCCGTGCAGCACCGACGCCGTGACACGGTGCATTGATTCTTCGGGATGCAATATTTCTGGCCGCTTCAGATAGCCGTAGCCGCTGGTGAAGCTCCAGCTACTATCCGGATTGAACGTTACACGAGACGAGTACGAATCGAGACGAATCGGGTCGAAGTTCCAGCGCCTGTCGTCAGGCTCCTTTCCGTTGAACACCGATGCTTCTATCTGCCACCGTTTCGTGAACAATCCGCCGGTCAGCACGCCAAAGCTCACGTGCGTCGCATCCTGCCAGTGATGTCCGATAGGCGCGGAGGGATTGTCCATCGCTGACGGACGGTGCATGAAAGCGACGGGCCCGAGCGCGGGCTCCCCGGATGGCGCGGCATACACACTCCAACCGAGAGTGTTCGTGAACTGGCGCTGATAGAGCGCACCCAGCTCCATAAAGAGGTCGTGCGGGTGCTGCCGGTCATGAAGCGGTTCTCCCCGGTACGCCTCGCCGGTCTGCAGCAATAGCGGATAGCCACGCGCCGTAACCCCGAGGGCATCGAGACTCAGCATCGTGCGCGCCTGGAAGCGCCCGCCGGCGAGATCCCGCGTCGCCATTACCATCGCCCAGTTGAGTGAGCCGAATTGTTCATCCCCGCGCTTCCCGGTCTGCTTGTCGTACTGCGCGAATGCGAACCCGTGCGCCATCACCATCCAGTCACCCATCATCGTGCGGCGCGACGGCATCGTCACAGCATCAGGTATCCAGGTGGTTCCAGATCCCATTCTGTCCATCGAGATACCGAGAGGCCCGATCATCATCGCGTCGGCCGACATCGCCGGCATCCCCGACATCGAGCTCGAGTCGGTGTGCGCGCCCATCGTCATTCCGGGCATCCCCGGGGACATTCCCGGCGTCGCATCGTGTTTATGGGACATCGACTTCATCGAGTCCGACATCGGCATTCGGTGAGCCGAGTCCATTGCCATCCCCGGCATCGAGTCCCTCATCGACATCGAGCGGTGCGCGCTATCGTGCATCTGCATCATCGCGTGAGTGGAGTCGTGCATCGGCATCGAGGCCATGCCGTCGTGCATCTGCATCGCGGGATGATGCGTCCCCGACGGCGCGTGCTTTTTGCTCGCCCGCCCCCGCTTAGCCGGTGTGGACGTGGCTCCCTTTTTCTTTACGGTTGTTTTCTTCTTCGCCGGCGCGGCCGGTTTCGTTGCAGATGCGGTCGGCATCGGCATCGTCATCTGGCCGCGTGCGGATGAAGGAGCGACGGAAAGGGCGATGAGAGACATCGCCATCACGATGAGTGAGTTGCGTGACATTGTTGACGCCTGATTAAAGAGAATGTGCGCCCCCTACGGGGAGCGAGATCACCCGACTCGCGCATCGGCGCGGCCGGAGCCCGAAATGCTTCGAGCTACGCCTTAGGAGGCGGTGGGTCTACGCTGGAGGGAACCGCAGCGGGACCGAAAACGTCGAGCGATACTATTTGAAACGAGGCGAACGATGTTGAGGCCGACCGCATCCGCTCACCCGCCATTGCGGCTGACGAGCAAGCGCTCATCGCCTGGCAGCAATCGGTGTCGTGCGACGAACAAGGCGACTGCTTCTGTTCGCGCTCGCTGTGCTGTGCGCCGCCGTGCGCCGAGTGACCCGCTGATGATGAAGCAGGCATCGCGCCCGCTGAACGCTGAGGAGCGCAATTCGGGATTGTGCCGGCAGCCAAAGAGATGGCCATAAGCACACCCGTTACCAAACCTGAAACTCGCTTGGACAGCACGATTAACGACGTAGCATATTCGATGCCCAACCTCGATTACCCGGAGAAACGATGCGCTCTCTGATACGATGCATTTCCTTCTACACCTTTGCCGGCGGAATGATGCTCGCGAGTCCACTCGCCGCGAGCGCGCAGCCTGGCTCGGTGCTACGACCGGTGTCCGACTCTGCATCAATAGCGGAGACAGCGGCGCGGTTTCACCTCGCGCTCCGCAACGGCGATTCGGCGACAGCGAAATCCCTTCTCGCCCCGGATATTGTCGTGCTCGAGAGTGGTCAGATCGAGAACCGCGCCGACTATATCCGGCATCATCTGCCGGCCGACATCGAAGCGGCGCAGTCGATCACAAGCACCCGGAAGCTCCTCTCGGTTACGCGGCAGCAGGACGTCGCGTGGGTAGTGTCGTCGTCAACATCGACCGGATCGTTTCACGGGCGCGCTATTAACAGCGTCGGCGCCGAGCTGATGATCCTAAGCAAGTCCGACAAGCAATGGCGCATTCGTGCCGTCCACTGGTCATCGGCGAGGCGCACGACTCCGGCTCCTTGACATACCCCCAGGGGGTATCTAAACTTCAAACACAACCTTTGGAGTCATAGTGACGAAACTGAACCTGGCGATAGACGGAATGAGCTGCGGTCACTGCGTGAATGCGGTTAGAAAATCGCTCGCCTCCGTACCCGGTGCTGTTCCGTTGAAGATCGACGTCGGATCGGCAGAAGTGGAGATCGATACCGCCGTCACCTCCGCCGACGCCGTGCTCGGCGCTATCAACGGCGCCGGATATCGAGCGCAGCTGGTGGCCACGTGAAGCAGCCGGTTGCGCGGAAGGCAGTTGCGGTCGATTCCGACGTGAAAGAGCGAAACAGGAAACGTCTGCGGCGGCTTGAAGGTCAGATTCGCGGCATCGAGAAGATGGTTGACGACAACCGCTACTGCGCCGACATCATGACACAAATCGCCGCGGCGCACGAAGCTCTTCGCGCCGTAGGACGTGAGCTAATGCGCAACCAGATAAAACACTGCGCGACGTCGGCGATCAACGCCGGCGGCAAACGGGCCGATGGTATGTACGACGAGCTGGTGGAGATGCTGTACAAGGCGGCGCGTTGAGCTCGAACGCGGTTGCGCCGACCGAAAGCCTCGATCTTCCCATCACCGGAATGACGTGCGCCGCCTGCGCCAACCGGGTCGAGCGCGCGCTCAAGGACGCGCCGGGCGTTCGCAGCGCGGGAGTCAACCTCGCCACGAACCGGGCGACGATCGAGTTCGATAAAAAGAGCACCAATGCACAGGCTCTGATCGCCGCGGTGAAGGACGCCGGTTACGGTACTCTCGCCGTTCCAAACGGTAGCAGCACCGAAGATTACGAGCGTGATGCGAGACTGAGCGAGTACCGCGCGCTCCTCCGCAAGTTCCGGGTTGCCGTCGCTCTCTCCCTGCCAGTGCTATTCGCGGCGATGTCGCACGGACGCATCGCGCTACTCGACGCGCCGTGGGTGCCGTGGGCGGAGCTGGTGCTAACGACGCCAGTGATCTTCTACTGCGGCGGTCAATTCTACCGCAGTGCGTGGGCAGCGTTTCGGCACCGCGCCGCAGACATGAACACGCTCATCGCGCTCGGCACCGGCGCCGCATACATCTATTCAGTGGCAGCTACTATCGCTCCGGGATTGTTTGCCGGCGTCACGGCACAGCCTGGAATGGGAGCAATGACGGGCGGACGACCGATGGTTCCGGTGTACTTCGAGGCCGCCAGCGCTATCATCGCCCTCATTCTCCTCGGCCGCGTGCTCGAGGCACGAGCGAAAGGTCAAACCGGCGACGCAATCCGCCGCCTCCTCGGATTGCAGGCGAAAACAGCCCGCGTCGTTCGTGACGGCGTCGAGAGCGACGTGCCGCTCGAGGCAGTCGTAGCCGGCGACATCGTGATCGTCAAACCGGGCGAAAAAATTCCCGTTGACGGGGTCATCGTCGAAGGAAGCTCGGCGGTGGACGAATCAATGCTCACCGGAGAAAGCATTCCGGCGGCAAAGAAGGCCGGCGACACCGTCTTCGGCGCGACGATGAACGCTACCGGCTCATTCCGATTCAAGGCGACGAACGTCGGCAAGGACAGCGCGCTTCAACAGATAGTTCGCCTGGTGCAGGACGCGCAGGGCACGAAGGCTCCCATAGCGCGCCTCGCCGACGTCATCAGTGGCATCTTCACGCCGATCGTCCTCTGCATTGCCATCGCGACCTTTGTCGTCTGGTTCGTGCTCGGCAATCCCGAAACTCGATTCACGCTTGCGTTCGTGAACGCCATCGCGGTGCTCGTAATTGCCTGTCCGTGCGCGCTCGGTCTCGCCACTCCCACCGCAGTGATGGTGGGAACCGGCAAGGGCGCGGAGAGCGGAGTGCTCATCAAGGGCGGCGAAGCGCTTGAGACGGCGCACAAGCTCCAGGTGATCGTTCTCGACAAAACCGGAACCATCACTCGCGGAAAGCCGGAGCTCACCGACCTCATCCCCGAAAACGGAATCTCGGCTGATGAGCTGCTTCGCATTGTCGCCTCGGCGGAGCGCGGTAGCGAGCACCCGCTCGCATCGGCGATCGTGCGCGCGGCAGAGGCGAAGGGTCTCACGCTCACCGATGCCACATCGTTCAACGCCATCGCGGGACACGGCATCGAAGCCACTATTGAAGAGCGTGCTTTTCTGCTCGGCAACGAGCGGCTGATGACGGCGCGCGGCATTCAGATCGCGTCAAGCGAAGCCGCCGCTGCTGCGCTCGCCGAATCGGGGAAAACGCCGATGTTCGTAGCGCTCGACGGAAAATTCGCCGGGATCGTTGCGGCTGCCGATACGATCAAGCCGGAATCGCGCGAAGCAGTCGCGACTCTTCAGCAAATGGGAATAGAGGTGGTGATGCTCACCGGTGACAACCGCCGCACCGCCGAGGCGGTCGCGCGCGAAGCGGGAATCACGCGAGTGCTCGCCGAGGTATTGCCCGCTGACAAGGCGCGCGAGATCAAACGGCTTCAGGACGAAGGGCGGATTGTCGGGATGGTAGGCGACGGAATCAACGATGCTCCAGCGCTGGCGCAGGCCGACGTCGGTATCGCGATCGGCACCGGCACCGACGTGGCGATCGACGCGAGCGACATCACGCTCCTTCGCGGTGATCTGCGCGGAGTCATCGCCGCGCTCGATCTTTCGAAAGCGACGATACGCACCGTCAAGCAAAATCTGTTCTGGGCATTCATCTACAACGCGCTCGGGATTCCGCTCGCAGCGGGAGTGCTCTTTCCCTTCACCGGCTGGCTGCTTTCTCCCATCTTCGCGAGCGCTGCGATGTCGCTCTCCAGCGTCTCCGTAGTGACCAACAGTCTGCGCCTGCGCCGCTTCAAGCCGAGAGTATCCGCCACCGCCGTTCACGTTTAGCACCGGAGCTCGAATGGATTCTACAGGAATCGCGGTCGTCGCTGGAGGAGCGGCCCTCATCGCGCTCACTCTCTGGTATTTCTTCGGCCCGAAAAAGCGCACGCTGGCGGCGCTCACCGGCCCGGGGATTCAAACCGTGAAGATCACGGTGAAAGGAGGATACTCGCCGGATGTGATCGAGGTGAAGCAGGGAGTTCCGCTGCGACTTGACTTCTATCGCGATGAAACGAATTCATGCAGTGAAGAAGTCGTGTTCGCAGATTTTGGAATCAGCCGGTCACTTCCCGCTTTCAAGACCACATCCATCGAGCTCACTCCAGACAAGGCGGGCGAGTTCACGTTCACCTGCGGGATGAGAATGCTCCGTGGAAAGCTGATCGTCGAGCCGGCCTAGCGATTAAGATCTCTGCTGAAAACCGCGTGGCTGTTTTTTTCAGGGCGCAGCGCAAGCACAAGACCTGTGAGGCCCAGTACGAGCGCCCCGAGACAAACTAGGAGAGCGAGCGTCATACCGGTGCTTCCACGCGCAACAGCCCCAACGATAGTCGCCGACGCGGCCTGCTTGCCGTCTTCCTTTCCAGTCCAATCCACGCGCTCGCCATTCGAGTACGTCTGGAACGCCGGCCAGATCAGCTTCACGGCATTCTTCGGGTTCACAGCGACAAACGGAAACTCGGCAAAACGCTGGGGGGCCAGCGAGCCGGTCCAGATCGCGCCCGTAATGTGCTTCACCGAGTCAGTCACTATTTCGAGCGACCATCCAGGCACATCGCCGAAGGAGACGACGCGCACGCTGTGCGGGAACCGTATCTCGACGCGCGTGGTCGCGACGTCACGCTCGTTCGGGACGCGAAGGATGTACTTCTCGAACGCACCCGCCTCCGACGCTCTAGGATAAACGACGGCATGCGCGAACGCGTTCGCCGGGACGATGGCAGATGCGATCGCCAATGCGACAATTTCGAATTTCCGGCGTGCGCTCATTGTGGCAGAGGTGTGTGGGCGAGGAAGCCTGCAATCATCACTACTACTACCATCACGGTAATCTCGTATCGCAGCACCGGCGTCATGTCGAAGGTGCTGTCACCGGCGAACCTCGGCAAGCCGCGAAATCTGTGATACCAGCCGAAACCGATGAGAACGGTGAGCCCAACGAGCTTTCCGATTATCAAACCGCCATAAGTCGTGGTGAAGAGATCGGAGAGTGTCGGGAGGAGAATGAGAGCCTCTATGACGCCGGTCACGGTCACTACGATAGACGCGATGAGCGCCGCACTCGAGACGCGGGCCGCTTCAATCGCGATTCTCACAGGAGGCTCCGACCGCTGCATCGCCAGCCACAACACTCCCCCGATCCAGACGGAGGCTGCGCCGAGGTGTACGACGACCAATGGAATCGAAAGCAGCGGCCGGACGCTGGCGGGATGACCGATCATCCCGCTAACCAATATTGCCGCCGCTCCGAAAACGAGACTCAGCGAGCGCTTGGAGGCAGATAGCACTGAGATCAACAGCAGCAGGCTGAACAGGAAGCGGGCCTGCTCGAGTCTCCCCGGACCGGAGTTGAGCGTCGCCCGCCAGCTCGGCGCATCGACGTAGCGCATCCAGAAGAAGAGGTGGAGAAACAGCGCGATCGCCGCGACCGCTCCGACAGCTTGAATTATCGGCCTGACAACGGGGCCGCGATCCCCGTCCGCCCGCCGGAGAAAGCCAAGCATTCCCGTGAGAGCGAGGAGCGCCGACAATCCGATGCCCCGGAGAATCGACGCGACAATCGGGAACGCCATCTCATCGCCGACGGCCATGTGACCGGGCATGTGAACAGCCATCACTGGAGTCGATGACATTGCGGCAGGCGCCGCCACTACGAACGAATAACTGCCCGAGGCGGGATGCCCGTCCGCAGCTGTCACCTTCCATTTCACGAAATACCCGCCCGGAGGAAGCGTTGGCAGCGACGCCGTCAGAACGTGAATGTCGTGAGAATCGTTCGCGCCCCTCAGATTCACCTCGTTGCCGTCCGTCTGCACCAAAATCAGACTGGAAAGTCCGGGAAGAACTTCTTCGCTGAAGGTGAGCCGGATCTCGGGCGGGCTCGACATCAGCACGTCGCCCGCAGCCGGCGAGGCGTGGAGGAGCGCAGCGTGCGCTAATGAAGTGCGCGGTGTCATCACGAACGCGGCGCAAATCGCGAATAGAATAATGCGGCGGAGAGTTATGGACGCAGCCGACGCGGTTAGACTCCCGAACAATTGGCGGTGCATTAAGGGCGAATGTAGGCATGCGCACCCCTTCTGGCGATACGAACGACTGGATTGCACCTTTCGCAGCACTCATCGTCCCGGGCAATTTTTGCAAAAGATTACTATTCCGACGCCAAGAACGCTTCTTCGGTGCGCGCAAGTTTTCATTGCGTTGTCGCTGTTCCCGGCGCCCGCGCTCGCGCAGATCGCGACGCCTGTCAACTCGTCTACTCCGAGCACGCTTCCCCAGCCGGACGCAAAAAACGACTGGGCGTACCTCCGTAGATATCGCGACGCAAACGCCGAGCTCTTCCCGCCCCTTCGCAATGAAAAACGCGTCGTGTTCTATGGAAACTCGATCACTCAATCGTGGGCGAAGTACTTCCCGGCGATGTTCCCCGGAAAACCGTACGTCAATCGCGGCATCTCCGGGCAGACCACGCCGCAGATGCTCGTGAGGTTCCGCCAGGACGTCGTCGCGCTCAAGCCGCACATCGTAGTCATCCTCGCCGGCACGAACGACATCGCAGGAAACACCGGCCCTTCCAACCTCGGAATGATCGAGGACAACATCGCGTCGATGACGGAGATTGCGAAAGCGAACGGAATTCGCGTCGTCCTCTCTTCCGTCCTCCCCGTCTTCGACTATCCCTGGAAGCCCGGGCTCAACCCGGCGATGACAATCGTCGCCCTCAATGCGTGGATCAAGAGTTACGCGCGAAAGGCGGGAGCTGTCTACCTGGATTATCACTCCAATATGGCTGACGAAAAGCTCGGGCTT
>JACDDT010000003.1 GCA_013816855.1 Gemmatimonadaceae bacterium
TGAACAGCATCCCCGGGAAGCGACGATCGAGCGTTCGGTGAAAGCGCGTGGGGGAGCAACGGTATACGTCGATTATCTGCAGAACATCAAAGGCAAGACGATCGCGAGCGCCTACTGCGTTCGCGCGAAAGCTGGCGCCACTGTTTCCACTCCGCTTCGCTGGGAGGAGCTCGATGCTGATCTCGACCTGCGCGATTTCACAATCGAGAGCGTGCCTGAGCGTCTCCGCAAAATCGGAGATATCTGGGGCCCGGCGATGAAAAAGAAGAATTCGCTCAAGCTTCTGCTCGAGCGATAGCGGTCAGCGCGTTCCGACTTTCCGGAGCGGAAGCTCTATCTGGCCATCGGGACCGCGCGAAGAGTCGCTCGGGTCGCTGAAAATCTGGTCGGCGCTCTCGTCGACCATATGTGTAAGCTTATAATAGAAGTGGAGTGCATGGATTGGCGCCATAAATCCGCGCGTTCCTGCGCGAGAGATGGCTACCGCCTCTTCCCGCACGCGGCGTGGTAGATCGCGCGAAGCCGTAAGCGCGAGGAGACGCTGAATCTCAGCGCTGTCCCGCGCCAGCAACGCCGCGCACAAGCTGTCGAGATACGCCAACATGCCTATAAAGCTCCCTTCCGAGTGAAGGCTGCCTTAGGAACACATTGCAACTAATACACGCCCGCCGCAATGCCTAAAGTCATACACCCGTACCGCCTAATAGGTCAAAACGCACCCCACGCGCGGGCCGATTTTTTCGTTTCGGCGCGAATGTGTACAATTGGGCGGGCCGCCCCCGCCCTTCACTCCGCCATTCATCTGTTGCAGTGACCAGTGATGCGGCCTGCAGCGAGCGCCGGAAGCTCGCCTTGTGCAAGCGCTTACCGAGCAGGAGCTCATACATCTGTTGAAGCTCCGTCAGGGTAAACCGGGGGGGCAGCAGCCTGAAGGCGATCGGCGCTCGATCTACCGCCATCCGCAGTCGTTCGATGGCGGCTTCGACCATCGAACGATGCCGCGGAGCGAGCGGAGGGAGGTCCCTCACCGGAAACCAGTGGAAGCCGCGCTCCGGCCCGGCCATCTCGTGCGGAACGGCGGCGACGAATGCCACCGAAAGCTGCACCAAAGACGGATGCGCGCGCCCGTCGCCGAAGGCGCCGAGCTGCTCGATCCACGCGGCTTTGGATCCGACCGCGCTCACCGCGAGCCTGCCCGACACGGCATTAAGGCTCTCGGATCGAACCGGAAGCCGCCACGGAAGAGTCCACCGGCCGCTGTTTCCCTTTCCCTTTTCGAGAAGCACTGCAAGCTCGCTTGTCAGCGCAGTGAGAACTACGAGATCGACTGTAAACGGCGCGCTGGCGTGGCGGGCGGTGCTCATCCGTCGAATTAGTCACTAACTGATACTAAAGTCAAGAGCCGCCGCATCGATGGATGCGGCGGCTCTCTTTTCAGATGATATAGAGCGAAAATGTCAGCGCGTCAAATTGTGCACACGCGCACTCTCCGCAGTGTACGCTAGCGTTGCGTCAACGCGCTCGAGCGGGACGCTGCATGCCAGCGCCACGAGCGACGAATGGCGGAATACTGATGGGTAGGTGGCCCGAAATCGCTGCGTCACCGGTTAAGGCTCTGGCCGCCGCTGCCTGGGATGCGGGTGATCCTCCCCACGCAGCGACGTACGTTCCCACTCGTGGCAACTGTTGCAGTAGATACGGATTCCCGAACGACACCATTACTGGCGCATGGCCGCGATCAACGAGCGAGTTCACGAGCGAGGTGAAAGCCGAGGAGACGCCGATGGTCGTGGCGTCCCACACCTGGCCGACGTACGAGCTGATAATTGTAACGTCGGCTGAATCAGCGGCTGCCTTCATCCGTGCATAGTTCACCCCGGCATCCTGCGTAGTGATGTACTCCGCCCGCAAAGCCGGATACCGCGCGCGCAGCTGCGCGTTGAACATGCTGCCCGCACCCAGATCGGTTTTGCTGGCGACAGTAATCGATAGAATCTTCAGGGTGGTGTCCGGCCGCAGCGGCACCATCGCCGCCGAATCGCGCACGAGAGTGATCGATTTCTCGGCGATCGTCCTGGCGAGCGCGGCCTTCGAGCTGTCGCCCACCACCGCTGGAATTCTTGTCAGGTCTGCGGTGCGGTTCAGGTTCAGTCCCATCCGCTCTTTGGCGCGAAGCACTCGAAGAACCGATTCATTCACTCTCTGTTCGGTAAATCGCCCGCTGGTCACACCCGCGACGATGGCGTTGATCGCTTGCCCGACATCCGAGGGTTGAAGAATGATGTCGAGGCCCGCCGCGATTGCGCGCTGGACGGATTCCGTCAGCCCGAACTGGATCAGTCCGCCCTTCATGTCCATCGCATCGGAAATGATGAGACCGTTGAAGCCGAGCTCGCCGCGGAGAACTCCGGTCATGACGTTGCGCGAAAGTGTCGCTGGAACGCCCGCCGAATCGAAGGCTGGCATCACTCCGTGAAATGACATGATTGCGCCCAGCCCGCTCGCAATCGCCGCCTTGAACGGCACGAGCTCGACGCTTTCCAGCCGCTCGCGCGAAACGTTCACGACAGGTAGCGCGAGATGCGAATTCGTCTCCGTGTCGCCGTGTCCCGGAAAATGCTTTCCGGTGGCGATCATTCCGTTGTCCTGGAGGCCGCGCACCATTGCTGCCCCGAACCGCGCCACTTGCTGCGGATCTTCACCGTACGACCGGGTGTTGATGACAGGATTGCCGGGGTTGTTGTTTACGTCCAGCACCGGCGTAAAATCGATCTGCACCCCGATTGCGCGCGCCTCGATGGCTGTCGCCCTTCCCTGCGCGTACGCGAGGGAGGTGTCGCCGGTCGCGCCCATGGCCATTTCCGGCGGGAACACTGTTGCCCCACCGAGGTCAATTGCGTTGGGGAGGAAGTATCCGGCGCGAGCTCTCATGCCGGCGCCGGTCTCGTAGTCCGCACCGATGATGAGCGGAATTTTGCTCAACGCCTGCATCCGGTTGATTTTCGCCGCGATGTCGAGTGGAGATCCGACGGATACGATGAATCCGCCCACACCCTGATCCCTGATCCAGCTCGTTACCTGTCGCCACGCCGGCGAATCGTCCGGAACGTAGTCGCCGAGGGAAAACGCCCAGACCAGCTGCGCGGCTTTTTCGCGAAGCGTGAGCGTCGCAAGCACAGAGTCGGACCACGACCGTGCCCCGTTAAATGCGACGCTTCCTTGAGAGGCAGTGGCAGCGCCGGTTCCAGTAGTGGACGCGCAGGCCATCATGAGCACTGCCGCAACGGGCAGGGCCTTCGACAACTTCTTCAGTGTTTTCATCAGTGCTCGATTGTGCCTTTTTTGGTCGTATCGATGTCTGCTTCCGATCCTGTCTTGAACAGGAACGCCGACATGTTGCGCGTTAGAAAGGTGCGTGCTTGGGGGTCCATCACATTGAGTCCGTAGTGGTTGATCAGCATTGTCTGCTGCTTCAACCATTGTGCCCAACAATCTCGGCAGATCCCGTCAACGACACGCGCGCCAATTTCTCCTGGAAATGGCGCGCGCTCGAACCCTTCGCGGGTCTGGCCGCAGCGGACACAGGTAATTGTCGCGGGCACAGCTTACGAACCGGAGTGTTCGATCCGAGCCAAGCCGAAGAATGCCAGCACCCGCAGATACACCCAACCGATGTCGAGCTCGTACCATTTTCTGCGGAAACTCGGCGAGCGCGGATCAGCGTGGTGATTGTTGTGAAGCTCCTCACCGCCAAGCCAGATGGCGATGGGGGAAATGTTTCTGCTCGCGTCCTTCACGTCGAAGTTCCTATAGCCGAATGCGTGCCCTACCCCGTTCACGATTCCGGCAGCCCAAAATGGAATCCAAATCATCTGGATCCCCCAGACGATTGGGCCGACGAAGAATCCGAAGAGATAGATGTCGACCGTGAGCATCACGAGAATGCCGAGCCAGTTGAGCGGCGAAAGGAGATGGCGCTCGAGCCAATCGTTCGGAGTTCCCTTCCCGTATTTCTCGAGAACGCCGGGCTGCCTCACTGTCTTGCGGTAATAAAAAGCGCCCTTCAGAACGATGTTACGCAGACCTTCGATGAGGGGACTGTGCGGATCACCTTCCCGATCCGCGAACGCATGGTGCTTGCGATGGCACGCCACCCATTCCTTCGTCACGATCGCAGTCGAAAGCCAAAGCCAAATGCGCATCGGCAGCGCCGCGAGATAATGAAGCTTTACGCCGCGGTGCGTCTGCGCGCGGTGCAGGAACAACGTCACCGACACGTTCGTCAGGTGTCCCGCCACTACTATGAATAGGACTGGCTTCCACCAGGCGCTTGCCCAGCTCCCGAAATCCGGCATTTACTTTTTCCTCTCGGCGTTCATGTGGTCTCTGGTTTCAATTTACCCGCGCGGTAGCACGAAGACCAACCCTTAACGGGTATGCGTGACAGGGTGTGGTGGGTCGCCCGGCGGCGGCGTCCCCCAAGTGTCGTTGGAGCCATTCCAATCAGGCACTGAGGGGTCCGGCCACAACCGAACGCCGACGACTTTTCCGCGCGTCGGGAGGTCGGCGTTGAAGTGGTCGGATAGCGCCCAAATTTCCACGGGCAGCTTGAAATCCTGACTTTTCCCATCTGAGTACTTAACACGAAGCGACACAGGAAACACGACGCCCGTTTCTCTCCGCAGCGCGATCGTCACGATCGACTCGCCGCCCACCTGCCGCTGTGAAACACTGTCGATTCCGATGTCGAGAACATCCGTGGAATAGAAGAAGCTTTTCCAGAACCACGACAAATCCCGCCCCGATGCATTCTCCATCGAACGGAAGAAATCGCCCGGCGTGGGATGCTTGAACGCCCAATCCGCGATGTAGCGGCGGAATCCCTCGTCAAACAGCGCAGGTCCGACAACGTGGTTCCTCAGCGTGAGCAGGACAACGGCGGGTTTCCGGTAGCCCGTCGAGCTCAGCCCTCTCGCATCGATTCGATCTGCAGGAGTCATGAGCGGAGCCTGCGTATTGGTGCTGACGGCAGTTTGCCACACACCGAGGTAGGAGGGATACGTATTGCGCCCGGGGTAACGCGCCTCGAGCGCGAACGCATCTATATATGTATTGAAACCTTCATCCATCCACGCGTATCGCCGCTCGTTCGAGCCGACCAACATCGGAAACCATTCGTGTCCGTGCTCGTGATTTAGAACGGCGAAGATGGATGAAGGATCATCATCGCCGTATTCGACCATCACGAACATCGGGTATTCCATTCCGCTCACCGGACCAGCAACGCTCGTAGCCTGCGGGTACGGATATGGGAAAAAGTTCTCCGAGAAGTTTCTTATCGTCCATTGGGTTTGCTCGGCTGCGGCTTCCCAGGATTTCCCCGACTTCGGGAATTCATAGAACGACTGGCAAAGCACGCCGTTCCAGCTCGTCGCCTCCCAGCGGAAATCCGGAGCCGCTGCCCAGGCGACGTCACGCACCCGTTGCGCGTTGAAATGCCAAGTCTTGGTGCCGGGTGTCGCCGCCGCTTTCGCTTCGTTGGCGGTAATGATCTGCACTACTTCCGTCGACTTCTCCGCTTTCCGAAGTCGCGCACGTTGCTGCTCGGACAAAACGCTTTCCGCATTCTGAAGCAAGCCACTGCCTGCCACGGTAAAGCCGGCGGGGACGGTTATCGAGTAGTCGATATCTCCGTACTCGAGATAGAACTCTCCCTGTCCCAGGTATTGATCGGTGTTCCAACCACGAACATCGTCGTACACGGCCATTCGAGGGTACCACTGCGCGATTTCATAGAGAGATCTGTCTCTGCCGAGCCGGTCGGAGCCGTGATCGGGAATTCGAAAACCGAATGACATTGAAATGGTCGCCGCACCTCGCGGCCTGAGCGGCACGGGCAAGTCGAGCCGCATCATCGTGTCATTGATTTTCGGAGAGACATCGGCTCCGTTCACCTTCACGTCATGGAGATCGTATCCTCCCTGAAACCCTCTTACACCCCAGCGCGAATCTGCCGAAAAGAGCACAGATCCTTCGCTTCCCGCCCGGTAAAGGTTCTGGTCGAGCTGGAGCCACAAATAGCGGAGCGTGTCGGGAGAGTTGTTCGTGTAAGTGATGACGACGCTGCCCGAGACGGTTCTTGCCGCGGTGTCGAGAGCGGCCACGATGTGATAATCGGCGCGCTGCTGCCAATAGTCAGGACCCGGTGATCCATTGGATGAGCGGTACCGGTTCGGCCCCGGCCAATCAGCGCGCCCTGTCGATAAAAAGTCATCGGTGAACGCGCTTGCTGTGCTTTCTCGATTTGCTCCGGATTGTTCAACCGCTACAGTCGCCGCGGGAAGCACGCTCATCTGGACGGGCGGCAGGAGCACTGCCGCATTACGCGTGCAGGCAGTGAGCGCGATCGATACGGCAATGATGATTCTCATTCGCTAAACTTGGTCAGATGGAGAGAGTCGCGGAAACTGAAGAGAGACCGCAACGGAGGGGCCAGCGATTCGCCAACCCGTGGCCGGGTTTCGATCGTCACGGTTTCGCGGATTTGCTGAAATGGACAATCGAGAGGCGCGCAAAGCGTGGCGCAGCAGATAGCACTTCTCTGCCGGGTCTCACAGAGCACGGCATCGTGGTGCCCAGGGCGGAGCCGCACGCTCTTGTTGCGACATGGATCGGCCACACCACGGCGCTGCTGCAAATCGGCGGGCTGAATGTTCTGACGGATCCAATCTGGAGTGACCGCGCTTCGCCCGTTTCGTTCGCCGGTCCAAAACGATTTACCGATCCGGGGGTGAGCTTCGACGATCTCCCCGTAATCGACGGTGTCGTTCTTTCACACAATCACTACGACCATCTCGATACGCCGACAATCGAGCGTCTGATCCGGCGCTTCCCCGCGGCCGCGTGGCGTGTGCCGCTCGGCGTCGCAGACTTCATTCGGTCGCGCGGGGCGCGGGATGTCGAGGCGCTTGGATGGCACGGGACGACCGCTGTCGGGCCGCTCCGCCTGGCGTGTGTGCCGGCACAGCACTTTTCAGGACGCGGCCTTTTTGACCGGAATCGTACACTTTGGTGCGGCTGGGTTCTCTCCTGTGATTCGCATTCGGTTTTTTTCGCCGGCGATACCGCGCTCCATCCCTCGTTCGCCACCATTGGGAAGGATTATGGGCCCTTCGATCTAGCATTGATGCCCATCGGCGCGTACGACCCGCGCTGGTTCATGCGCTCCGTCCACATGGATCCGGAGGAGTGCGTTTCCGCCGTGAAACTTCTCTCACCCTCCCCCGAAGAAACGCCTGTATTGCTTGCAACCCACTGGGGAACCTTCAAGCTTACGGATGAGCCCATCGGCGAGCCGCCGGTGCGTATGCGGCGTGCGTGGGATGCGGCCGGATTACCGTCGGAAAGGCTGTGGATTGCACGGCTCGGAGAGTCTCGGGTGCTCTGAGATTTGGCCGGATTCGCCGCTTGTGCGCGGATTTTGCTTTATGCGATGTTGAACCTCCTACTTACGGAGTCTTTTCATGGCAACATCGAGAAAGTCGGGCGGGCGTAAATCGGGGCGGAAATCCTCGAGCCGCAAATCATCTGCGAGGAAGTCTTCAAAGCGCGGATCGAAGCGCGCGTCGTCAGCCCGGAAATCCTCTGGCAGGAAGTCGTCCGCAAGGAAGTCTTCCGGCAGGAAATCGTCAGCAAGGAAATCCTCGGGCAGGAAGTCGCCCGCAAGGAAGTCTTCCGGCAGAAAATCCTCAGCCCGCAAGTCTACCGCTCGTAAGCGCAGCGGTAGTCGCAAGCGCGGCGCAACTTCAACGGTTCAGCGTGTACGCCGCGCTACCGGTCCGGCAGCCCGGCGCGTGAAACGCGTAGCGGCTGGAGTCGTTCATCAGGCAGCTGGGTTGGGCGAGCGCGCGGTGGGTTCCGTTACGGAATTCGTGCAGGATCGCTTCTAGCGCTTCCCGGGCAGCCGCGAAGCTTGCGGCTGCCCATCCCATTGTTTGATCCAATCGAGAGCTTCGGCGAACACTTCGTCTTTACCAAAATCGACGGTGATGACGTGACCCCCGGCTTTCATCCAAATAATTCTTTTCGCCTGCGCACCGCTTTTCTTGATTGCCAGGTGCGCAGTCGCTGACGCTACGCGCGGGTCTTGGGACGACTGAATGACGAGGGTCGCGGCTTCGATCCGCGGTAGCGCGCGACGTCCCTTCCGCGCGACTTTCGCCAGCTGCGCCATCGCACCGGCGTTTACGACTCCATAGGCGAGGCTTTTTTCACGTTCTCTCGGATCCTGGATTGATCGCGGGTGCCGAGCTTCCACTGTTCCGACAAACACCGACCATATGGCGCGGAGCGGCAGCGCCATTCGCAGCCACAATGGAACCCGCAGGTAAGGAGCTATAAGAACCACACTGCCAAGCTCGGCGTCATCCGCGGCTAATATCGCAGCGACTGCAGCGCCCATCGACAGTCCGACGATGGAAACAACCTCGACACGCTTTCGGAACTCGCACAACGAATCGGCAGCGAATGAAATCCATTCATCCGCCGTCGAAGAAAAAAATGCATCGGCAGTTATGCCGTGTCCGGGATAGAGCGGTGCGTAAACCGAATACCCCGCCCTATGTAAGTGCTCTGCTAAATACCGGAGCGTCTGGGGTGTGTCGCCGAATCCGTGGAGAAGCAGAACACCGCGGCCCGATTCGGCATCGAGCGCGATCGGCTCCGCCCCGCGGATCAGCGCGGGCCCAATTGGGAATGTGCGCTCGCGGCTACGCTCACAGATCCTGACCGCGGGCAACCGACGCAATTCTCATTTGCATTGCGCGGGAGCTCCTGCCGTTAGGCCGAAAGCGGTGGTCACTACGATTCTCCATCCTTCGGGCGTCTTTACGAAAACCCGCTCGGAGACGCCGCTTGTGGTGGTTCCGTTTTGCGTCACGGTATAGCAGTAGGTTCCGTAAACGACACCCGGCTTAATGGGCACGACCTTCAGGTTTCGCGCGATTAGCGTGTCCGGCCAGGTAGAGTCGCGCCGCGCACTCCACCCTTCGTAGCCGAGCTCGAGACCACTCGGGCCGTTACGCGCTAGCGTGGGGATATGCGCATATGTCGCGAGATACGCTTCGCGCCTCCGCTTATGAATTGCGTCGATGTTCGCTTCGAAAAGCGCGCGGGCCTCCGTGGTATCAGCGGCGATCGACGCGGGCGCCGGAACGGTCGCCGGCGCCACACAAGCTGCGAGCGCGGCCGCCAAGCACAGCGCGAAGATCACGTTTAGGCGTTCTGACATTTCAGATGGGAGTCGAAGGAGAAACAATATCTTATCCCGCGGCCCCGAGAACGCTATCCCTCGATGGCGGACATTAGCCGATCGACCCCGCACTCAAGGTCAGCACGCCCCATCACCAGCGGCGGAAGCAGGCGAACGGTATGATCGCCGGCAGTGAGTGTGAGCAGTTCGTTCGCCCACGCCCTCCGTACCACCTCCGCGGCCGGCTCGACTACATCGATACCCCACATCATCCCCACGCCTCGCACCGCTCTGATGCGATTGGATTTTTCCGCCAACGTGCCCAGTTTTTCGCGGAGCCAAGCTCCGTTCTCTTTGACGGTGGCGAGAAACGAAGGATCTGCGATCCGCGACAGCACATATCTCGCGACCGACGCCACCAGCGGGCCGCCGCCGAATGTCGTACCGTGCTCACCGGCGTTCATTTCCGCCCCAATCGCTTCGGTCATGAGAACCGCACCCATCGGAAGCCCGCCCGCCAGTGGTTTCGCGAGCGTCACCATGTCGGGAACGACTCCGATGCGCTCGTAGGCGAAAAGGTGCCCGGTGCGACCCAGCCCACACTGAATCTCATCGAAGATGAGAGCGATGTTTTTCTTCCGCGTCAGCTCGCGCAAACTTGCCAGGAACGACGCGTCGAGAACCCGTACTCCTCCCTCGCCCTGCACGGGCTCGACTATCACTGCCGCCACCGTTTCTGCATCCAGTGCAGCCGAGAGCTCCGTCAGGTCTCGCTCACAAATGGAAATTCCGCCTGCAAGCGGCCTGAACGGCGCACGGTACGAAGGACGATCCGTCGCGGCGAGGGAGGCGAAGAGCCGCCCGTGAAAACCTCCACGCAGCGCGACTATCTCGGTCTTCGCCGAATTCCCTGTGCTCTTCGCCCACTTCCGCGCGAACTTGAACGCGCCCTCGTTCGCCTCCGCTCCCGAATTGCAGAAGAAAACTTTCGACGCGAATGACAGGCGCGTGAGCTCCTTCGCCAGCTCCTCTCCGGGATCCGTGCGGTAGAGGTTGCTAGAATGAATCAGTCCCGAGGAAAGTGCTTCTGTGATTGCGCGCTCGAGGCCCGGGTCGCCGTAGCCAAGCGCATTTACACCAATGCCGCTGACGAAATCTAGGTAACGTTTTCCCGTCTCGTCGATGAGCTCGACGCCCTCTCCGCGAACCAGCTTCATCGGGGCGCGTTTGTACACACCCAGTAAATCCGATTGGATTGGGGCCGCGCCTGTCGGCATTGCTTCGAGTGGCAGAGTAAGAGACGTCATGTTTTCCCCGTTGCTGAATTCGTCACCGTAGTCCCGCGCTTCGTGTTTCTGATTCCTGGAATATCCGAGATGCGTACCGAGGCTACTCCGCCATTCAAGGCGTTCTTTGCCGCGTCGAGCTTCGCAGTCATTCCGCCTTGCACCGTGCCTTCCGCAATGAGATGCGGCACTTCTTCGAGCGCCACGCTTCCCATTACTGCGTCGTCCCGGAGAACGCCGGGTACATCCGCTACGAAGATGAGCTCGCTCGAGTGAAGAGCAGCCGCGACAGCCGCGGCAGCGTCGTCACCATTCACGTTCAGCGCGCCGCCGGGGTCTGCTGCATCGCTTGCAACAGGCGAAATGACCGGCATGTAACCATTGCTCACAAGATTGAGCAGCAGATCCGCATTCACATGCGCGGGCGCGCCGACCGCACCGAGCGCATACAGCTCGTCCCCCTCGACTCCGCGCTGCGCGCTGATGAGGCCCCCATCTTCACCGGAAATTCCGACAGCCCTAACACCAGCCTTGGCGAAAGCGCTCACGAGGCGCTTGTTGATGACACCAGAGAGAACCATTCGCAAAAGCTGAATGTCGTCACCCGTAGTAACCCGCCGCCCGTTCACGAAGTTTGGTTTTTTCCCAAGTGCGACCTGAAGTGCGGTGATCTCGTCTCCGCCACCATGCACGACGCAGAGTTCGCCTTTGCAATCCTTCCACGCGGCCGCTATTTCCGCGGCGAGCGTTGGATCGTTTTGCGCCCGACCCCCGAGCTTGATGACACGCATTAGGCCGTAAGCCCCAGCGATTCTTCAATTCCAAGCATGATGTTCGCGTTTTGGATCGCCTGGCCCGCCGCGCCCTTTACCAGGTTGTCAATCGCGCAAAGAACGATCAATGTCGGCTGTCGCATTCCATGCGCGGTCGACACGTGAATCAATGCTGAGTTCGTGCGCACCACGTCGCGCAGCGCCGGCGGCGAGTCCACTACTCTTATGAAATGCTCGCCGCGGAAATGGGATCTCCAAAGCGCCGCCGGCTGGCTAATCTCTTCGGTAACCGGAACCGTGATCGTAGCGAGTATCCCGCGCGCGACAGGAAGGAGGTGCGGTGTGAAAAGCACGTCCAAATCTCCTCCGAGCGACGTGACCACCGCCCGAACCTCGGCAAGGTGTCTGTGCTCGTTTCCAACCGAGTACGCGCGGAAGTTTTCAGCGACTTCCGCATAGAGCAGCTCCGGCTTCGGCGAGTAGCCCGCGCCCGTGACGCCGCTAGCTGCGGCGACAGCGACCGAAGCACCAACTGGAATTTTTCCGGCGACGATCAGTGGGGCGAGGGCGAGCAATATCGCCGTCGGATAGCAGCCAGGGTTTGCCACGACGTTCGCGCCCGAGAGCTCCGTCCGACCAAGCTCAGGCAAACCATATGGTATGCCGGCTGGCCCCGTACCCGGCCTTAAATCCTGTGAAAGATCGACAACCCGCGCTCCCGCATCTCGCGCTTTTGTCACCCACTCGGCGGATGCTCCATGCGGAAGAGCGCAGAATACCAGTTCCGCGGTTTCGAGTGGTGCGTCGGCCATTGCCTTGAACACAACCTCATCTCCACCAAATGTCGCGCGCTGCCCGCGCTGCTCGTTAGCGGTGGCGAAGGCAAGCGACATCTTCGGATGACGCGCAACGAGCTCACAAAGCTCCCTTCCCGCGTAGCCGCTCGCTCCCAGCACCCCTACCGGAATATTATGCATAATTAATGCATAACATTACATTCGGGCGGAGGTAAATGCCAGACCCCGCGCGCGTTTCTGGCGTTTCGCGGTGGCTGAGAGGCCCAAAAACTGGTAAAATCAGGAAACCCACACTTTTGTTCTTCCGATGGCAAACAAGCGCGAACGGCACGACACGATTCTCGAAATCGTTGCTAACAAGGTCGTCAGCAGCCAGGAGGATCTGCGGAAAATGCTCCTTCAGCGGGGCTGGGACGTAACGCAGGCAACCCTCTCCCGCGATCTGCGTGAGCTCCGGCTTGCGCGCGTGCCCACCGCAGAGGGTGCACGCTACGGCATCACCGACGGCAGCATCGAGGAAAGCCGAGCCGCCCTCGAGACTCTGCTTCCGCAGCTTTTCTTACGCGTAGACGGCGCCAGCGAGATGCTTGTCCTTCGAACGGTTCCCGGTGGCGCGCAGCCGATCGCAGCCGCTCTCGACGGTGAGGCTTGGTCCGACATCCTCGGCACTGTCGGCGGCGATGATACCATCCTCATTATCTGCCGCTCCGTGGCAGCGCGTGATCGCGTGATGAGACGCATTAAATCTCTCGCCGGGGAGCCCGACAGCCATTGACTTGTACCCGGGACTGAGTAATTATTCGTTATTCCTGCATACTTATTGACCCCCAATGATTAAGACGATTGCTCTCGCCTACTCAGGCGGCCTCGACACATCCATCATCGTTCCCTGGCTCAAGGAGCGCTACGACGCGCGTGTGATCTGTGTCGCCGCCGACATCGGTCAGGGTGACGAGCTCGAGGGAGTGCGCGCGAAGGCCATCGCCTCAGGCGCTGATGAGTGTTATGTCGAGGATCTCCGGCAGGAATTCGTCGAGAATTTCGTTTGGCCGACGCTTCGCGCCGGCGCGATCTACGGCCGCAAATACCTGCTCGGAACCTCGATGGGCCGTCCGCTCATCGCTCGTCGTCAGGTCGAGGTCGCGCGTAAAGTCGGCGCCGATGCGCTCGCACACGGCTGCACCGGAAAGGGCAACGATCAAGTTCGCTTCGAGCTCACCTATGCCGCGTTCGCGCCCGAGCTTCCCATCATCGCGCCGTGGCGCGAGTGGGACATCCGCTCTCGCGAGGATGCCATCTCCTATGCCGAAGCTCACGGCATTCCGGTGGCCGCTACCCGTGAAAAGATTTATTCGCGGGACCGCAACATCTGGCATATCTCGCACGAAGGCGGAGTGCTCGAGCAGCCGTCGTCCGCCCCTCCGGATGATTTGTTCATGTTGACGACCGATCCGAAACACGCTCCCGACGAGCCGGAAGAAGTCACTATCGGATTCGAAGCGGGCACGCCGGTTTCCGTGAACGGGAAGAAGATGGGCGCCGTCGCTTTGCTCACCGAGCTCAACAAGATCGGCGGCCGTCATGGAGTTGGCCGGATCGACATTGTCGAAGATCGCCTTGTCGGTATGAAGTCCAGAGGTGTTTACGAAACGCCTGGCGGAACCTTGCTCTACATCGCCCATAGTGAGCTCGAGCAAATGGTTCTCGACCGACGCACCCTCGCTGCCAAGGACGAGATTGCGCCCCACTACGCGGACATCGTTTACGAGGGACGCTGGTGGAGCATCGAGCGCGAAGCCTACGACGCGTTCGTGAACGTCACGCAGGAGCGCATCACCGGCGAGGTTGGCCTCAGCCTCTTCAAAGGCTCGGCGACGATAACCGGGAGAACGAGCCGCCATGCGCTCTACGATGAGCGTTTCGTCACGTTTGGCGAGGACGACGTCTATCAGCAGAGCGATGCGGCCGGTTTCATACGCCTCTATGGACTTCCAACGCGCGTGCGCGCGCTGCGCGACCAGGAGCTCGCCGGCGCGAGCGCTGTCGCGGCTTCGCCGGGCACGGGCGAGCCGGCCACATTAGCGACTGTCTAACCGAAGCGCCCCGTATGAGCTCTCCGGAATCACACAAGCTCTGGGGCGGTCGCTTCGCGTCGCCGACCGCGGCCGCGCTCGACGCGCTCAATCGTTCCATCGGCGTCGATTTTCGCCTCTGGCCGTTCGACGTCAAACTGTCGAAGGCGTGGGCGCTGGGTCTCCGTGAGGCAGGTGTCTTTTCCGCCCAAGAGTGTGAAACAATTCGCAAAGGACTCGATTCGGTCGCTGCCCTGCTCGCGAGCGGAAAGATCGTCGACCCTTCCGACGAGGACGTTCACACTCTCATCGACCGGCTTTTGCACGATGCCGTCGGCGATGTGGCTTCGAAGCTGCACACGGGACGTAGCCGCAACGATCAGGTCGCAACCGACACACGCATGTGGTGTGCGGATGCGTGCGCGCAGGTTCGGAGCGCTGTGCGCGAGCTGCAGCACACGCTTGTCGTGCGCGCGGAAGAGCTATCGGATGCGGCGATGCCTGCATACACCCATCTACAGCGCGCCCAACCGGTTCTCGCCAGTCATTGGGTGCTTGCTCACTTCTGGTCTCTAGAGCGTGACATCACGCGACTCGAGTCTGCGCGATCGGCGGCGCTGGTTTTACCGCTTGGATCGGGCGCGATCGCCGGTTCGGCGTTCAGCGTGCCGCGTGATCTGCTCCGCGCGGAGCTTGGCTTCGAGCGAATCTCGCAAAACAGTATCGATGCTGTTGGTGATAGGGATTTTGTTGCCGATCTGATATTCGCGGTGACAATGACCGCGACACACCTTTCCCGCCTCGCCGAGGATTTAATCATTTTCGGCTCCAGCGAGTTTGGCTTCGTTCGCTTCGGAGACACTTTCTCCACAGGCTCGAGCATGATGCCTCAGAAGCGCAATCCAGACGCCCTCGAGCTGGCGCGGGGATCTGCCGCACGTGCAAGCGGCGATCTTTTCACGCTTCTCGCGACTCTCAAGGGATTGCCGAGCGGATACAACAAGGATTTGCAGGACGACAAGCGCGCAGTTTTCGACGCTGTAGATATGATTTTGCTCGTGCTTCCCGCGGTTAGCGGCGCTGTTGGAGAGCTGCGCTTCGATAGCCTGAAAATGCGCGCTGCCCTTTCGAGTGGGTTGATGGCGACAGACCTCGCCGATTACCTCGTCACGAAAGGCATCTCTTTTCGTGACGCGCATGCCGCAGTCGGTGCGCTCGTGCGTGAGAGCGAGGAGAAGGGCTGCGAGCTGTCTGCACTTCCCTCTTCATCCTTCACTGCCGCACACGCGACGTTCGGCTCCGACGCATCGGAATGGCTCTCCGCAGAGAAATCGATCTCGCGCCGCGAAATTGCGGGCGGCACCGGGGGGAAATCGGTAGCGGAACAGCTCAGTGCGGCGCGCGCAACGATGGCGCGCTCAGCTTAGCGCTAAAACAGTATTCCCAGAACGACGGGCACATAACGCAGCGGTTTTGCATTGTGCTGCGAAACGCTGTTGACTCTGCTCTCCACGAAAAATGCTTTGCTCGCGAGCGGCAGCGTAAATCCGATTCCGAAATCAAAGCCGAAGCGAATCGTTGATTTTGTAGCCGTGCCGGACGTCATCTTGAAACCCCCAGCCCCGGCGATGAGGTACGGCTTGAGCGTGAAGCCGGACGTGCTGAAGACGATGTCCGCTGTTCCCCCAACGAATTTGAGATCCGCCTTCTTGACCCCGGCGATTGTTTTACCGGGAAATCGGTCGTAACCGACATCAAGTCGCAGTCCGATCGGCGAATCGTCGGACCCGCGAATGAATCCGATGTTGAGGTCGAGACCCTGATTCTGGGTATCGCGCAGGCGCCCGATTGGTAGTGAAGGCCCCGCGGCGACGGCAAGCGCGGTCCGGCTTTGTGCCCGGAGAGTAAGTGGGCACAAGAGGAAAAGGGCGAGCGTTGATTTGACGGCAATGTTCATCGTGCGATTCTATCTAGTTGCATTCAATAGAGGTAGTGCCTTTGACGCATTACTACGAATGCGAAAAGCCTCCGCTTAGCGTGCATTTATTCGTTGACGTCGTTTTCGCTGACATTCCCCCACGAGCCTACCCATTGAATCAACTTGTGCGGCGGCCTATATTTAAATATCCTATTTTTTAAGGATATTTATTGGCACGGGGCTATACTGTTGCTACTATTGCACTTGCGCTCGACATCTCGGCGAAATGGGTCGACAACGTGCTCTCCCACCAAACCATCCCGGGGGTCACTCAGTCCCGTCAAGGTGTTCCGCGCCGAATCTCTTTTGAGGGAGCCTTCGTGTTGTGGGTTGTGAGCAGGCTGTCGGAATCGCTCAGAATCCCCGCCGATCTCGCGGTTTCGGGAGCCCAAGCTCTGGCTCAAACCGGCTCTTGGGAGGCCGGCGCGTGGCTGACGGTCAGCCTCGACCTGGCTACTGCGATGAACGAGCTGCAATCGCGACTCGCCTATGCCGTGGAGGCCGCCCCCATGCCGAAGCGGGGACGACCACCAGCAAAAGCAAAACGGGGCGCCGATTAAGGCGCCCCGTCTAGTGCTGGTGAAAAACGAAGCCGATTAGCTGGCCTTCGTCACGTTCTCCGCTGCAGGACCCTTCTGGCCCTCGACAATGTCGAACTCAACAGCGTCGCCTTCGGCGAGGGACTTGAATCCCGAGCCAGCGATCGCGCTGTAGTGAACGAAGCAATCCTTCTGCCCGTTGTCAGGGGTGATGAAACCAAAGCCCTTCGCATCGTTGAACCACTTCACCTTGCCGGTCGTACGCATTCCCTACTCCTGGTAAAAATGTCTCGGGAGCGGAACTACGCCCGACCCTCGACAATCTGTTACGCGAGACACAACGCCTCACGCTTGAATAGAACGAACCCGCCCCGAAGCTCTTCCATCGGATGACGCATTCGTTCGACTAGCTCTAAAAGTAGTACCGACCCTCTAGGTGGACAATAGACAGTTATGGCTGTACTGCCCGCACGGCGGTGACGAAATACTCAGTTTCCCCGAAGCAGGACGTCGGAATACCCCTGTGCTGGTCATAACTCAGCGAAACTCGCTTGCCTACGTCCTTTTCGATTTCTCCTGCAATCGAATCGTTGCGAACCGTGAATCGAAAAATCTCCGGCATCGTTCCCGGAAGGTTGGCCATCGCCAGCTCCCCTTCCCAAGTTTTACAAAGCCAGCCTTTCTTGGAAAGCTTCTGAACGAAGCCTCCCCGCTCGCCGCGCGAATACGAGTATCCCAGCGTCACCCACGTCCAGAGCGAAAAAATCACCAGTGGGACGAGCAGGACGATTACCGCGAGAGTCAAAATCTTGTGCCTGTTCCGCTCGCGCGGCGCAGCAACGGGAGTGTCTGTTTCGGTCATAGTCAGGGATTATGGTCGTCTCCGTGCTCTGCATCGTTCGCGCCGGGAATTAGCTTTCACCTGTCCCTCACCGCAAGCGCGATGACTGTACCCCAGAGAAGAAAAACCCCAACGGTGATGGTCGGCGGCGTGGCCGTCGGCTCGGAGCATCCGGTTGTCGTTCAGTCGATGACTAACACGGATACTGCCGACGCGAAAGGCACTGCTGAACAAATCGCATTGCTCGCCGGGGCAGGGTCAGAAATCGTTCGCATTACCGTCAACACCGACGAAGCTGCCGCGGCCGTTCCCGAAATCGCCGAGCGTCTCGCCGATCTTGGCGTCACCGTTCCCATTGTCGGTGACTTTCACTACAACGGTCATCTGCTGCTGCATCGGCACCCGCTCGCGGCCGTCGCGCTTGCGAAGTATCGCATCAATCCCGGGAACGTCGGCACGAAGCGGCGCGACGAAAATTTCCGCACCATCGTTGCGATCGCGGCGGCAAATGGAAAAACGGTTCGCATCGGCGTGAATTGGGGTTCGCTAGATCAGGATCTCCTCACCGAGCTTATGGACGAAAACGCGCGGAGCGGGGAAGGGCGCGACGCAAAATCCGTTTACATCGAGGCAATGCTTCAGAGCGCGCTGCGCTCGGCGGTTCTTGCCGAAGAAGCGGGGCTCGGCCACGACCGCATCATCATCTCCGCTAAAGTCTCGGGCGTACGCGATCTTGTTCAGGTGTATCGGGATCTCGCGAGCCGCTGCGATTACCCGCTGCACCTTGGATTGACAGAGGCGGGACTTGGCACGAAGGGAATCATTGCAAGCTCGGCGGCGCTCTCCGTTCTGCTCAGTGAGGGGATCGGTGACACCATCCGCGTATCGCTAACGCCACGACCGAATGGCGATCGCTCTGAGGAGGTGCGAGTCGCCCAGCAAATTCTGCAATCGCTTGAGCTGCGTAACTTCGCGCCACAGGTCACCGCGTGTCCCGGCTGCGGCAGGACTACGTCGACATTCTTCCAGCACATGGCCGAGGACATACAAAATTACTTGAAGGAGCAGATGCCGCAGTGGCAGTCGCGCTATCCGGACGTCGTCAACATGAAGGTCGCGGTCATGGGATGCGTCGTGAACGGTCCGGGAGAATCAAAGCATGCCAACATCGGAATCTCCCTCCCCGGCACGTTCGAAGATCCGAAAGCCCCTGTTTACATTGACGGGGCGCTGTCGGTAACGCTGAAGGGCGATTCGATTGTGCCGGAGTTTTTGCGAATTCTCGACGATTATGTCGAGCGCAACTACAGGTCAGCAGCGGTATCTGCCACCGTCTAACGAACTACTTCCGCGACTCGAGCTCTATCGTCACCGCGGCGAGCTCATCCATGATTTCCCCGCGAAAGCCAACAGCAACGAGCCGGTCGTAGACGGCGCGATACCAGCCGACGCTGGCCTCCCTTCCGCCGCCGAATTTGTCCCAGACGCTTGCAGGATCCGCAGTGCGGTCGAGATCGGCGATTGTTGCGCTCGCGTTATGCAGTTTGTCAGCGGCACAAACCCAACGCGCTCGCTCGCCGGCTGATTCGAGTCGCGCGAGGTAGTCGGTTCGCTTGTCAGCTCGCGAGAGTTCAATGCCGTCCTCGTCGTGCCGGCGATGAGTAACTGCGAGGACAGTTTGCAGCACTTCTGCTCCGAATTTTTCGCCGATGCGCTGCTCTAGCATCTCTTGGGTGAATCCATCCCGCACGCAGTCCTCCACGACATCATGGAGAATTCCCGCAACCACCGTCGCTTCGTCACGGACATACCGCGTAAGGATGACAGCGACATTGGCGGGATGGGTGAGGTAGGGAAGCTTGGTCCCTTTGCGCACTTGCTGGTCGTGGTGCTTCGCCGCAAATGCAAATGCGTGATTGATCGCGTCAGAGTATCCCTTCACGTTCTGGCCGCCCGAAACCAGTGCACTATCGATTCAAGACCCGCTTTGTCGTCTTGCCCGAACGAGCCGACGGCTTCCGAGTCGATGTCCAGAACTGCGATCAGTTCGTTCGAGGAGTTGATCACTGGAACGACGATCTCCGAGCGCGACCGGGCATCGCATGCAATGTGGCCGGGAAATTTCTCGACGTCTTCGACGATCACAGTCCTACGGTCCGCGGCTGCAGTCCCGCACACACCTCTCCCGAATTGAATGTCGATGCAGCCGAGACCTCCTTGATACGGACCTACTTGGAGGAGATGCGGTGCGACCACGCGATAGAAGCCGGTCCACAAGTATCCAAGCGAGTGGTGAATGAGCGCGGCAATCGTCGCCATCGCTGCAACTTCGTCCGTCACTCCTTCAAGAATTGCATCAGCATTGCGCTTGATTGTCGCGTATGCCTCCGCGCGCGGCAGTGATCTCAAGTCTTCAATCGACTCGCTCATCGGGTCCCGTCCGACTCGCTCAGCCCGGCAGCGCCGCGCCGTGTGGCGTTGACGAGCTCCTCTTTTTTCTCGAGGTGCGGGAACGGCGCATCCCAAAGAATTATTCCCTGAATTTTCATGTTCGTGCCGCGCAGGCTTTCCGCGGCGCTCTTGAGCGTGCTGAGTCGCGTGTGACCGACGCGTGCGGTCAGCAATACTTCGGGGGAGGGAATTACACTCGTTTCTGTTCGCTGCACGTAGCTCGTGGGCGCAGCGATGATGATGAAGTCATATCTCTTCTGCAGTCGCAGGAATTCGCTCTTCGCTGCTTCCGTGACGTGCGGCTCGAGGATTCCGGCGCGCCTCGACCCGCTGGTCAGTACGTCCAATGGCCTGTCGCGACCGATCGTGGTCGGCTTGATCGCTTCCGCCCACGTCGCGCGGCCCGAAAGAATTCCGGATAAGCCAGGATCGGGGGCGACGCGAAGAACCGCGGCAATTCCGCAAGTGCTCGCATCGACATCCACCAGCAGAGCGCTGCGTGCTTCGTATGCTGCCGAAGCTGCGAGATTCGACGCAACTGTTCCGACAATCTCGTGTTCGTCGCCGGTTACCGTTACGACGGGAAGCCCTGCGCCAACGGATGCGATGTGAAGATACAGAGAGCGATACGCTTCGGAAACAACGTCGATGAGAGGTGGTGCGCTTGCATCGGCCTGGCGCCGTCCGCGCTCGACGACAGTCGTCACCGGACCGATCACGGTGAGAACGCGCTCTCCCGACACCTTTTCAGCCTCCCGCGCATCCGCGACGTGCGGCCGCCGTAGCTCAACGGCAAGCGAGCCGGCAAAACCTAGTGCCGCCGCAAGGACCAGCGCCGCGGCGAGCATAGCCCACGGTGGCGCTCCCAGGTTCGCGAGGTCGCGGGCGTGATCGTGCTGCGCGTCGACACGAAGGTTCTGCGCTCGAACTTTTCCTATCTCGGCGTCGGCCGTCTCCAGCTGCGTGAGGGCGACTGCGCGGTCGGTGAGATAGCGAAGTGTGTCGACGAATGATGTCGGCGGGGGTTGAACCGTTGCGACCGGCCTGATTGAATTCAGCTCTGCGCGTAGGCGATCGCGCTTCAAGGCTGCCACTCCGGCAATAGCGCGCCCGATACTCGATGCCCTCGAGCTGAGAGCGGCGTAGCCGGGATCGACCGCGCCTATCGAAGCATATGCAGAGCGGTCACGCTCCACCGCGGCAAGAGAATCGAGAAGCTGCGGTATTTGTGGCTCACCGGCCACGAGGACATTTGAAGCGAGGGCCCGATAAGCGGAGGCTAACGGGGTTTCTTCCGCGCGCCGAATGAGCGCTCCGAGCCTGGATATGGAGATCGACAAGGATTCGCGCCGCGCAATCATCGCCGGTGGAAACGTGTCGACGAGCAGAGCGGCCGGCTGTGCCCTGCGCCGGACTGACGCGAGAAGGGAATCGGCAATCGCGATCTTGCGGCGGCTCACCTCGCGTGAATGCAACGGAGCGCTCGAATCTTCCTTCGCTTCTATCTTCGCGGCCACAGTCTGGGCGCTGCGCGATGCCCGCTTCGGAACCAACACAAAAGCAATGATCGCAAACACGAACACGCCCGCCGCGATTCCGCCAAGTACGGAGATCCTCCGCAGCGCATTTTTCGCTCGTGCGGAGACCCATACGTAAGTCGCACCGCCTGACAGACGCGTCGCTACACGGAAAGCCATTTCAGCTGTTTTGCGGGGTTGGTCGTTGTCCGCTCATGTAGTGCGAAAACTAAGCCCTTTCAAGAAAGGTGATGGAAAGCAAAACGGCGGAAGCAGAAGCTTCCGCCGTTTCACTGCTATCGGTATGTGACTACTGGACTGTGATCTTAGCGGTCATTCCCATCATCTTGTGCGGCAAGCAGAAGACGCTGTAGGTGCCTGGCTTGACGTTGGCAAAAGAAACGGTCACGGCATCGCCTCCAGCTACTCCCGTAAGCTTGCTGCTGAGATCGCTGTTCGGATCCTTGTCGGCGCCGAAGTTCGCGTTGAGCTGCGACTTGACGTCAGCCGGAACGGTTGCCGCATCGAACGAGACGTTGTGCGGGCCGCCGCCGACGTTCGCGAACTTGATACCATCGCCAGCTTTGATGGTGATCGCGGCGGGCTCGAAGCGGAAACCCTTCGCATCGCCAACCATTTTCACTTCGTGCGTGGTGCCGGTAATGGGCGCCATCGTTCCCGTTGCGGCCGTTGTGGTCGCAGCCGGCGTGGTCGCAGCAGCCATCGCCGCAGATGTATCGACCATAACAGCGGTCGTGTCAGCCGGGTTCTTGTCGCCACCGGCGCACGCGCCGAGGACAATCGCGCTAATCGAAATCAATGTTCCTTTGAACCGCATTCGGGCCTCCTAGTGCCTTGCAATTGCGTGGATTATTCAAAGCCCGCCCTTCTTTGGCCGAGCTTTGTGAATTTATTCACAAGCGTTTTGAGACGCAACGACGATCCATCGCCGTCTGCGCAAAACCATTGCATAAACCGGGCGATTCGGGGCTAAAAAAGGCCGAGCGTTGCGGGGTTCAGCTTCGAGGGATCGCCCACGTAAGCGAACCGAATGCCTTTCATGTAGGTCCGGACCACCCTCTGTACGTCCTCGGGTGTAACTCGCCTCAGATCGCCCACGAATCGTTCGGCCGCGTGAAAGTCGCCTTGATAGAGCTGAGCACGGGCCAAGAAATCAGCCTGTGCGGCATTCGTTTCGTTGCTCAGAAAATATTCGGTGATGAATTGCTGCTCGAGCTGTTGGAGGCCGCGGCGATCCAGCAGGCCTGTTTCGAGATCTGCGATTTGCGCCCGCATCAAACGCAGCGTTGTGTCCGGAGACACGGTGGTCACATACAACCCTCCGGACGTGGCAGCACGATCGAGAAACGGTGCGTGCACGTCATAGGTAAGATTTCTCCGCGTCCTGATTTCGGCGAACATGCGGCCTGTCAGAACCGAGGTCGCAACACGCAGCGCCTGATAATCCGGGCTGTTGGCGAGCGGACCGCTGTAATAGCCAAGCAGGTAGTTCGTCGGGAGCGACCTTTTCTCTATCGCCATCGCCGGCGGAAGCTCGGGAGTTCTCGGCGGAAGCGTCCAGCGATACGCGCCGCGTGGGAGAGTGCCCAGCGTTTCCCGAACGAGTTTTTCCACGTGCGCGCGATCGATGTCACCCACCACGACAAGCAGCATTCGCGATGTCACGACCTGTGATGCCTGATACCTGCGCAGAGATGCCGAGTCGAAGGCCGTGATTGACGCCTCTGTGCCTCTGGGCGGAATGCCATATGGATGCCCCACAAATGCTATGCTGTCGGCAAGAAATTCAGCGGAAGCGTCGGGATCGTCGCGCCGTTGCCTCGCGGCGGAAAGAAACTGGCTTCGCACAATGTCTATTTCGCTCGATGCAAGCGTTGGATGGCTGAGGCGGTCGGTGAAAACCGACCACGTCGAATCGAAGCCCTCTCTGTTAGAGCGGATTCCGAACACGGTCCAGTCGTAGCTAGGCGACACAACGAGTTCGGTACCCAGTCGCGCCATCGTGCGCCGCAGCGCATCCTTCGGATACTTCGAGGTGCCGCGCTCCGACACCTCGAGCAGAAATGGCTCGATGCCGGCCGTCGCCGCAGTCACCTGCCGTGTGCCGCCGAGGAGATATAAGTTCGCCGCGACGACATCGTTGCCGCTGATTTGGCGTAAAATGACCTTTACACCGGAGACATCGAAGCTTGATGTGATGGTCGATAATGCAAGCGCGACGGAAAGGAGCATCACTTCCCCCCGGTCGAAACGAGATCGGCTTCGCTCAACTTGATTGCCTTCCTCGCTTCAGACGAAATCAAAACGCCCGTAATGTGTGGGCGTCCGACGATGTATTTGCGCGCGTAGCCGCGGAGATCGGAGATGGAGCGAGCCGCCATGTTGTCCACGTAACCCATATAGTATTCGAGGCTCGCTACGCTCCACCAAAACCCAAGAGTGTGGGCAAAGCCCGACGAGCGCTCCCGATCGAATGCGGATGTCACAGAGCGGTGTGCCTTCTGTGCTGTCAGCTCTTCCTGCGTGAAATAGCCCGGTTGGTCGAACTTCGCGACCTCCTCCTCGAGAGCTTTTAGCGCCGTGCGAAGCTGCGGCGGCGATGTTTGTCCGCTGATGGTGATTGGGCCGGTATGGTTCAGCGTGTAGTAGTTCACACCTACCGCCTGCCATAAACCGCTGTCGACGAGACGCTGCTGAAATTTGGACTGCGGGTCATTCATAACATCTGAAAAAACGTCTGCCGAATAAGTCGCCGCAGGATCGGCGCCGACGCTCGGCCCTTGCCATTGTATTTGGACTGACACGGCATTCACGGGTCCTTCAACCACGACGCCCTCGTTGTGGACGAGTGAAGGGATCGTTGGTACCGGATCGGCGACAAACGGGTCCGAGGCGCGCGGCCACGTGCCGAGCTCGCGTTCAGCCAAGGTGAAAATGACGGCGGGGACCACGTCCCCGGTGACGATGAGCGCGGAGTTGTTCGGGACGTAATACCTGTGCTGTATCGTCCGCATTTTTTCCGGCGTGGTGGTGAGAACTATTTTCCTATCTCCGATCACGTCTTTCCGGCTGAAGTTTTCGGGATACAGCCGGAGGTCCATCGCGCGGGAAAAGGCGAAAAACGGATTTGATTCATTCCGGTCGTATTCGCCGATCACGACCTCACGCTCGCGCTCGAGCTCATCCTGACGAAACAGCGGCTGCTTGAGTGCCGCCGAAAGGAGACGAATGGCGGCGCCGGCGTTGTCCGCCGGAACAGTCATGAAGTAGTTGACGCGCTCCTCGGAGGTGGTTCCGTTGAACACCGCGCCCAGATCCGAAGCCCGATCCCAGAATTCCGAGGGACCGGGATAGGTCGCGTCCGCGCGAAAGAACATGTGCTCGTACATGTGCGCGAGGCCTTCGTACTCCGGCGTTTGCGTAAAGGACCCGTTTTTTACATCGACCTCGACAGTGGCGAGCGGCACTCCGTGGTTTTCAACGACGATCACCTCGAGCCCGTTGGTAAGTACTTTCCTCTGAATGACTTTTTCGAGCTCAGCACGCTGTGCTCCCGCCGCATGCGGCACACCGCTCAGCCCGGCTGCAATTAGGACTGCGTGAAGGAGGCGAGTAATTTTCCGTTTCATCATGTCAAATTCAGATCGTAATCAAAGTGAGCTGCAAGGTGAGCTCGCGAAGCGTCTAGACGCCAAGCGCGTTAGGGCCAACGAGCTCCTTGGGCAATACACCACGTTCCGCATCGGTGGTCCCGCGGACTTCTTCTACGAATCCACCAGTGCCGACGATCTCGCCGATGCGGTAACAGCGGCGCGTGAGCTACGAATCCCCTACTTCGTGCTCGGTCTCGGGGCGAATATACTCATTGGCGACAAGGGTTTTCGCGGACTCGTCATTCGGAACATTGGCTCCGCAACCGAGTTCGGCGATGACGGCCGGCTTCGCGTAGAAAGTGGCGCGGTAATGGCGAAGCTCATTCCACAGGCGGTAGATCGCAACTGGTCGGGACTCGAGCATTACGTCGGCATTCCAAGCACTGTCGGTGGCGCTGTCTGGCAAAACTTGCACTTTCTCTCGCCTGCGCCCGAGCGCGAGCGCACAATGTTCGTCGCTGAAATCGTTGAGTCGTGCGAGCTGCTTGGCGCCGATGGAAAGCGACGGGTAGCATCGAAGGACGAGATGGCGTTCGGCTACGACACGAGTCTTCTGCATGGAGGCTCCGATGTAGCGTTGGCCGTCAACTTTCGGCTTGAACGCGGTGACTCCGCGGTTATGCACCGGGTCATGCAGGAGAACTTGAGCTGGCGTGGAGGCAAGCATCCGTGGCTCGAATACCACCCGAGCGCCGGTTCGATATTCCAAAAAATTGAAGGCGTCGGTGCGGGACGCCTTGTCGAACAAGTTGGCCTCAAGGGTCACCGACTCGGCGGGGCGCAGTTCTCGCACATTCACGCAAACATCATGGTCAATCTGGGCGGAGCGACCGCAAGGAACGTTCGTGATTTGATTGCGCTCGCCCAATCCCGTGTTGAAGAGCAGCTTGGCTACAAGCTCAAGACGGAAATCGGTCTCATCGGCGAGTTTTGATTAGCGCTGATCAGATGAGCCATGACTTCCATGTCTTCTCATCGACGCCGATCGTCAGCTCTTTTCCGTTTCTCGCCAGAGGCATTCTCAAGAGCATCGGCTCTTCACTCAGCTTCTGAAGCCATCGTTCCGGCGAAAGCACTGTGTACTGCAATCCCAGATCGGCGAATCGCCTGGAGCTTCGATCGAGCAGTGCTTCCACGCCGAACTTTTGGACGAACCGTTGAAGCTCACCAATAGAAGCGGCGCGCACATCGAGATCCACGTAGTGCGTTTTTATCCGGCGCTCGGCGAAAAAACGAAGAGCCTTTCGCGTGTCCGCACTCTTGTTCACGCCGAAGATTTGAACTTCCACGCACGCGTCCCGGTCAAAATGTGAGCGGTAATTCTGAAATTTACTCCAGCCCCTGGTGGCTCCAACTCCGGATTCTCCAGGGTTTATCAACGCTTCTTTCTGACCAGCCTGAGGAGGAAGATTTCCGCGAAGGCCAAAAGATTCTCCGGACTTCCGACGCCCGTTGAGATATCCAAGCTGCAGACCATGGTGGCTTTCGACGACATCGTTACCGCTCCCCTTCACGGCTTCGCCGGCGCGGAAGATTACTACCGTCGCTCCAGCGCGCTCGGGTTTCTGGCTGGCGTACGCGTTCCAACTTTGCTCCTCAGCGCATACGATGACCCTTTCCTGCCCGCCGACGTGTTGACCGATGTTGCTGCGCAGGCAGATCTGAACGATGCGCTACATATTGAGTTTCATCAGCACGGCGGGCATGTGGGTTTTGTTCGCGGCCGGTTTCCTTGGCGCGCTGAATACTTTCTGGATAAGCGCGTTCTGGATTTCTTTGCCGATCACATGACGAGCCCTGCACAGCGAGAGGATAGGCGATGACGAAAAAAAGGTTGTTCCTTCCATTGATGCTTTTGACTGTCGCCTGTGTAAATCGGACGGCCGAAACCACGCCCGTTGGTGGAAGTGCCTCCTCGGTGGCAAGCGCAGACAAGCCGGCGCTTCCCGCTGACGCCGAGCAGGTCGCTGCGCGGCTTACATCCTCCCCGCGTCATGGAGAATGGGTAACGATACGTACGCCCCAAGGTGACAGTGTGAAATCGTGGGTCGTTTACCCGCAGCGACGCGATCGTGCTCCGGTGGTGATCGTGATTCATGAGATCTACGGCCTTAGCTCGTGGGCCCGCGGCGTCGCTGACCAGCTCGCCGCAGACGGTTTCATCGCCATCGCCCCTGATCTCCTTACGATGTCCTCAGCGCCGCGAATCGCGGACACCGTCGCGACACAGGATGCGACGGCAGCCATTCGCACGTTGAATGCGGATCAGATACAGCGCGAGATCGACGCCGTCGCTGCATACGGGATGGGTCTCCCCTCTGCGCAGAAACGGTATGGCATTGTCGGATTCTGCTGGGGCGGCGGAATTTCTTTTTTGCACGCATCGCATTCGCCGAGTCTCGGTGCTTCCGTTGTCTATTACGGCGTTTCCCCTCGCGCGGACCAGCTGCGCGCGATTCGCGCTCCAGTGTTGGGTCTATATGCGGGCAGCGATGCGCGCGTGGACGCTACGATTCCACTCGCAGATTCGGTTTTGAGCCCCCTCGGGAGGACCTACGTCCACAACATTTATGATGGAGCTGGCCACGGTTTCCTGAGACAACAGACGGGAATGGCCGGGGCGAACATGAGCGCGACTCGTCAAGCTTGGCCGGCAACGATCGCATGGTTCCGTAAGTACCTGGGATCGTAATGCACGCATTCTCGTTCTTGTTGGTTTTTGGAGCCGGCCTCGGAGCAGCCGTCTATACAATGCTCCAGGGAGTGACCGCGGCACCTGCCGCACGTATAACAACGCGCCTCGGAATGCTCACGGCTCCCTCGGTCTCAGCGTTCGCCATCGTTTTTGGCGCCGTAGGCTATTTGTGCGTGACGCGTTCCACGTTGAGCCCGACGGTGATTTTGTTGGTCGCTCTCGCTTCGGGAGCGGCCACG
This sequence comes from Gemmatimonadaceae bacterium, assembly GCA_013816855.1. Lineage (GTDB taxonomy): Bacteria > Gemmatimonadota > Gemmatimonadetes > Gemmatimonadales > Gemmatimonadaceae > UBA4720. Next base: position 28,113 of record JACDDT010000003.1, read on the forward strand.
ATCCCATTGAGTGCACCGTTGCTCGCACGCCTCGCCCGCGGAAGGGCGCCGGCAGGCGAAGACTTGGATATCGAAGGCCAGCTCGCGACGGTGGTGGAGCCGCTAACAGATGTGTCGGCGGGAAATATTTCGTACCAGCGCAACGGACACGAATTCACTCAGCGGGCACTGAACCTTGTTTCCGGCGCACTCGCGGCCGGCCGCGACGTGGTAATCGACCGGATTGAAGATGGGGTCGCGTACGTGGAAGACTGGGAAAGCGTCGAGAAGCGCCTCTAGCGCTTACCGGAGCGAATGGCTCCTACAAAAACTTCCAGCCAGTCGGGCCAATTTCCGCTAAGCTCGAAGAAATCCTCGAAGTAAACGAGGCCTTTCGCTTCAAGTCTGTCGATTAGATGCGGAAGGTCGTCGTCGGACGGAGGTGGTCCGATCGCGATCAGCTCACCCTCGAGCCGAAACTCTGCGTCTGTGAGATTGAAAGCTTCATCAATTTCTCCACGCTGCAGGTTTGCGGCTTCAAACGCATCCCGTCGGATGAACACCGTCGAGTTCGTTCCGGGTACTTTTAAGGGCATGTTTGAAGATACAGCGAAGAGAGAAGGGGGTGCGGTCGAGGATGAATGAAGCGGACTTTGACGTAATTGTCGTAGGAGCGGGGCACGCGGGGACAGAGGCAGCCGTCGCTGCGGCGCGAGCCGGCGCTTCAGTCGCGATCATCACGAGCACGCTCGAGACTATCGGCCAAATGTCCTGCAACCCGGCGATTGGTGGAATCGCCAAAGGTTGCGTCGTTCGCGAGGTGGACGCTCTCGGCGGACTGATGGCGCGTGCGACCGATATGGCGATGATCCAGTTTCGTATGCTCAACCGCAGCAAGGGTCCGGCAGTCTGGGCACCGCGCGCACAGTGTGATCGCGGACTGTATCGGCGCGCAGTCCGCTCGCTCCTCGAAGAGCAACCGCGCCTCGCGACGATTCAGGGGACGGTATCCGCGCTCCTTTTCGACGACGACCGTAAGAGTGTTCACGGTGTCACGACGTTGGAGGGCCGCACGTTCGGGGCGAAAGCTGTTGTCATCACCACCGGTACCTTTCTTCGTGGAACCATCTTCATCGGCACATCCACAAACATGCCGGGCGGCAGGGCAGGCGAGAAATCAACGACACATCTCGCGAAGCAATTGGAAGAGGCGGGCCTTCAGGTCGATCGGTTCAAGACGGGTACACCTCCGCGAATCGATGGTCGTTCGGTTAGGCTCGACAAGCTCGCTGAGCAGAAAAGCGAGCTCGACGACTTTCGGTATGCATGGTCCCACTTCCAACCAGCCCACGTGCCCGCGCCCACGCCGTCACAGCTTTCCTGCTGGATCACTTTCCTCGAGGACCGCGGCAAGCGAATCATCTCGGAGAAAGTCGCGGAGTCGGCGATGTACGGCGGCGTCATTTCCGCAAAGGGCCCGCGCTATTGTCCTTCGGTAGAGGATAAGGTCGTCCGTTTTCCCCTCGCGGAACGGCATCAGATATTTCTCGAGCCGGAGGGTCACGACACGCACGAGATGTACGTAAACGGTATGTCCACGTCGCTCCCCGCGTCTGTGCAGCTAGAAGTGCTGCGCACCGTCCCCGGACTCGAGGATGTTCGAATGACTCGAGCCGGATACGCGATTGAATACGACTTTTATCCGCCGACGCAGCTCGACGCCACCCTGCGTGTACGTGCGGTCGATCATCTTTATTTGGCGGGACAAGTCAATGGAACGACAGGTTACGAAGAAGCCGCGGGGCAAGGTGTCATTGCGGGTCTAAACGCGGCTCTAGCGTCGAAAGGGAAAGCTCCCGTCGTTCTCGGGCGCGAAACTTCGTACCTCGGCGTTCTTATAGATGACCTCGTGACCAAGGGGGTGGACGAGCCGTATCGACTATTCACCTCCCGGTCGGAGTTCCGCCTCACAGTCCGGCAGGATAACGCGCTCGCTCGCCTCGCTCCTATCGCATCAGAAGTCGGGCTGTATTCGGCCGCCGAATCATCAGTCGTCGAGAAACGCGCTCGCGATCAGAGCGACGCTGTGCGTCTCGCGCGCGAAACGAGCATCAGCGTTTCAAGTGCGGCGCAAATCCTAAGCGACGCCGGCAGCAGTCAAATAACGCATTCCGTCAAAATCGCAGAGATCGTGAGACGACAGAACGTGGCGCTTCGAAGCTGCTTTGACGCCGCCGGAGTCGGCGGCGATTTGACTCCCGACTCGATTCTCACCGCGGACCTCGAGCTGAAATACGCGGGCTACTTCGAGCGGGAGCGCGCCCAGGCGGATCGTCTTAAAAAAATGGGTTCCTTCCCGCTAGACGCGAAGCTTCCTTATCCGTCGATGAAAAGCCTCTCCGTTGAAGCTCGGCAGAAGCTCGATGCTTTGAAGCCGGCGAATCTCGCGCAGGCGTCTCGCGTCCCCGGAGTGAGCCCGAGTGACCTACAAAATCTCATTCTCGAAGTAGAGCGAAGAAAGGCTCTAGCCGGGCGCTGACGCATCCCGTTTGGTGCTCGAGCTCCACTCGATAAGGATCACCGCGAGAATGATGAGGATACCACCGACGAGCGTGGTAGAATGCAGCTGGTCTTTGAGAACCAGCGCCCCTAGGAGCGCGGTGAAAAACGGCTCGACAGTCGCAATGATCGCCGTTCGCACGGGTCCGAGAACGGCCAGGCCGGCGATCAGCGCGGGGAATGCAAGGCCGGTTGAAACAACGGCGAGAATCGCGATCTCCCAGCGTGCGTCAGGGCGAGCCGGGACAGTGAGGCCGCCTTTTAAGAGTGCGGCCACAACGAAGAAGATCGCAGCCCCGATCACGAGAAAAAACGTTGCTGTACGCGGCGGGACGTCACGCTGGATTTTGCGAAGAACCGGAAGGTAGGCCGCGTAGAGGAACGAAGCTCCCAGGGCGAGCGCAACGCCTCTCCCGTTTAACGTGCCGGACCCTGGGGCACCGACCATCACTGTCACTCCTGCGAGCGCGAGGGCGAGAGCGGCAATTCTCCAGCGGGTCAATTTTTCTGCACCGGTTACCGCGGACAGGAGGGCGACCCAGGCCGGATACGTATAGAAAAGGAAGGCGAGCGTAGCGACGGGAATGAATGCGAGCGCGCTCAGGCTGGTGAAAGTGAGCAGCGCCTGCCCTCCGCCTCCCAGAACGACGAGCTTCCAAATGGCCGACAATTTTGTGCTGCGAATCTCGCGAATCGAGCCGAAGGCTGCGACGACGACGATCGCAAGCAGATACCGCCACGCCATCGCGTCTACGAGTGTGACGCCGGCTTTGCTCGTGAGGAGCGTCAGGACGGAGATAGCGCCGAAGCTGACCGATGAGAGCAATATGTAGAAAGTCGCTCTCGCGATTCCGGTTGTCTGCATGGCGGAATGTAGCGGACGCGGCATGCAACAGCCATTTTCGAAGAATGCTCTCACCGAAATTCTTGTGACGCGAAAAACGGCCTTTCTTCACCCCCTCTTCGCATGACAACGTCAACGTTTACGGAACACGCCGTCGTCAGGCCACAGGTCGACGAGGACATCAAGGACCTCGGCTTCGGTGCCGAGGTCGCGCGAAGCAGCCACCAACGCCTGCTCAACCGCGACGGGACGTTCAACGTAGTGCGGGAAGGGTTGGACCCAATCTCTGCACTCAGCCTATATCACTGGTCGCTCATGATATCGTGGCCGCTTTTTCTAACTGCGATCACGGTTGCTTACATCGCCATAAATGCTCTTTTCGCCGTCGCCTTTCTTCTTTGTGGCCCGGGCGCGCTGCAGGCGACAACGGCAATTCCCGAAGGATCTACCTTCGCGCGCGCGTTCTTCTTCAGCGTGCAGTCTTTTGCCACTATCGGCTATGGCCACATCGTTCCGGTGGGTCTTGCCGCGAATCTACTGGTGACGATCGAAGCACTCATCAACATCGTCGGCGTAGCTCTCGCTACCGGCCTTGTGTTCGCGCGGTTTTCCCGCCCGATGGCGAAGATCATATACAGCGACAACGCCATCGTCGCGCCGTACAGAAACGTCACCGCGTTAGAATTCAGAATTGCCAATCAGCGCAGCAGCCAGATTATCGAGATCGAAGCGAAAGTCATCCTGAGCAAGATCGAGAGCGTCGGCGGTGTGACAGCGCGAAAATTTTATGAGCTAAAGCTGGAGCGCAGCCGAGTGACTTTTTTCGCTTTAAGCTGGACCATCGTTCACCCAATCATCCCAACGAGCCCCCTCTACGGCCTGTCTGAAGAAGACCTTCTTACCGCAGATGCCGAAATCATGATCCTGTTGACGGGGACAGACGAGACGTCCTCTCAGATCGTGCATTCGCGCTCGTCGTATAAAGCGAACGAGGTTATATGGAATGCGAAGTTCAGTAACATCTTCATGCGAACCCGCGATGGCGGGGTAATCGGCATGGACGTGAGCCGCATCAACGACATTGAGCGCCAAACGAGGATGTAAGACATTGAAATTTCACTCGAGGATGGAAAAATGAGTCGGATTGTAACGGTATTCGCCGGTTTTTGCCTTATTACACTGCCACTATCCGCACAGAATCACGTCACCGAGCCGCCAATACCGCAGATTTCGGTAGGCGGTCACGGCGAAGTCAAGGTCAGGCCAGATCGAGCTACGATTCAGATCAGCGTACAGTCCCGCGCGACCACGGCAGCTGCAGCGGCCGCGGAAAACGCGCAAAAACAATCGGGAGTAATTGCCGCCATCAAAGGCCTCGGTATTGATGACGATCAGATCTCGACTTCCAACTACTCGGTAAGTCCGGAGTTTAAGTACGAGGCTAATCAGTCACCGATAATTACCGGCTACGTAGTCACAAATACCGTCGTCGTCGAGGTACGGAAAATCGCCCAGGTTGGCCCGGTGCTCGACGCGGCTCTTGCCCACGGCGCGAATCTTATCTCGGGGTTGAATTTCTTCGCCTCAAACACGGAGTCAGCCCGGCGATCTGCGATAGCGCTCGCGGTCGCCACAGCAAAGGCTGACGCCGAGGCCGCCGCCCGCGCGGCTGGGGGATCCCTGGGTCCGCTCCTCGAACTTGGAGTGAGTAGCTACTCGCCTCCGGGCCCAAGGCCGATGATGATGATGCGAGCTGCGGCAGATGCTTCCAGCCAAGCCGACACCCCGATCTCCCCGGGGCAAGAGACGTTGTCCGTCGAAGTCTCCACTCGATGGAGATTTATCCCCGGGACCTGATTCCAGCTCTGTGTTCCACGTGGAACGGGGCTGTCGCTAGTTCCACGTGGAACGTTAGGGATTACCTTCCTCTTCTCTTCCGGGGGTGTAATTGGGGCGTGTGATCGCGGTTGCTAATCAAAAGGGCGGGGTTGGCAAGACGACGACCGCAGTAAATCTTGCCGCGAGCCTCGCCGCTGCTGAGAAACGCACGCTCCTGATTGACGGCGATCCACAGGGAAATGCCACGAGCGGCGTGGGCGTTGAGATCAAACCCGGCGACGTGTCGCTGTACGAAGTGTTGATCGGCGGTGCCCAGATACAAGAGGCACTCCACCGGCGCGTGCAGTTCGAACTGCTCGATGTCGTCCCGGCTACTCCCGACCTCGCCGCTGCCGAAGTGGAATTGGTGGACCGCCAGGATCGGGAATACGGCGTCCGGCGGGCGCTCGCTGAAATCCGAAATGATTACGATTTTATCCTCATCGATTGTCCACCATCGTTGGGGTTGATAACAGTTAACATGCTCGCCGCGGCGGACGCACTGATGATCCCGCTGCAGTGCGAGTATTACGCGCTCGAGGGACTTTCCCAGCTGCTCAACACCGTCCACCGGATCCAGCACAGCGTGAACGAAGCACTCACTATAGACGGTGTGCTGCTGACCATGTATGACGCCCGGCTCAATCTCTCTCGGCAGGTCGCCGACGACGCGCGCGAGTATTTCGGAAACGGCGTCTTCGAGGCTGTGATTCCGCGGAATGTCCGCCTTGCCGAGGCACCGAGCTTTGGAAAGCCGATCATTCTTTATGATGTCAATTCAGCCGGCGCTCAAGCCTACCTCGCAGTAGCCGCTGAATTAATTCAGCGCACGTCCGGGTTAGGGAGAAAAGATGGCAAGTGAGAAGCCGACGCGTCGTTTAGGGAGGGGGCTCGACGCGTTAATCCGCGGCGGGTCGGCGCGAGAGTCAGCCGCAACGGATCCAAACACAGGCCTGCAACAGCTGAACATCACAGCAATCCGGAACAACCCGTATCAGCCGCGGAAGAAATTCCGAGCTGAGGATTTGAAAGAGTTGCAGGACAGCATTAAAGCAAACGGGCTGCTTCAACCAATCACGGTTCGGAGAGCGGCCACGGGCGATGGCTACGAGCTCATCGCTGGCGAGCGCCGGCTGCGCGCTTCGACGAACCTCGGCTGGAAGCAGATACCAGCAATCGTGCGCGACGTGGATGACAAGGCTCTCCTCACTTACGCGCTTATTGAAAATCTGCAGAGAGCAGATCTGGATCCGATCGAGGAAGCCGAAGGTTATCAGCAGCTCGTCAAGGAATTCGGACTGACGCAGCTGGAAGTCGCGGAAATGGTCGGAAAAGATCGAACGACCGTGGCAAACTCTCTCCGGGTGCTAAATCTTCCCGACACCGTCCGCGAAATGCTGCGTGATGGGAAGCTGACGATGGGTCACGCCAAGCCGCTGCTCGGTCTCGAGCAACCCGCAAAGATGATCGCTATGGCGAAAGAGATCGTAGCCCGCGGACTCACCGTGAGGGATGTCGAACGAAGACTGAAGTCCGAAACCCCTGCTAGGAACAAGCCCTCCCGCCCCCGGCCGAGCGGGGGTGCAGGCGCGGAAGTGAAAGCGACCGAAGCACTGCTTAGGAAAAGGCTCCAGACAGACGTCGAGCTTTCCCGGAAAGAGGGCGGCTCGGGTTCAATTTCTGTCCGTTTTTACTCGGACGACGACCTTGAAAGAATTCTGGAACTGATGGGGATTACACGCGACTAAATTTGTCTACGCTAGTTGTAATTCGTTGACATATAGGCGTTTACATCGCGCCATCCCTGCGCCAAGGTTTTTCACAATTCGCCCAAACGATGCCCACCGCAACTGAGATTTCGACGCACGCCAACTTCATTTTGCGATCGGCTGAAATCGCCGATTATCCCTCGGCTCTCAACGGGTTACAGGTCGATACGCCGGCTTCCGTTACCAAGATCGCGGGAGCAGTGGATTTCTCCTCCAGAACACTGAACGCGGCAATCAAGGCGGGGGCGCAGCTCCTAGTTGTGCACCATGGTGCGTTTTGGCAGGGTGCATCTCCGCTCACGGGAAAATGGTATGGGACAGTTGCCGCACTTATCGAGAATTCGATAGGTGTCTACTCGTCACATCTCCCGCTCGATTGTCACCCCTCGCTCGGAAATAATGCGCTTCTCGCAAAAGCGCTTGAGCTGGAAGCCACTTCACGTTTTGCGAAGTTCAACGGAACAGATATCGGTGTAGCGGGGGCTTCCGAAGCTCCGCTCGAGGAATTGGTGACGCGCGCGGCGACATTCTCCGCATCGCACGGCGGTCATCTCCGCGTCACATCCTCTGAGAAGAATCGAGCAATCGGACGATGGGCGATCTGTACTGGATCGGGCGCGGATGCCGACACACTGAAGGAAGCCGTCGAGCTCGGCATCAGCACGCTTATCGTCGGCGAAGGTCCTCATTGGACGTCGGTGTTTGCAGAAGAAAACGACATCGTCATTCTGTATGCGGGCCACTACGCGACTGAGACTCTCGGCGTACAAGCACTCGCCGACGCGATTGCGAAAGAGTTCGGAATCGAGTGGGAGTTCATCCCCGCGCCTACAGGAAGCTGACGACCGAACCTCTACGTCACGCTACGTATTCGACTGGCGCCGCTACCGGCGCATCTTCCTCTCATGATTTTACCCGGAGCGGCCAACATGTCTGAGGCCTCCAAATCACCGTCGCGGCCGAAGTCGGAGCCGGTGCGACTCGCGCCCTTTCGCGAGCGCATGAGTTGGGCACTCTACGATTTCGCGAACACCGTCTTCTCGATGAATATCGCGACGCTCTACTTCGCTGCGTGGCTCGTCGCGGATCTCGGGCGCTCAAACACCACATACGCAATCGCAAACGGAATCGCATCTGCAATGGTTGTCGTGTCCATACCAATTTTCGGGGCGCTGTCCGACGCGACACGGCGGCGGAAGCCGTGGGTTGTTGGCTTCACACTCCTCGCATGCGCTGCCACAATCATCATGGCGGGAATCGGAGAGCGCTGGCTGCCACTCGTGGGGGAAGGCGTCATCGGAGGACCGGGCACCGCTACGAGTATGTCAGCAATCGCGCTGGTTGGGATGCTCTCCGCATTCGTCATTGCAAACTACGCCTATCAAGGAGCGCAGCCGTTTTACAACGCGATGCTGTCGGATCTCGCCCCTGCCGAGCGACGCGGAAAATTATCCGGCCTCGGCGCTGCGTTCGGATACGCGGGCTCGATCACGGGTGTGCTTCTCAGCTACCCGTTCTTCAGCGGGTCCGTACCGATCATCGGCGCCGTGTCGCCGCAGGTTCTGTCCGCCTTGAGAAGTATCATCCCGTTCACTTCGCATGCGGGAAGAATCTCGACGTTCGTACCGACGGCGCTGCTCTTCCTGCTTTTCTCGATTCCGTTGATGCTTTTCTGCAAGGATCACCACGCCCTCCGCGACAAGACGAAGATACCGTGGAGAGAATCGTTCAGCGGTTTGCGCGAAACGCTTCGTGAGGCCAAACGATATCCGGGCGTCGCGAGGTTCATTCTTACCAGCTTTCTGTATCAAGACGCAATGGGAACCATCATCGCGAACATGGCGCTCTATGCGATCTTCGCGATGGGCTTTAAGAAGGGCGCAGAGGTGACGCTGTTCGTGATTCTCACGGTGCCGGCGGTACTCGGAAGTTATCTGATAGGAAAGCTCGTTGACCGCTTCGGGCCGAAGCGCACGTTGATGTGGGTTATCAGCGGTTGGGTAGTTCTACTGATCGCTATGATCGTCGCGCCATCGCGTTCCGCGTTCTGGATCGTCGGAGCGCTTATCGGTCTCATCTACGGCGGTGTGTCCACCGCAGAGCGCCCGCTCCTGCTCAGCCTCGTGCCGGATGCGGAAGCAGGGCGGTTTTTCAGCCTCATGGTACTTTCCGCCCGAGCGGCAGCGATAGTCGGACCATTCGTGTGGGCAATTACGGTAGACAACTTAATCGCGCCTCTGGGAACGCCGGCCGCCTATCGTGCCGGTGTAGTGACAGTCGCGATCGGGATGGTTGGTGCGCTTTGGTTTCTGCGGCGGGTGCCGGACACTTTTGCAACCGGCGCACTCCAAAAATGATCTACCGCTTTTTCCGTTGGATAGCGGGCATCATGCTGCACTGGTTCTACTCGGAAATTCGAATCGACGGAGGCGAGCGAATTCCGAAAACGGGGCCGCTGCTTGTTGCTGTCAATCATCCGAACGCGATGGTGGATTCCCTGGTGGCCGGATGGGTCGTTCCGCGCCCGCTGCGCATTACCGCAAAGGCGACGCTGTTTCAACATCCCTTCGTATCCTTGATGTTTAAACTGCTGGGCGTCGTACCACTGCGGCGCGTATCGGACACGACTGGCAATTTGCGGGAAGACTATGAGCGCAACAGCGCAGCCTTCCAGGAAATAATCGGCGTGCTGCGAGAGGGCGGGGCGGTACTCATTTTCCCGGAAGGGCGAAGCAATTCGGATGAGCTGCTGCCGCTAAAGACCGGGCTCGCGCGCATCGCGCTCGCGGCGCGTCAGAGCGGTGTTCGTGGAGTCGGAATTCTTACGGTCGGATTGACGTTCGAAAACAAGAGCAACCCGGGCACTCGCGTGGTGGCGATAATCGAAGATCCATTGGATGTCGATTCGTGGCAGGGCGAATCGACGCGAGCTCTGACCGATTCGATCACAGAAAGATTGCTTCGTGCATCAAGCGGAACGCTGTTTCCTACCGGTGCGCCTACCGAGCGCGCGCAGAAGCAAATGATTCTCGTGAGGGCGGCAAGCTGGTGGGGAAGGACAACACACGAGATTCCTATTCGCTACGCTAGATCGCTTGCCCTTTCGCGCAGCCAGAGCGCCGATGAGCCGGCCATGCTGACGATGTTATTTGGCATCGGGCTGATCCTTGCCTCCTATGCGATCCACGTGGCACTAGTTGGGCTGCTAACTAGATCGGCGCTCGTAACGGGTCTCTACTTGGCGACACTCATTACGGGCGCTTACTGGACAGCCTTCGAAGGACACAGCCGCGCGGTACGCTAGAGCTTCGTCTCGAGCCAGTTCTTTCCGAGGCCGATGTCGACGATAAGTGGGACCGAAAGCGAAGCCGCTCCTTCCATTTCCCGCTTCACGACTGTTGTGATTTCTTCCAGCTCGTCGGTCGTGACCTCGAACACCAGCTCATCGTGCACTTGAAGCAGCATCATGCTCGCGTACTTGGACTCGCGAAAAGTGTGGTCGATGTGAATCATCGCGATCTTAATGAGATCCGCGGCCGAGCCCTGAATCGGTGAATTCGCGGCAGTGCGTTCGCCGAAGGCCCGAATGCTGAAGTTCCGCTCACGCAGCTCGGGGATGTAGCGCCGGCGACCGAACAATGTTTGGACGTACCCGTGTTCGCGCGCGAATTCAACCTGCGAATCCAGAAATCTCCGTATCTCGGCAAAGCGCTCGAAATAGCGAGAGATGAATTCTTTCGCTTCAGCGTGATCGACTCCCAGCTGCCGAGAAAGCGCGTGTGCACCCTGACCATATATGGTGGCGAAGTTGATGGTTTTCGCACGGCCCCTCATCTCACTTGTAACCTCTTCAAGGGGAACATCGAAAATCAGCGCTGCTGTCTGCCGGTGAATGTCGCCACCGGAGCGGAAGGCCTGCACGAATGCGGGATCTGCGGAGAGGTGCGCCAATAGGCGCAGCTCGATCTGCGAATAATCCGCCGCGAGGAGCGTCCATCCGTCCCTCGGCACGAAACCGCGGCGAATGTCCTTTCCGAGCTCTCTGCGAATTGGAATGTTCTGCAGGTTGGGGTCGCTGGACGACAATCGGCCGGTGCTGGCGACAGTCTGATTGAACGAGGTGTGAATGCGTTCAGTATTTGGGTTCACCAGAAGGGGAAGCGTATCGAGGTATGTGTTCTCGAGCTTCGACAGCTCCCGGTACTCCATTAGCAGCGAGGGAAGGGCGTGCCCCTCTTCGGCAAGATCCTTGAGCACGCTCGCATCCGTCGATGGCCCGGTGCTCGTTTTTTTCAAGACCGGAAGATTCAGCTTGCCGAATAGAATCTCACGCAGCTGAAGGTTCGAGTTGATGTTGAACTCTGTTCCCGCTTCGTGATAGATCTGCTTTTCGACGCTCTGCCGCTCCGCTTGAAAACGTTTCTTGAGGGAAGCGAACCAGGGAAGGTCGATCGAGACCCCCTTCCATTCCATCTCGGCAAGCACCCCGACCAGCGGCATTTCGACATCGTCGAACAACTGCTTGAGATGCTGCGACTCGAGCTGCGGCTCGAACACGCCGCGCAGTCGCAGGGTCATGTCCGCATCCTCACACGAATAATCCCGCGCACATTCCACGGGGCATTCGTCGAAAGGAAGGGAATCCTTTCCTTTGCCGCAGAGATCGGTGTACGACGTCATCGTGTGATCGAGAAACTCGAGCGCGAGAACATCGAGGCCGTGAGAGCGCCGCCCCGGATCGAGCACATAGCTCGCGATCATCGTGTCGAAATCCAACCCGCCAAGATTGATTCCGCAGCGGCGAAGGATGAGGACATCGTACTTCGCGTTCTGCGCGGTTTTCTTCACCGAGGGATCTTCAAGCAGCCTTCGCAGCGGCTCCATCTCAGCCGAGTCGAGCGGCGGAAGATTTCTTACATCGCTGATTTTCCTGCTCGCGATTGCCCGCGCGGCGATGCTGAGCGAAGCCGGCACTCTCTTCTTTTTTGATGGCGCCGCCTCCGGCTCATCGCCGCCCCGAATGAGCCCGCGTTCCTCCGGAGCGTCGGTGGCCGACCGGTCGCCGGCCGCGTCGATGAGAAGCTCGCCCTGTGCTGCCCGCGGACCGCGATGCCGCAACGGAAAGTAGTACGCCTCGCCTGCGCCGGTGGCGATGGATATGGAGACGAGCGTCGAGCGAAGCGGGTCGATCATCTGCGGACTTCCGCTCTCGATAAGCGTCTCGGTGTCCACAGAGATGGTGCCCGCAGCACGCGCCTTGGCCACGAACGCGGGAATTTCCGCAGGATCGTCGATGGTGATGTATCTCGTCGCCGCTTTCTGGGTTTTGCCGGCGTCGGGCAAACCGACCGATACTTGTTTCGCGAGTGAGTGGAACTCTAGCTCGCCATACAGCGCACGCAGGCGGCCGAAGTCCGGTTGTTTGATCGCAAACGACTGAAGATCCAATGAAACGGCTAAATCGTCTCGAATTGTTACTAATTCTTTGGAGAGCCGTGCGTTTTCCGCGTGCTCGAGAAGAGCCTCGCGCGGACGCTTCTTGGTGATGTCCTGCACGTGTGCGAGAATTGACTCCAGGTCACCGTACTCTTCAACGAGCTGGACGGCCGTTTTATCGCCGATGCCTTTGACGCCCGGAACATTGTCGGAAGAATCGCCAACCAAGGCGAGGTAGTCGGTGACCCGGTCCGGAGAGACACCGAGCCGCTCGGTGGCGTTGTGCACACCAACCCAATGTTCTTCGACCCCGGCGGGTCCGCCGCGCCCGGGGTTGAGAAGCCACACCCCGGGGCGGACCAGCTGCTGGAAATCCTTGTCGCCGGACACCACGACGACGTTTAGCGCCTTGTCGACACTCTGCTTCACCAACGTTCCAATCACATCGTCCGCCTCGAAACCCGGCAGAGAGATGATTGGAATGTGATGGGCGTCGAGGATCTGGCAAATCCTGTCCATTCCCCGGTCGAAATCCGCCTGGAGCTCCTCGGTCAGCTTCTCTCTAGTTGCCTTGTAAGCGGGGTAGCGCTCGTGCCGGAAGGACAGGCCGGAATCGTGAACCCACCCCAGGTAATCCGGCTTGTGTCTCTCGACCAAGCGCTGCAAGAAATTTGCGATGCCCCAGGCGGCGGATGTGTTCTCGCCTTTGCTCGTAGTGAGCGGCCGTGTGATGAGCGCGAAAAACGCCCGATAGATCAGCGCATAGCCATCAACCAGGAAAAGGCGGGGCGATTCCGGCAAGCTCATCGAAGCAATATAAAGCGCTGCTGCGCTGGGACAGCGGCGCGGGAACTACGACACGGGATCCCCGCGGTTACCGCGAAAGCCGGCGCGAGTTGATAGCCCAGAACTCGTTTTCACTCGCGCGTGTCAGTCGCCAATGCCCGACATCTTCGTAGAAGAAGAGCTGGGTGTGGTATTGCTGGTAGGTCCAGACCTGGACGCGAGTGCTGCCGCCTGCCTGCATTCCGGTCCCCTGATTTACATTGCGATCCATAATCAGCGTGGGTTCGCCGAGCGCGACGAAGACCACTCCCCGGTCTGAAAGCCAGCCGGGATTTCTGTCGTTGAGAAATTGAACATTCGCCTGCCGGATTCGCGCGAAGTAGCTCTCCAGCGCTTCATTGACCGGAGTCTCCGGAATAGGGTCGGTGTCCCGAAAGAACGCCGCCCACACTGAGGCGCGCTGCGCCGGTGTCGCGCCGCGCAGCGTCTTCAGCCGCCACTCTGGAGCGAAGAACCTCAAATACTCGATCATGTTCGCGAACGACATGATCGGAACATCCTCGCCGAAGCTTACGAAAATCGGAATGCTCGCCGTATCGGCGGTACCCCTCCTCACGAAGCTGAGCTTGGTGATGCCGAGTCCTACCGATGAGATGGGAATTTGAACGGTGCCTGAAAAGAGCGATCCCGTGCGCGGAAGGGTCGCGGAATCGGCGAACATCCGCTCCTGCGCTTCATTCGTCACCACGTAATTGATCGGGGCGCCGGTGCCGCCATACGCCTCGAGAAAAACGGAAACAAGACTGTCTCGTCCGAAGACCGCAGTCGATCTCGGGCTCGCGAGCAGTCGCGGCGCGGAGTCGAGAACCGCTCGAGGCGTGACTTCGTAGGTGAGAAGCGGAGTGGATAGTCCTGTCGGAGATATTCGCGGAACCAGCAGTCGCGCATCCTGCGACGTCATGCGCGCGCCGCCTACATCACGCATCACGACACTGAGCCCATACCTGCCCGGAGGCAATCTGAAGAAATGCTGAAAAATCACACTTTCGTCGGACCGGTTCACTTCCTTGAACGTTCCGACCCGAACCACCTCGAGCGCGTTCAGTGAAGCTGCCTCCACGTCGCCGCGAGTGATCCGTATATGAACTTCGTACGGCGCGCTGTAGCGGTCGCCCTCGCGGGAAAAGGTGAGCGCGCGATTGGGCAGTGAAATGCTCGTGAGAACGAGTGTCGTATCAGGAAAGCGCGTCGCGTAAAACGCGGTCTTCCCCACGAGTGAGACTGGAGGCGGCGCCGCGAGGAGCCCCATCTGCTTGTAGAACTCGTTCGCGATGGTAGGAGTTACAGCAACGGGAAGTCCGCGATCTCGCGGGGCCGACACTGACGGAGGCGCTCCGCACCCGATGATCGCGAGGACGAGACTGAGAAAAAAGAAATACACCTTCGAGCTTTTCGGCATTGAGAAGTCTACCCTATCCCGTTCAGGTTGTTTCTATTAGCTTCGCCGCGTGTCCCGCGATAATCTTGTCTCCAGCACACTTTCCGGCTACACGCTCAAAAAGGAAGTCGGAGAAGGTGGTACCTCGGCTGTGTATCTCGCCGACCATGCGAATCATGGCACCGTAGCACTCAAAGTGCTACGAGAAAAGCTTCGCCAGGATAAAACCGCGGTCGCGCGGTTTCTGCGGGAAGCGAAGTACGGATCGCGCGTACAGCACCCCAACGTCGTGCGAACTATTGAGATCGGTCAAGCCGAGAACGGGCTTCATTTTCTGGCTATCGAGTGGGCGCCGGGCGAGATCCTCGAGCGGCATGCAAAACAGAACGCTCCTTTGCCTAAAGACGTCGTCGCCAACATCGTCGGTCAAATCGCCGCAGGGGTACAAGCGGCCCACGATGCGAACATCGTTCATCGTGACCTCAAGCCCGAAAACGTGATGTACAATCCCGAGACGGGCGAAGTAAAGCTTCTCGATTTCGGAATTGCGACGGACACGGAAGCATCTGCCGACGAGCGCCTGACTCGCGCGGGATTTTTTGTAGGAACGCTGATGTACATCGCGCCGGAAGCGCTCTCGGGCGAGCTCGTCACCGCGGCCGCCGACCAGTATAGTCTCGCTACGATCGCTTATTTCCTTCTCACGCGCTGCCTGCCCTACACTGCGCGCGCGCCTCGAGAAATGTTCACTCAGCTTCTGACCACTCCGCCCATCGCGCTTCGTCAAGCAAAGGAAGATCTCGAGTTCAATCCGACGCTGGAAGCGGTGGTAATGAAAGCGTTGTCGAGAAACCCCGAACATCGCTATCCGAGCGTAAAGGCGTTCGCTGAAGCATTTACCGAGGCCGCGACACTACCTGTCGAGCAGGCTGGCGTCATGAGCAAGTTCAAGGGACTGCTTCGGCGCAACAAGTAGCTCGGTTTCTGCGGGAAGGCGAAGCGAAAAAGTTGAACCTGCGCCGGGCGCGCTTTCCACCGCGATCTCTCCTCCGAGCGCTTGCGCGAGACGCCGCGATATAGCCAGGCCGAGGCCCGTACCCCTCAACGCTGAATCTCCGCGCGGTCCGGCCCCAACCTGCTCGAACTCCTCGAAGATTCGCTCGTGGTCGGATGCATGAATTCCAATGCCGGTGTCGCGAATCTCGATAACAGCCCAGCTGCCGGCCGAGTTTTCGCGAACAGCGCTCGCGTATTCTTCCTCGAGAAACGCGCTTACGATGACACCTCCTTCGTGCGTGTACTTGATCGCATTGCCAAGGAGGTTCATGAGGATTTGTCGAAGATGAAGGGGGTCACTGCGAATCCTTGCCGCTGTTGAGCCGACATTCACCGAGAGCGAAAGACCCTTTTCGTGGGCAAGTGATTCGACTTCGCTCGCAACATCGAGCAGAAAGGAGCGGAGCTCGAGCGACTCCCGGTGAACCTCCAGTCGCCCGGCGGCCATCTTTGCCAAATCGAGAATCTGATCGACGAGGTGTCTAAGGTGGTTGGCGGACGCTTCGATTCGCTCGACCGGCTTGACTTGTTTCGGCCCGAGATCCCCGTATACACCTTCGCGAAGAAGATCCACGAATCCGACGATAGCATTGAGTGGCGTCCGAAGCTCGTGAGACACGTTCGCGAGGAATTCACTCTTCATCCGATTGACGCGAAGCAGCTCTGCGGAGAGCCTTTCGAGCTCGCGCGACCGGTCTCGCAGGCGGCGCGCGTTGCGACGCTCCCGGCGAAGGATGAGAGCGAGCACGACTATCGCGATCGCAGGCGCAGCCCACTGCATCCACGGCTTCCAATCCGACATCCGAATAGCTGAGGCGGCGTCCATTGACGTCAATCTTAAGAACGCATAACCTCCCGCACCATGACCGAACGCGCCCAGCTCGTAGAGCTGCTGAAAAAGAAGTCGGTTCGGTTTGGGGCCTTTACTCTCGCGTCCGGAGCGACCTCGGATCTCTACATTGATGCGAGGCTCACAACTATGAGCCCGGAGGGATTGGCCCTTATCGGACCATTAGCACTTTCGACCATCCGTCGCATGCGCTGGAATGCTGATTCAATCGGGGGTCTCACCCTAGGCGCAGACCCGATTGCTTACGCGGCGAGCTTCGCGAGCACGATGAGCCCTCCGCTGCTGCGAGCTTTCACGGTGAGGAAAGAGCCGAAAGAGCACGGAACGCGGAAGCTCATCGAAGGCCCGTTCAAGCCGGGAGATCGGGTCGTTGTCGTCGAGGACGTCGTGACGTCCGGCGCTTCAGCGCTCCGGGCGATTGATGCCGTGCGGGAAGCCGGCGGCGAGGTCGTCGGTGTTGTCGCACTCGTGGATCGTCACGAGGGCGGCACCGAAAAGATTAAAACCGCCGGCTATAGTCTCATCACCCTGGTTGAAGGAGAAGAGTTACGCGCGCGGTGATTCAACAAACAACGCTCGCCTCGCTTTTCGCTCCGACCCAGCCCGGAGCCGCCTCGATCGGGTGAAAGGTTCGCAAGGTTGATACGTAGGGCAGGATGAGCTGCGTGCGAAAATGCTGAACCATGCCCTGGCCGTCGAAGCGGTTCCGGAATGTGACGGGGGACATCTTCATCATCGTGCGGACGTGCCTTCCGAAACTCTGCGGAGAGGAATAGTCCAGATGGTTCGCCACACTGGCCACCGAAAGCCCCGGGTTCTCGAACAAGCGCGCCGCACGAATCAACCTCGAGAGAGCCAAATACTTTTTCGGCGCCGGCAGGCTCGCTCGGAAGAACCGGCTCATCAGCGTACTCGGCAGCACGTCGAGCCTTCTCGCTAGCTGACGCACCGTCGCGATTTTCGGTGACGGGTCGAACATCAGCTCGAAGAAGCGCCAACAGTCCGCGGAGATGCCGGGCACATCGAGATTGATCTGTGCAAGCGCAGAACGCTGGAGATCCTGCGCTCCGTCGGATGCGAGCAAACTCCGCAGCGTTTGCCACCCAGTGGGCGTTCGCGCATCCACCATCTTCTTTATTCCAAGCTGTCCGAGAAGAAGTGTCGAGTACGGCGTGGAGGCTTCGGTCTCGGTGAGGAGGGCGATGGCGGGAACGCGCGGAAATTCGCGCACGACTGCGGCCATGCGGGAATAGCCCTGACCCGCATACCGGGTGACGGAAATGAGCACCATCCCCGCTCTCTGATTTCTTAGATCGAGGAGAACTTCATCCAATGATTCGCGATGAATAGGCTCGCACAGTCCCTGCGCGACGGCATCGACTCGAGCGCGCTCGACCGGGGTGAGGACTGTTGAAACGGGGAAGCGCGGCTGGCTGTGTCTCGGTGCGGCTGATTTCATACGAACGCCCTCGCAGGTTGGGGATGTTCCGCGAGAAAACGTTACCGGAGCTGCGTCAGCGCCCCGTCAACCCTGCGGGCGCGGGGCCCGGCGTGACAAGTCCTACCGTCAGCCCGTTATATTGAGTGGAGAGTAGTCAGTCGGACGGTCGCGGTATTGGAACACGTTCCAATGCCGAGGAAAGTCCGGGCTCCTTGGACAAGCTGCCAGGTAACGCCTGGGCGCAAAGTGAGCGATCGCTTTGTGACGGAGAGTGCCACAGAAAACAAACCGCCTTAACAGGCAAGGGTGAAAAGGTGGGGTAAGAGCCCACCGCGTTTCCGGCGACGGGAACGGCATGGTAAACCCCAGTTGGAGCAAGGCCAAATATGCGGCGAAAGGTCGTCCACCTTGAGAAAGACGCCGCGGGTAGGCTGCTAGAGGGTGCGGGTGACCGTACTCGGAGAGAGATGACCGTCCAGTCGCCTCGCGCGATGGACAGAACCCGGCTTATAGACTGACTGCTCGCCTCTTTTTTCACAACGGCCTCCGATCAAATTCGGGGGCCGTTGTGCTTTTCTTCCGCTAGTCCACGAGCCTCAGCGGCATGACGAGACATAGATACTCAGCAGGATCCTTCCAGCCCTCGGGCTCGATTGTCGCGGCGCGTTCCGGTGCCTTGAACGTCAGCTTCACATCATCGGTCGGCATGTAGCGGAGTATCTCGAGCAGATAGCTGGCGTTGAATCCTATGTCCAGTTGATCGCCGGTGAAACGAATAGGGAGCTCGTCCTGCGCTTCGCCCAAGTCGGGCGTCTGCACGCTGAACCGCAACAACCCGGAGTTGAAAGACATCTTGATGCGGTGCGTTTGATCGGAAGCAACGACTGACATTCTCTTGAGCGCGCTCGTGAGAGCGGCCTTGTCCGCGATCGCTACGCGATCGTTGTCCTTCGGAATGACCTGGTCGTAGTTGGGATACGGCCCTTCGATCAGCCGGGTGTAAACAGCGGTGAAAGGAGAGCGAAAGCCGATGTGATTGTCGCCTTTGCCGACCTCGAGATCTTCTTCAGCAGGGAAAAGCCGGCGCACGTGCTCGAGCGCCTTAGGAGGAATGATGAGGTCGGCGGACGGGGCGCCGGTCTTCTCGATGGGCACGGACATCTTCGCCAAGCGGTGGCCGTTCGTTGCCACCATCCGCATAGACTCGGGCCGCAGCTCCCAGAGAACTCCATTAAGAATCGGACGGCTCTCTTCCGACGACACCGCGAACGAAGTGTGGGAAATCAGCTGCTGGAGCGTACCCGATTTAATTCTCCAACTATCAGCAAATTTTATCGACGGAAAACTAGGAAACTCATCGCGTGGAAGCCCGAGCAGCTTGAACCGTGAACGGCCGCACTCCAGCGTGATTCTTTGCTCGCCGACTGCCGCGATCTTGACTGGTGACGGGGGGAGCTCCCGGGCTATTTCGCTCAGCTTCTTTGCGGGGATCGTAACCGCGCCCTGGGCTTCGACGTCGGCAGAAACTTCTGTCGTAACCGCAATATCGAGATCCGTCCCGGAAAGTCGAATCCCCTTTTCGGTTGTCTCAACGAGAATATTTGCCAAGACCGGAAGTGTGGTCTTGGTCGGAATGCTCGCGGCAACCGCAGCCAATCCTTCTTGAAGCTTTTCTCGGGAAATCGTGAAGCGCATTCGGGAATCGGTTCCTGTGTCTGACGTTGGTAACTCGGTGTTACGTCTTCTTATCTATTAAAGAATTAAGAATAGTAGTAGCAGTAGAGAATCGAGCGAGTGTTGGTAAGTGCCTAAGTTATGGATTCCGTGTCGCTTGTGCCACGCTCTCTTATGTGGGCTGGAAGGATTCGATTCACACCTTTCCAGAATGATTCCACAGAGGCTTTGGCTTTCATCCCTCAACTGTTGATGGAATACGCGCCTTGAGAACTTTTTGAAGGGTTGCGATCCGCTGCTTTAGCGACGAATCCTCGTAAATGTTGGACTGAACTTTCTCAAGGCTGTGGATAACCGTTGAATGATCTCGGCCGCCGAAAGCATTACCGATTTCAACGAGCTGTGTGCCGAGAAGCTCGCGGGTGAGATACATCGCGATCTGGCGCGGTACGGTCAGCGTCTTGGTGCGCGTTTTCGACCGCAGGCCTTCGACCGTCACCCCCCACTCTTTTGCAACAGCGTGTTGGATCCCAGTAAGAGTCAGCTCGGCGGTATCAGAAGGCGCGTTGAGCTCACTGATGCGCAGCTTGTCGCGAAGAGCCTCGCGCGCGACCTCGGTCGTAATCTCCTCGTGGCGAAGCGACGCGTACGCGAGAAGCTTGATGATGGACCCCTCAAGCTCGCGCACGTTGGAGCGAATGTTTTCCGCAATGAAACGAATAACCTCTTCCGGGATAGTCATCTCAAGGTGGTCCTGCTGAGCCTTCTGCTTGAGGATGGCGACGCGATGCTCGAAATCGGGCAGATCGATATCGGCGACCATACCCCACTGAAAGCGACTTAGCAGCCGAGCCTCGAGGCCAACGATTTCGGAAGGAGGCCGGTCACTGGTCAGCACGATTTGCCGGCCGGCTTCATAGAGCGCATTGAAGGTGTGAAAAAACTCTTCCTGCGTCGCCTCTTTTCCTTTTAGAAAATGAACATCGTCGATGAGAAGCAGGTCGGTCTCGCGGTAGCGTTGCCGAAAAGCATGACCGGTCCGATCGCGCATCGACCCGATGAGCTCATTCATGAATTGCTCGGTACCTACGTAGGTGACGCGGGTGCTGGGATTTCTCTGCAGTGTTTCGTGGGCGACGGCCTGCATGAGGTGGGTCTTTCCGACGCCAGTCGAGCCGTATAAAAAGAGCGGGTTGTAAACGCGGCCAGGGGATTGTGCGACAGCGTGCGCGGCCGCCGCTGCGAGCTCGTTCGACTTGCCAATGACGAAATAGTCAAAAGTATAGCGATCGCTGAGAGGCGTTGAACTGCCGCCATGCTGTCCATCGGCTGGCTTTAAATTTGGCGGTTCCACGAAGAGGTCGCGCTGCGATCTCCTAACACGTTCATCGGCTACCCTAAACGCTACTTTAAGCGGCTGGCCAAGGACGATCGGGCCGAGCGAGGAGAGCAGCTCTCCGTATTTGGAGTCGGTCCAATCAGCGGTGAATTGGTCCGGGGTGACAAGCGTGAGCGTCTTTCCGTCGAAGGTTGCTGCTTGGGCGGGTTCGAGCCAGGCGCTTACGATCTGTTCGGGGAGCTCCGACCGCGCTCTTTCGAGGAGTCGGGCCCAGACTTCGGAGGGCGTTAGAGACATCACCGGCTAGGCTACTTCCTCTATGTGGAAAAGTCAATTAGGGTGAAGCGGCACAGCGGTTTACCTGCCTTGACCTATCTTCAACAACGGGCTAGCTTTACGCCTCACAAACCTCAAAGTGGATCCGTCGGATTCGGAGCAGTAATTGAATGGGTAAGCCTACATATCGTCCCCGCAACAAGCGTCGCGTCCGGACACACGGATTCCGCACCCGCATGGCAACGAAGTGGGGCCGCGAAGTTTTGAGCCGCCGCAGAAAGAAGGGCCGTAAGCGCCTGACCGTCCAGATCCCGACGAAGTACGCAGGAGCGTAAAAGCCTCCGTTTTCCGCGTGCGAAACGACTCGCGCGGAAAACGGACATCGAAAGCGTTCGGCGGCGGGGAAGAAAAATGCAGACGCCCACTCTCGACGTCCGGTTCGCTTCGACACAGGGAACCCCGCGCATCGGCTTGATTGTACCCAAGCACAAACACTCCGTTGTCGACCGCAACCGGCTGCGACGGCGCCTGCGCGAGATCATTCGTCTGGAGCTTCTGCCCTCGGTCGAGGGTGGAGATGCGTTGATACGCGCGAAATCCGAAGCGTATGAACTTTCTTTCGCAGGGCTGCGTACGGAGATCGGGTCAATAAAGACCTGGCTCACTACCGTCGAACTCTGATGATGCAGCGAAGCCTTCTCTGGCTGGTCCAATTGTATCGCGTGGGAATCTCGCCGCTTTTTCCGGCGACGTGTCGTTACTATCCAACCTGCTCCGGATACGCGCTCGAGTCGATCGAACGTTACGGAGCATGGCGGGGAAGCAGACTTGCTGCTGCCCGCATTCTACGATGTCACCCGCTGCACGCGGGTGGCTATGATCCCGTGCCATAATGGATAAGCGCTTCTTTCTCGCGCTGTTGCTCTCGCTGATCGTCGTTGCCATCAGCCAGGTACTGTTTCCTTCGTCCGCAAAAAAAGCTGCGCCAGCTGTAACGCAGGTAGCTGCTCCGCTCGCGGACAGCGTTGGTCAGGTTGGCGCTGTCGGACAAACGGTTAGCGCACACCGCGCCGACTCGACGCGTGACTCGGCACATGTCGTGGCAGCTGAAGCGCGAGCGACGATAGCGACGGACAAGGCGATCTACACTTTCAGCAATATTGGCGCAGGGCCCGTGTCACTCGTGATGAAAGATTTCGCGAACCGGTCGCCGTCAGGCGGGAAAGTAGATCTCGCGGTACCCGGCGCAAAGCTTCTCGCCTACAAGCTCGTTGTCGGCGCGGATACGCTGCCGCTCGAGAAGACAGCATTCGACGAAAGCCGCGAAGCGGCGGCCGCCGGCGTGCCAAGCCTCGTTTATTCCGCGACGGTGAGCGGAACTCCCGTACGCATCACATACAGCTTCGGAAAAGCGCAGTACGTATTTCACGTGTCCGCGACCGTCGGGGGAACAACGGGGGCGTATCTCCTCACGTCGTTGCCGACCACCCTGCGGTCTGCCGAATCTGATACTACAGCCGACCAGCAAAGCTTGGCCTACGTCTTTAAGCCCGTCCGTGACCATCCAGGGAGCGTTCTCTTTGGAAAGATGGATCCGGGTGAATCACGCCTCGAAACGGGCCCACTCAAGTGGGTGGCGGTCAAGAACAAATACTTCGTGCTTGGAATAGTCGCAGACCACGCAGCGTTCACCGAAGCGGCGTTTACCGGCGGAGCACGCACGACGAAAGTCGCGACACATGCGACTGCGACGGCTGTCCAGCCCGGCACCAAGGGAGCGTTCAGTTTCGACGTTTATGCGGGGCCTCAAGAATGGAAGCGCCTCGTCGCAATGGGATACGACTTCGATCACGTAAATCCGTACGGATGGAAATTCCTACAGGCGGTGGTGCACCCGGTGGCGTCGCTCGTAATCCAGCTTCTGCTTTGGATGCACAACGTTCTCCGGCTGAGCTATGGATGGGTGCTTGTAATCCTCGGGCTGGCGGTTCGTCTCGTTCTCTGGCCGCTCAACCAAAGCACCATGAGGTCGAGTCTGCGAATGCAGTCGGTGCAGCCGAAACTGGCGGCGGTGCAGAAGAAATACAAAGACGATCCGCGGAAGCAGCAGGAAGCGATAATGAAAGTGTATCAAGAGGAGGGGATAAGTCCGCTCGCTCCGCTTCTCGGGTGTTTACCGGCGCTGCTTCCGATGCCGATATTTTTTGCGCTGTTCTTCGTGTTCCAGAATACGATCGAGTTTCGCGGCGTGCCCTTCCTGTGGCTGCACGACCTGTCGGCGAAAGACCCGCTCTACATCATTCCCCTGCTGATGGGTGTGTCGATGTACGTGCTGTCGTGGATCGGTATGCGAAATGCCCCGCCGAACCCGCAGACGAAGATGATGAGCTACATGTTCCCGGTGATGATGACCGTGTTCCTTCTGAACATGGCGTCAGGGCTTAACCTCTATTACACGGCGCAGAATCTGGCGGCGTTACCCCAGCAATGGCTAATCGCACGTGAGCGGCTCAGAGCCCAGCCATCGAGCTGACCGGGCGGCGCTTTCCGCCACCTACATTGGTCACGCAACGCTACTAATTCGGCTCGGTGGGACAACTGTTCTCACCGATCCGAATTTCGACGAAGCACTTGGCAGATTTCTTCCACGGGTTAGCGCGCCCGGAGTGCCGCTGGACAAGCTGCCAAGTCTCGACTGCCTGCTGCTGACACATGCTCACGCGGATCACTTGTCCTTCAAGAGCCTCGATTCCTTGCCGCGGGACATCCCTCTCTATGCACCGCCGGTCATCTCGCGCTGGCTAAGGCGCCGGGGCTATTCGCACAGCGAGCCGATCGCTCCGGGGGAGTCGGTGCCGGTCGGGGGGTTCCGCCTGCACGCTGCAGCCGCCACACATCGCGGGAATCGCTATGGCCTGGATCGCTGGCGGCACGAAAGTAATATGTATCTTTTAGAGACTAATGACGTCTCGTGCTTTTTTGCCGGCGACACAGCGCTCACTCCCGAGAGCACGCACCTCGTAGACAAGCACATCATCGCGAAGGGGCGCCGCCTCGACGTAGCGTTCCTTCCCATCGGACACGCGCCGTGGTGGAAGCCGGGGTTTCGTAAGGGCCATCTCACCAGCGATGACGCTCTTTCCCTGTTCGACCGGCTGGGCGCGCGGTTTCTGATCCCCTACCATTGGGGAACATTCAACCACGTGACGTCTACCGCGTTTGATGCTATCAAGCGGCTCCGTGCCGCACTTCCCGATCATCCGAACAGCGACTCCATCAAGATTCTGGAGCCTGGCGAGACCTTTCGACTTCCGGCGCCGTGATCCCGGGCGCGTGAGCGGACTCCGGCTGGAGGAAACGATTGTCGCTCTCGCTACAGCGCCCGGACGCGGGGCAATTGCGCTCGTGCGAATGTCAGGGTCGCGGGCTTTCGCAATCGCGCAGCGGCACATAAAGCCTTGGCCGGTCTCAGCGCGAACGGCCACGCATTGCTCGGTGTTCGATGAGGCAGAGACCCTGGATGACGCGGTTGTCACGACCTATCCTGCGCCACACTCGTTCACCGGCGATGACGTCGTAGAGATTTCAACGCACGGCGGGTATGCGGTACCCGCGTCTGTAGTCGCCGCCCTGGTACGCTCCGGTGCGGCACCGGCCCTGGCGGGCGAGTTCACACGAAGGGCTGTTCTTAACGGCAGGATCGATCTCATTCAAGCCGAAGGAATCGGCGAGCTCGTGAACGCTCGGTCGACGGGAATGCAGCGCGCGGCGCTCGCGCAGCTACGCGGAGGTCTTACCGCCAAACTCAACGCGCTGCGCTCGGAAATAATCGGCCTGGAAGCGCTAATTGCATACGATATCGACTTTCCGGGCGAGGACGACGGGCCGATAGCGGACGCGGACGTGAGCGAAGCGACGCGAAGCGTCGAAAAGACGCTCGTGGATCTTCTCTCCACCGCTTCGTTCGGCCGCGTCATTCGTGAGGGCGCCTCGGTCGTAATCGCGGGACCGCCGAACGCGGGCAAATCCTCCCTGTTCAACGCAATGCTCGGAGCGGCGCGCGCCATAGTGACGGACATTCCCGGAACGACCCGCGATGCGCTCGAGGCGACGATAGATACGGGACAGTGGATGCTTCGCCTTGTCGACACTGCCGGACTTCGACCGACCGCCGACACGATCGAAAGACTGGGCATCGAGGTGAGCGAGCAATATCTGCGGGGCGCCGACATCGCGCTCGCCTGTGCCGATGACATCCGCGCTCTCGAAGATGTTTCCACGAAACTGGGCACGCTTACCGACGCTCCGATCCTGAGAGTCTGGACAAAAGCCGATCTAAGACCGGGCGAGGACGTACCGGCAGGCATCATTGCCGTCAGTGCTGAAACCCGCCTGGGGCTCGATGCCTTGTTTTTACAAATCGGGAGCACGCTCTCGAGTTGCTACGGCGCGCACCAGAGTGAAGATCCGGTGATTACAACCGCTCGCCAACAGTCAGCGCTTACGTCGGCCTTGGACGAAGTGAGACAATTCACCCTGACTCGGTCGTCTGGGCGCGCTCCGACGACAATTGCCGCCGTTCATCTCCGCGAAGCGACAACGGCGCTCGAAGACTTGATCGGCGCCGTTGATGTGGAAGACGTGCTGACAAGACTGTTCAGCACTTTTTGTATCGGGAAATAGCTTAGGCCGAAGCGCTCGCCGAATCGGCCAGGGTAACGATCTCATGCGCGCTGGCGCGCACCGTCCACGACAACCCCCTGGAGCGAACGGCATTCTCAACCATCTTCGCGCCAACGAAATAGCCGCTGCGCTCCGGAATGGTGTGCCGGTCAACGGTTCGCGCCTCGTCCGTCATCCCGCCCGAGAGATACCGCAGCCGTAGTCCGAGCCCCGAGCGGTCGAGATCCGAAGCCATCACCTTGGCCAGGAGCGGCTCGACCTCTCGGACACGCGTATAGTCCTTCCGGTCGTATCCGAAGTATTCCCACGCAGCATGGCCGGGACTAATCGCACGCGACGCGTGAACGGAGATGCCTTCATTCACCATCAGCTCCCGGAGAGAAGCGCGCCGCCCCGTTTCCCAATACGAGTAATAGCCGCCGGTCTCATCGACGAGCTTTTTCATCTCGCTGCGGCTTGTCGGGGAAGTGTATCGGACGGTATGCGCGATCTCGTGCGCCAGCCACATCGGAATAAGCTCGGGCTCCAACCCCAGACCCTGCGTTTCCGCATTGGTCACGCTGGTGAAGTGCTCGAGACATACAAAAGCGACCCCCTTCCCGTCCACGACCAGCTCGCCTGCGTTGGCTGCGCCAACGCCGACCATAAGAACCACGTCGATGTCCGTATCGACCTCGAGAAGGGCCCGACACTGCTCCTCGGCGTTTCTTGCCAGAGTTACGACATCAATTCGCTCTAGCATCGTGCGGAGATCTACGCGACTGGCAAGCGCGGTCGCGCGGACGACTTCCTGAAAGTGCGGTCCTGCCGGATCGAGGACGTAATTATGCCAGTACGCCTCTAGAAGCGGACGATGACTCTCGAAGTAGCGGTGGTATGCGGCGACCCGGTCGGAGCTGTTGTGAACTGCGAAAAAATCTGGAAGGAGATTGATCAGCATCGACTTGGTCGCGGGTGAGTCGCAGCTGCTCAGCGCGTGCGATGCGAGAAAATATCATTGAGAAGAAATCGCAACAAGACTTCGTTTTATCGTTGAGAAATCACTTCAACAAAAAAATCACTTGACAAAAACGGAAGACGATGCGGCGCGGTGTTAACTGCGCGAAAAACTATCGGGTTCCGAAAAGTCTGTCGCCGGCGTCACCGAGTCCGGGGAGAATGTAACCTGACGAATTCAGCTGCCGATCGAGTGCGGCGGCGTAGATCTGAACGTCCGGATGCGCTTCGCTGAGCCGCCTCACTCCTTCGGGAGCGGCCACCAGACAGAGAAAGCGGATTCTCTCTGCACCTGCTTTCTTGAGAGCGGAAACGGCGGCAACGGCACTCCCTCCGGTCGCGAGCATCGGGTCGAGGATGAAGAAATCGCGCTCCGCCGTTTCACCCGGCACCTTGAAGTAGTAGTCCACGGGCTGGAGCGTGCCGTGATCTCGATAGAGTCCGATGTGCCCTACGCGGGCGGACGGCACGAGGCGGAGGATGCCCTCGACCATTCCGAGCCCGGCTCTCAAAATGGGCACCAAGGTGAGCTTCTTCCCGCTGATGTGCCAACCGCGGGTCTTTTCGAGCGGGGTGTCTACTTCACGCTCCTCAATCGATAGCTCGCTGGTAGCCTCGTACGCCATCAATGTGGCGATTTCATCGACCAGCTCTTTGAAATGTTTTGTCTGGGTGCGCTGATCGCGAAGGATCGTCAGCTTGTGCTGAACGAGCGGATGCCGGATAATAATGAGAGATGGAAACTCCTTGACGCGCTCTATCATTTTTCAGTTTCCATCCAGAAGGGTGAAGGCGTGCTCACAGCGATAATCTCGATTTTCCCATGAAAGAATACCAGGCCGTCGTGGTCAAGCTCACCCGCCATACTCGGGAAGACGAGGACACTCTCACCGATTTGCTCAACGAGCGGAGCCGGGGAGGCTGGCACCCGGCGCTCATGTCACAGGACGAACACAGGGTGACGATTTTATTTCAGCGTGACGCCTTAGCGGAGAGCTGAAGTGGAGCTCACCTTCGTGGGGGCGGCAAGAGAAGTGACCGGCTCGTGCCATCTGCTGCGGGTTAACGGCCACACTGTCGCGCTCGACTGCGGGATGTTTCAGGGCAGGCGGCAAGAATCTGCCGAGAAAAACCGGCGCCTCCCCGTTCCGCTTGCCGAGCTCGACGCAGTCGTTCTCTCGCACGCGCATATCGATCATTCAGGCAGACTGCCCTTTCTAGTCGCCGAAGGCTACGGAAAAACGATCTGGGCGACCAACGCAACACGAGACCTGTCGGCGATTATGCTCGCCGACTCGGCGCACATTCAGGAAAAAGACGCGGAGTTTCTCGCCAAGCACAACAAGGAGGTTCTGCCTCCGCTTTACGGAATGCGCCACGCAATCCGCACCCTGGAGCTGATGGTTGGCGTGCCCTACGGAAAAACGTTCGACGTGGTGCCGGGGGTGCAGGCCACCTACATCGATGCAGGACACATACTTGGCTCTGCATCCGTCATTCTCGACTGCGTCGAGGGCCCTGTAAAAAAACGGTTGGTCTTTTCCGGTGACATCGGAAGAAAGGGCCTGGCGCTCATTCGCGATCCCGAAATTCCGTCAGGCGCGGACGCATTGATCATGGAGTCGACGTACGGGAACCGAGATCATGAATCCGTCGAAGGATCGCGGGCACGGCTGGCCGAAGTAATCCGTACGACGGCAGCACGCGGCGGCCGAGTGCTAATCCCCGCATTCGCCGTTGGCCGCACACAGGAGATGATTTACGCCATCCACTCGCTGGTTCGAGAGAAGGCAATTCCCGCGATTCCCGTTTACGTGGACAGCCCTCTCGCCATCGATGCAACGAGCGTTTTTGAGATGCACCCCGAGATCCTCGACCGGTCCGAAGCGATGGTGGCAGAGGTCAAAGAGCTCTTCAAGTTCGACCTCATCCACTACACACGGGACGTCGAAGAATCGAAAGCGATAAGCCGGGCGAACGGCCCGATGATCGTGATAGCCGCGTCGGGAATGGTAGAGAACGGAAGAATCCTTCACCACCTCACACACGGCGCCAGCGACAGGCGGAATACGATTTTGATCGTGGGTTTTCAAGCGGAGCACACCCTGGGACGCAGGATTGTCGAACGGCAGCCGATGTTAAAAATCTTCGGCGAGGAAGTTCCGCTTCACGCGCAAGTCGAGATCATCAACGGCTACAGCGCCCACGCCGATCGCGGCGAGCTCGCATCCTGGCTGGGAGCAGTGAAAGACACGTCGCCGAATCTCGGGCCCACCTGGCTGGTTCACGGCGAGAGAAATGTTCAGGACGAGTTTCAAACGGCCCTCGCGGCAAAGGGCTACAACGTCGCGTGTCCGGAACCCGGAACGACGCACACGTTTTAGTGGGAGCCAGTCGCCGTGGTGTAGTTGAAGTTTTTCGGCGGTCGGTGCTTGCCATGCTCATAGCCACCTTCGCCACCTGGGCGATCTCGGCGGTTGCCGTTCTCGTGTGGAGCGCGAGGGACGAAGCTCGTCCGGCCGACGCCATCGTAGTCCTCGGCGCGGCACAATACGCAGGGCATCCCTCGCCAGTCCTTAAAGCGCGGCTTGATCATGCCCTCGACCTCTGGCGGAGAAATCCGGCCGGGCTACTCATTTTCACAGGTGGATCGGGTCCGGGAGATACTACAAGTGAAGCCGAGGTGGGAAGGTCGTATGCGCGAAAGCGAGGCGTCCCGGATTCCGCCATCGTGGTGGAGAACGAGGGCCGCACCACGAGTGAGTCGATGCGATCAGTCGCGGAGATTCTGCAGCGGAGACACGCAACCACGGCAATCCTCGTGAGCGACCCCTTTCACATGCTCCGCCTATGGGTGATCGCAAAACGTCTCGGGCTCAACGCATACACGTCGCCGACGCGAACGAGCCCTATCTCGCCGAACCCGGAAGAGCGGTGGAAGTACATCTTCAGCGAATCCATAAAAGCCCCGCTGGCATTCATAATCGAATCGCCAGCGAGAAAATAGTTTCAGGTTGTTACTAATTAGCCGAGCGCGTCGTTGAGCCACCGCCAATAGCTGTCACCGCCCAAGTCCGGCAAGTCGTTATGTCCTGCCGCCGGAACGACGAGCAGCACGCCCTTCAGCTTCGCTGCAGCGTAGACCTCCTTCCCCATGCGAAGCGGCACGATGCGATCGCGTTCGCCGTGCACGACCGACACCGCGGCGTCCAGCGCCGTGACAGCCCGGACGTTGTCGAAGTGCACGCGCGAAAGCCGGTTCCAGAGCAGAAGCAAGGGACGCCCGATGATGAGTCGTCCCATCCCGCGCGCGGATGAAAAGGGCGCCTGAAGGAGTAAGCGGCGCGGAGCGGAGCGCAGTGCAAGCTCCGCCGCAACTGCGCTTCCGAGAGAGTGGCCAAAGAATGAAATATTCGCTGCGTCCGCTCGCGCCTCTTCCATGGCCGCGCGGTAGGCGGCGTCGGCGTCGAGCCGGGAGCGCGCGTAAGTGGGGCGGCCCCCGAGGCCGTAATATCCGCGATACTCGGCGAGAAAAACCGAGTGCCCCGAGATCGCGGCAGCCTCCCTTCCCCAATCGAGCTGCCACGCAGCCAGGTCGGCGTTTCCGTGAAAGCACAGCAGCACGTGACGGCTGGGCGAAGGGGGATGAATCACGAACCCGACGAGCGGCTGCCCATCGGCTGCCTGGTACTCAATTCGCTTTGCGAAACCGGTGTCGGCGCGGGTGAAATTCTTCGGGGGCTGAAAAACGATTCTTTCCTGAGCCAGCGAAAGAATAAGGAGAAGCGACGCGAAGACGAGCAATGCGAAGATTGCAACTGACATCAGCAGGCGGGCAATTTAGGGATATGCGAATTCCGATTGAAAGCTACACACTGAAGAATGGTCTCTTCGTCACGCTGTCCGAGGACCACACAGTTCCTCTGGTCGCAGTAAACCTGTGGTACCATGTCGGATCGGCGAATGAAAAGGAAGGAAGAACGGGGTTCGCGCACCTTTTCGAGCACATGTTGTTTCAGGGATCCGCGCATGTCGGGGCAAACGAGCATTTCGAGCTTATTCAGCGCGCGGGCGGAACGCTCAACGGATCGACATGGCTCGAGCGAACCAACTATTTCGAGACAGTTCCCTCCAACCAGCTTGCGCTCGCTCTTTGGCTCGAAGCAGACAGGATGGGCGCACTGCTGCCGGCGATGACCCAGCAGAAGCTCGATACGCAGCGAGACGTCGTGAAAAACGAGCGCCGCTGGAGCGTGGATAACCAGCCATACGGCACGACCCTCGAGAAGCTGCAGGAGCTTGTTTTTCCCCGGACACACCCGTTCCATCATTCGCTCATCGGGTCGATGGAGGACCTGTCGCAAGCTTCGCTCGACGACGTAGCAGAGTTCTTCGCGACCTATTACGCACCGGACAACGCGGTACTCACGATTTGCGGGGACTTCGAAGAGGGGGAGGCCCGGGCACTAGTGAACGAATATTTCGGGGACATTCCCCGCGGAAAGAAGCGGATCACACGCCCCGACATGTCAGTGCCGCCACATTTCACTTCACCCGAGCTCATTCGTATTCCCGACAACGTCGGGCTGCGGCGAGTTTTCGTGGCGACAAGAACGCCACCCTTCGGCAGCGGCGATTTTTACGCAGCCAGCATATGCGCAGCAATTCTTGGCTCAGGAAAATCGAGCCGGCTCTTCAAAAAGCTCGTGCGCGAGCAGCAGATCGCGGCGGACGTTTCAGCGTTCACACTGGATCTGGCGAAAGGCAGCGACGTGTTTGTGGCAGACGTAACAGCCAAGCCGGAAGTGAGCGAGAACGCTCTCGTCGAGGCAGTGGACAACGAAATCGATTCCCTAGTCACGGACGGGGTGACAGACGCGGAAGTGAACCGTGCGGCAGCACTCGTAACAACTGAGCTCATTAAGGCCCTCG
The DNA here is from genome assembly GCA_013816855.1 of Gemmatimonadaceae bacterium. Lineage (GTDB taxonomy): Bacteria > Gemmatimonadota > Gemmatimonadetes > Gemmatimonadales > Gemmatimonadaceae > UBA4720. Next base: position 60,049 of record JACDDT010000003.1, read on the forward strand.
AAACAGCTTCGGAGCGCGCCGACCGGATCTCGATGTTCGCGACGTACTTTGGCGACCCCGCGCTGGTAAATGAACAAGCATCGAAGTACGGAGAGGTAACGGCGAAAACAGTATCGGCGTTTGCGAGAAAGTATTTGGCGCGGGAGAGGCGCTCGCGCCTCCTGTACGTTCCCAAAGATGAAGTCGTGGAAATGCAACCGTGATACTATGCTGACTGAAAAGCGCCCACCGGCGTCAGCGCCGCGGCCCTACCGCTTCCCCGCTTTTGAAAGGGGCACCCTTCCAAATGGCTCGCGCCTCATCGTCTGCCCGATTCCAAAGCTTCCGTTAGCGACGCTCATGGCGGTGACGAATGCAGGCGCCGGTAAAGATCCGAACGGCCGAGAGGGAACGGCCCGACTTACTGCCAAGCTCCTCGTCGAAGGAACGCGCAGATGGAGCGGGGCCCAACTAGCGGAACAGTTCGAGGGCATTGGCACGTCGTTAGATAGCGGTGCCGATTGGGACAGTGCGACGGCTCGCGTCACTTTCCTGACGGAACACTTCGACCGTGTTTCGGAACTGTTGGGCGAAGTATTGCTAGGGCCCACCTTCCCCGAACGAGAGTTACAGAGACTCAAATCCGAGCGCGTCGCCGACTTGCTGCAGATAGAGTCGGAACCACGCGGACTCGCCGATGAAGCGTTTGAATCATTCCTGTACACGGCCGACTCACGCTTCTCCATTCCGAGCGGCGGATCGAAGTCGAGCGTGCCGGCGATCTCGCTCGGCGACGTTACGGCATTTCACGCGCAGACATACACGCCGGAAAACACGACGTTTATTGTCGCCGGTGATTTACAATACGGCCGCGTCTATAAAAAATTCTGCAGTGCGCTAGCTGATTGGACGCGGCGCTCGAGTGCTGCTGACACCCGCCCGAACGCCGTTGCCGGATCCAGACGCAGGGGAAAATTGATTGAGAAGGCGGACGCACCGCAGTCCGAGCTGCGTATCGGGCACGCAGGCCTCCCGCGAAAAAATCCGGATTATTTTCCTGTCGTCGTCATGAACGCGATACTCGGCGGGCTGTTCGGATCGCGGATCAATCTCAATCTTCGTGAAGCTCACGGCTACACTTACGGCGCGTCGTCCTACTTCGACTGGCGGAAGGACGTCGGACCGTTCGTAATCTCCACAGCGGTTGCTACCGAGGTTACCGGTGCGGCACTGAAAGAAGTTTTTCTGGAGATCGACAAAATTCGCGAAGAACGAGTATCGGCTGCCGAGCTATCGTTGGCGAGAGATTACCTCGACGGTGTCTTTCCGATCAGGTACGAGACCACCGCCGCCGTGGCCTCCGCACTTTCAAATCTCGTGGTGCAAGAGCTGGACGTCGACTACTTCGACTCGTATCGCGAGCGAATCCGCGCGGTCTCAGCGGAGGACGTACTAAACGCGGCGCGGGACCACCTGCATCCAAACAAGCTTCAGACGCTTGTCGTCGGCAATGTTTCGGCGGTACGCGAGCAGCTCGCTGAGCTGGAAGTCGGCGAGCTGGCTGACGCCACGTAAGGATGGGCTCAAAGGACAGTGTGCCGCCAAGGTTAAGCTCGCGACGCGCGTATTCCGGCAGAGTGATCTCTCTCGACGTGGATACGGTTCGGTTTCCCGACGGATCAGTCGGTGAACTGGAGATGGTGAGACATCCGGGTGCGAGCGCAGTCGTCCCGTTTCTGGATGATCCGGCATCGAGCGACCCGAGGATTCTTCTCATTCACCAGTACCGATACGCGGCCGACGCGTATCTTCTCGAAATTCCCGCGGGGAGGCTCGAGGACGGTGAGTCGCCCGAATTTTGTGCTGCGCGCGAGCTTGAAGAAGAAACGGGACGAAAGGCTCGCAAGCTCGAGAAGCTCGTCGCTTTTTATACCACCCCGGGATTCACCGACGAGCGAATCCACCTCTTCATGGCGTGGGAGCTCGAGTCGGGTAGAGTGGCGCGTGAGCGGGACGAGTTCATCGAGGAACGGTCAATTCACCTCTCGGAAGCCATTCGACTAATTGATTCCGGCGAGATATCGGATGCGAAGACAGCTGTCGGAATCATGATCGCCTCCCGTCGCCGCCTCCGGAGTTGACGAAACTACCCGGGTCGGTGTCTCATACCATATAAGCGGCTCAGGGCGTCATACGCAGGTGACACCTTATGGGCACAATTGGACACAATCTCTTTGCATCCCTTACCATAAGTGCTTTAATCACAGACACTTACGTTTTTGAAGCACCGGGCACGCAGTGTGCAATAGTTAACGCGTCAAGAAGTTTCTAAAAGAGCATTTGCAACGATTGGGCGTGGTAAGTCCTCACTCTTTTTGGGAAGGGCATATGGGACAAACAGCTCGTAAGCAATTGGTGATGGGCGGCATCTCGACGAAAGAGCGCCTGCACGCGATGGATGATTCGGCGGTGGTGAGTGCATTTCTCGGAGGCGACGAGCGCGCATTCACGGAGCTGGTCGAACGCTACCAGACGCGACTTCTGAACTTCATCTATCGGACGATCGGAGATCGGGAAAAAGCGGAGGACCTCGTACAGGAGGTGTTTATCCGCGTTTACCGGCACCTTCACCGATTCGATCGCTCCAAAAAATTCTCCACCTGGGCATACACGATCGCGTCGAATCTCGCGAAGAACGAGCTTCGGAACCGCTCGAGAAATCCGCTGGTGCTTTTTCAGACAGTGCAGAAGAGCTACCAGGACGACGACCGGCCTGTTGAATTCGAGGACCCGACGTCGCGCCCTGACGACATGTATCATCAGCGTCATCTTCAACAGATCGTCGAGGAGACGGTTTCCAAGCTGCCCGAACACCATCGGAGAGTCTTTGTTCTTCGGGAATTGGAAGGGAAGTCGTACGAAGAGATTGCAGAGATCACGGACTGCAACCTCGGTACGGTAAAGTCGAGGCTGAACCGCGCGCGCAACTCATTCGCCGAGATCATCGCACCGTTCGTAGATTAGAGCTGTAGGGCGGGAACAAGGGTACCCGTTTCGGGTACCCTACCCGAGCCCCAACCCCCGGTCATGAACTGTAGAGAATTCAGAGAAAAACACGTTGGTTTTGTGGACGACACGCTCGCCGGAGTCGAGCTTGTCGAGATGCGCCGGCATTTAGACGAATGCCATTCGTGCGCGGAGCTCCACACGAAGGTCAAGCGGGCGCTGCTCCTTGTTCGGAACCTTCCTACCATAGAAATCTCGGCGGGCTTTACCGAGCGCCTGAACGCGCGGCTCGCGGAATGCCGGAACACAGAAGTCCCAGCCCGGTTGATGCGTAAGAGAATTGCCGCAGCGGTTACGTTGGCGGCAGCAGCGATGATCGGATATATCGCGATCACGCTCGACAGGGTGGAACGCTCGAGCGATCTAGTCATGCCACCAGTAGTCGCTACGAGACCCGAATCGGATATGGCGCCTCTCGCGTCTCCGCCGGCTGCGCTCGTGGCGTCAGTTCCCGCCGGATTGGCAATCTGGCCCGCGGCGCTCTTTGCCGAGGAAGCACCCGTTCGTTTCGCCCATGCGCGATTCGCGAGCGCAGCTGCCACGCGCTAGTTAGCGTCGCACACCGGACGCCTATATTTCGAGGGTGTCCAGAGCCGCACTGCAAACTGTCAGAGAAGCTATCAAGCGCGGGGTATTCGAGCCCGTGTATTACGTCATTGGCGATGACGATTACCAAAAAGAAGACGCAGTAAAGCAGCTCCAGTTGGCGGCGTTGGATCCCGCCACTCGAGATTTTAATCTCGAAGCCCGGCGTGGGGCCGAGCTGGGAGGGGAAGAGCTCTCCACACTCCTGTCCACGCCACCAATGATGGCAGAAAGACGGGTGATCGTCATTCGTGACGCGCAGGGACTCAAGAAAGACGCACGCAGGGCGCTCGATACATATCTGAAGAGGCCGGCCGCAGACATCCTTCTCATGCTCGTCGTGCCCGCCGCTGCTAAACCTGACGAAGCTATCTCTCGCAGCACCGCGGTCCTAAAATTTGAAGAGCTGTCCGGCGAGCGACTACCGAAATGGATAGCGCACACCGCTTCCACGGCGCACGGACTCGAGATTACCGACGGGGCGGTCGAGCTGCTTCAGTCTTCTGTCGGCAGTGATCTCTACCAGCTTTCCACGGAGCTCGACAAACTGGCCAGCTTCGCGAACGGAAAGGTGGTTGATGAGGCGGCGGTTGCTGCGGTCGTAGGAATTACGCCAGGCGAAACGATCACTGATTTTCTCGATGCCATCGCGGACAAAGGCGTAAAACGCGCGCTGTCGCTGGTGTCTTTGGTTCTGTCGCAGCCGAAAACGACTGGAGTTTCGGTGGTGATGGCGCTGTCAACCCAAATGCTGGCCATCGCGTGGGGCCAGGCACGGTTGGATGAGGGCGTTTCACGCAGCGCGCTCGCAAAAGAATACTTCGAGCTCCTCAAGAAAACCGGCGCATTCACCGGTCGGCCGTGGGGAAGCGCCGCCAGTGCCTGGACCAAGGCTGCACCCAACTGGAAAAAAGCCGAAGCGGACCGAGCCCTCGATGTACTCCTCGATGCCGATGTAGCGCTCAAGGAGACACGCGTTTCGAACGAGGAACAACTCGTGACCGGTGTCGTGCTCGCGGTCTGTGCTTCCGAGCTCGCGGTTTTGGCCGCATAGCGTGCTGAGATTTTTGACACCTCTTATAAGTGTCGCTTTGCTCGCGTCCAACGTGACGGCGCAGGACGACGCAAGTATTCGCGGTAGAGGGAGAGCAGTCGAAGAAGCGAACCGGTTGGCGAACGCGGGCCAGCTGTATGCAGCGCGGCGAATAACGGACTCGCTCGCGCGCGTCACTCCGGGCGACGCGTCGGATTTTGCCGAGATATTGTTCGCACGCGCCACATTCGCGCCGAGCGTGCTGGACGCATCGCTCGACTACGAGCGGATCGCCACGGAGTTGCCAAGCTCACGAGCGGGCAGGGCAAGCTTGCTGCGTCTCGCACAACGGTCTCTGGTCTCGTCTGACGCCGTCAAAGCACTCTCCTATCTGCAGCGCATTCTGCGCGAACATCCGGATGACGCAGCGGTAGCGGAAGCGCAATACTGGAGCGCGCGCGCACTCCTTGACGCGCAGAATGTCGCGGCAGCGTGTGAGGCGAATCACGAAGCATTGACGCACGCGCGGGCTGTACATTCCGCACTGCTCCCTGCGATCGAAGCCCAGGGGTTTGTCGCATGCGGCCAGGCGCCGCTCGTGCAGGTGGTTTCACAGCCGATTGCAGCGCCCACATCCACGGCGCCACCAAAGCCAATCCCAGCGACCGGGAAACTATATGCGGTGCAAGTCTCAGCATTCGCCCTTCAGCGTGACGCAGAAGCAATGGCGACGAGGCTCAAGGGAAAGGGCCTCGACGCACATGTCGACGGATCGGCGAAGCCGTTTCGGGTGAGAGTGGGACGCTATTCAACTTTTGCGGACGCGGCGAAGGCGTTAGCGGACTTGAAGTCAAAGGGGATCTCAGGATTCGTGAGCGAAACGAACGAATGAGCGCCCGCGGCGAAGCCACTCCGCTGATGCAGCAATACCGCGAGATCAAATCGCGGCATCAGGATGCGATTCTGTTTTTTCGAATGGGCGAGTTTTACGAGATGTTTTACGAAGATGCTGAACTCGCCTCGCGCACCCTTGGCCTGACGCTCACTTCACGGAATAACGGCGGCGCTAGCGAGGTGCCACTCGCGGGCGTTCCAGTCAAGGCGGCAGGGGATTATTTGAGGCGGCTGATAACGCAGGGTTACCGCGTTTCCATTTGCGAACAAACGGAAGATCCGAAAGCCGCGAAGGGAATCGTGAGACGCGAAGTAGTGGAAACGATCACCCCCGGCGCCGCCTTCGCCGACGATTTACTCAACGGCCGACAGAACAACTTTCTCTGTGCAGTGAGGCGACAGGACACGTCATTCGGCATCGCGGCGATAGACATTAGCACGGGCGAGTTTGTAATGACGACCGCCAGTGCCTTGGATGCCGAAGCTGCGCTTTCGCGCTTTGCCCCGCGCGAGGTGATCGTCGAAGCCAATACGACACTCGATGGTCTTGCGCCGGTTACGGAGGAGGGCGAGGGTCCCCTCGTTACTTCGCGGGACGGGTGGCATTTCGATCCGGAGCTGTGCGCGGAAAAGCTGCGCCGGCGGTTCGACATCGGCTCCATCGAGATTTTCGGAATCGGACCGGACGATCAGCTCGCGCTCGGCGCGGCAGGCGCGCTTCTCACGTACCTCGACGAGCTTCAGCCGGGCGGCACGCCGCACTTGTCACGACCGAAGATTGAGCGCGCGGGGAATTTCATGCCTCTCGATGAGATGACGCGGAGGAATCTCGAGCTCGTGGAGTCACTGCGCGGTGGCGGAGCGTCGGGAACGTTGATTGGAGTATTGGACCGGACGCTCACCCCAATGGGTGCGCGATTGCTGCGCCAGTGGCTGCTCGCTCCGCTCACAGACGTGCGAAGAATCGACGCACGCCTGGACGGAGTCGAATCACTCGGCGACGATCTTCTGCGCTCGCGGCTGCGGGATGAGCTCGACGGCGTGCGCGACATAGAGCGCCTCGCGGGGAAGGCGGCATCGGGAAGAATCTCGCCGCGGGAGCTCGGTGCGCTGCGCGAATCGATCGCGCGACTGCCGCGCGTGAAAGAAGCGCTCCAGCCCGCTGCATCTGCAAATCCGAAGCTGGGAGCGCTGTCACAGATTCTCGAGCGATGGGAAGATTGCGGCGATCTTTGCGCAGCTCTTACCGCACATCTGGTAGACCGTCCACCCGTCGCCGTCGGGGATGAGCCAAGCATTCGCGCGGGTGTCGATGCCGAGCTGGATGAATGGCGCGCGCTGCGCGATGGCGGGCGGGATGGCATCGCGCGCATTCAAACGGAAGAGCGTGCGCGGACGGGCATCACGTCGCTGAAAATCGGGTTCAACAAAGTATTCGGCTATTTCATCGAGGTCACGAATACCAATAAGCATCTGGTGCCAGCCGATTATCAGCGCCGGCAGACTCTGGCCGGCGCCGAGCGTTACGTAACTCCCGCATTAAAAGAATTCGAAGAGAGCGTGCTTTCCGCTGCGGAGAGAATCGAAGCGCGCGAGCGTCAACTAGTGGAAACGCTGCGAGCGCAAGTCTCCGCAGAAACACGCCGCTTGCAAATCGCATCGCAGGCAGTGGCCGAGCTGGACGTGCTTGCCACGCTCGCGGAGTGCGCGTCACGCGAAGGATATGTGAGGCCGCATGTCGTCGATGGATTCGATCTCACGATAAAATCGGGCCGGCATCCGGTAGTGGAACGGATGATGCCTCGCGAGCGCTTCATCCCGAACGACGTAAAGCTCGACGCGGATGGGCGGATCATTATTCTTACCGGCCCGAACATGGCCGGCAAATCGACGATCCTGAGGCAGATCGGCTTGATCGTATTGATGGCGCAGGCGGGCAGCTTCGTTCCCGCGTCGTCCGCAGTGATCGGCGTAGTCGACCGGCTATTTACGAGGGTTGGGGCGAGCGACAATCTCGTTCGCGGGCAGTCCACTTTCATGGTGGAGATGGCGGAGACGAGCGCGATTCTCCATTGCGCGACGGCACGCAGCTTGGTGCTGCTCGACGAGATCGGCCGCGGCACATCCACGTACGACGGAATATCGATCGCCTGGGCGGTGACCGAGCACCTCCATGACAGTGTCGGCTGCAAAACGGTTTTCGCAACGCACTACCACGAGCTGACACAGCTCGAAGGGCCTTTAGTAGCAGTTCGCAACTATAACGTGCAGATCCGCGAAGTGGACGACCGCATCCTGTTTTTGCACAAGCTCGAGCGCGGCGGTGCTGACCGTTCGTACGGAATCGAAGTGGGGCGGCTTGCCGGGCTTCCCGGTCCCGTGCTTGGCAGGGCCCGTGAGATATTAAAACGCCTGGAAGCCGAGCAGCTCGCAACAACGTCCGTGAAGCGGCCATCTGACGGCCAGCAGCTTGCACTCTTCACTGCCAAGAACCCCATGATAGAAGAGCTTGCAGCGATAAATCCCGACGAGATGACTCCTATGCAAGCATTGGAGCGTCTTGCCGCGCTCGTCCGTCAGGCGAGGCTCGGGTAGATTTCGCCATGACATCGGGCAAGTATGCGGCGCTGATTTTTGTCGTCCTCACAACCGCGTGCGGCGGGTCGAAGGATTCTGCCGGTTTCCAAACGGTCGGCAGGCAGCCCGACGACGCTCCCGAAATGCTCAACAAAGAGCTTCCATTCCGGTATCCCCCCGCGTTATTCGCGCAAAAGATTCAGGGAAATGTGACGCTGCGCATTTACATAGACAGAAACGGTCAGATCGTTCCCGATTCCACCCACGTCGCAGAGACGTCGGGGTTCAGCGCACTCGACTCGGCGGCGGTTAAGGGCTCGCGTGAGCTGAAGTTCGCGCCGGCGAAAACGCAGGGGCAGCCGGTGCCGGTTTCGATCCTGCTCCCGGTTTTTTTCCGATATCCGGGCGCGACACCGTTGCCGGGAGATTCAGTTTTGAAGGGCAGGCCGCTGGCGAGCAATACGGCTTCGAGCATAAGCGATACGCCGAAAGCTTCGAGCACAAGCGATATGCCGAAAGCTCCCACGCCGGATTCCCTTCGTAGAGCAGTAGAAGCGATCACGAAACCCGCGGTAAAAAAACCGGCGGCGAAGTCCACAAAACCCTCAGTAAAAAAACGGGCAGCGAAGTCCACAAAACCGCGGACGCCGTTGCGCCGCAAAAGGACGCGGAGATAGAGTGAGCGCGGACCGGAATCGAAAACCGTACAACAGCGTTCTCGAGACAATCGGCTGGACGCCGCTCATCCGGCTGAACGCCGTCACGCGCGGCGTGCGCACCCCGGTGTATGCGAAAGCGGAGTCCTTCAATCCCGGCGGATCCGTAAAGGACCGGATCGGTCTTCCGATCATCGAGCGAGCGGAGCGCGAGGGCAAGCTCAAGCCGGGCGGAACGATCGTGGAAGGGACGAGCGGCAACACCGGCGTCGGCCTCGCTATCGCGGCAGCACTTCGCGGATACAAGTGCATCTTCACGATGCCGGATAAAATGTCGCAGGAAAAGGTTCGCCTTCTCAAGGCATTCGGCGCGGAGGTAATCATCACGCCGACAGCCGTACCGCCCGACCACCCCGACAACTATGTGGTAATGGCGAAACGAATTGCGGCGGAAACCCCCAATGCGATCCTCGCCGACCAGTTTTACAACGACGCCAATCCGGAAGCGCATTACGCCACGACCGGACCCGAGATCTGGGAGCAGAGCGAAGGCAAGGTCACGCATTTTGTGGCGGCAGCCGGGACGGGCGGCACGCTGACCGGGGTCGGCCGATATCTCAAGGAAAAAAATCCAAAGATTCGAATCATCGCCGGCGATCCGGTGGGGTCGATTCTCGCCGACTACTGGCGCAGCGACGGGAAGGCAAAGACGGAAGGCGTCCCCTACAAAATCGAGGGCATCGGACAGGACAAGATTCCCGGCACGCTCGACATGAAGATGATCGACGACTATCACACGGTAACAGACAAGGAATCGTTCGCAATGGCGCGCCGGCTCACGCGAGAAGAAGGGCTGTTCTCGGGCGGCTCTTCCGGACTGATTGCGTCAGTGGCGCTGAAAGTCGCGCGGGAGGTGAATGATCCGAACGCATTCGTCGTCACCATTCTGTGCGACACAGGCGAGCGCTATCTCTCGAAGCTGTACTCCGACGAGTGGATGCGCGAGAATCAAATGCTCGATACGCCGAAGGTGAACCTGCATCACGTGCTCGGCCGCAAAAACGGATCGCGCTCGGTGATCAGCGTCGCGCCGGGAGCGTCGGTGCGACAAGCGCTCGGCTTGATGAGCCTGCACGACGTCTCACAGCTCCCAGTGATCGACAAGGACAGCTGCGTTGGCTCGGTGAGTGATTGGTCGCTTTCGCAGAAGAGCCTGGAGAACGCGAAGCTTCTGGAGCTGCCGGTGAGCGAGGTGATGGAATCTCCGTTTCCAGTCGTTACGTCGGAGCAGCCGGTAGACTCGGTCGTGAAGCTGCTTTCCAAATCGAATCCCGCCGTGCTCGTTCAGGATAACGGGGAGGTGCAGGGAATCATAACCAGATCAGACATGCTCGACTTCGTGATGTCCAGATGAAGATTACGGTGCTATTGGGCGGCACATCGTCCGAGCGGAACGTGTCACTCGCGTCGGGAATTCGAATCGTTGAGGCCCTTCGCTCGCGCGGGCACGAAGTGACGGCCCTCGATCCTGCGAAGGGAGTGCTATCCGCCACGGAAGAGACGAAACTGAGTGCGAGCGCCGTTGGCACCGCACCCCCGAGCCTCGAGGCGTTGTCGCGGGTTTCCGAAGACGCGTTTTTACCAACGCTCACGACGATGCCGGAAATTCTTGATGCGGACGTCGTCTTCCTCGCACTTCACGGAGGACAGGGCGAAGACGGGACCATCCAAGCACTGCTCGACATGGCGGGGGCTACTTACACTGGAAGCGGCCACCTCTCGAGCGCCCTGGCAATGGACAAAGATCTCTCCAAGAAACTATTCCGCTCAGCAGGCGTGCAAACAGCCGACTGGGTGATGTCGCCCGCGAGCGTCGAGGAGATCGAGGGAATGCTCGGCTTGCCAGTCATCGTGAAGCCGTCGAAGCAGGGCTCGACTGTCGGACTATCGGTTGTCAAAGAACGAAAACAAATCGAGCCGGCGATTGCCGAAGCACTGAAGTACGACGACGAGGTGATGATCGAACGCTTCATCGCCGGACGCGAGCTGACGGTCGGAGTTCTCGGCGAGGCCGCACTTCCAGTAGGCGAGATCATTCCGAAGCACGAGATCTACGACTACGAATGCAAGTACACGGCGGGAATGGCAGTAGAAGAGTTTCCGGCGAAGATTCCGCCGGAGGCAGCGGCTTTCGTGCAGCAGCAGGCTTTGGCGGCATTCGAATCGCTAAAGCTTCGTGGTTACGCGCGCATCGATTTCCGGATGACCTCGAACGGCGAGTTCTACTGCCTCGAGGCGAACACCCTTCCAGGCATGACGGAGCTGAGCCTGATCCCTCAAGGGGCGGCAGCGATGGGAATCTCGTTTGCGGAGTTATGCGAGCGGATCGTCCAGCTCGCGCTAAAGTAGGAACCGCCCGGCGCGCAAAGTGTTTCAAGTATCATAGCCGGAACGGCAAATGATCAACGAAACCTACGAAGTCGAAACGGAATCCACGCAGCGGCACTATCCCGCGGTGAAGTGGCTGCTTGCGCTGAACATTGCGGTGTTTACAGCGCAAGTCGCGTTCATCGAACCGGAACGCCTGTTCGGATTGCTCGGATTATCACCGGAGAATTTTCCGGCCGCGTGGTGGACGATCGTTACCTACATGTTCGTTCACGTGGGCCCACTCCATCTCGCCCTCAACATGGCGACACTCTGGATGTTCGGGTCGCGCCTCGAATCCGCATGGAACACGAAGAGCTTCGCGTACTTCTACCTGTGGTGTGGAATTGGCGGGGCTATCGCACACCTGCTGTTCGCGCGCGACGTGTCTCTTGTGGGAGCTTCGGCGGGAGTGTCAGGCGTGCTCATGGCTTACGGATTGAGATGGCCGGAAGATCGTGTTTACCTGTTCGGATTCATCCCCACGAAATCACGCTGGCTCGTGCTCTGGATGATTGCGATCAATATCGCGATCGGCATTTCACCTCAGACGCAGATCGGCTGGAAGGCACATCTGGGTGGGTTGGCTTTTGGGTGGCTTTTCCTTCACGCGGGGTCGCTCACCGGCAACGATGTGCGACGGTGGGTTGCGTCGATACCGGATGAGCCTGATGGAATGCCGAGTGCGGTGCCGAAGACGCGTATCTCGACGCGGGAAAAAATGGCTGACATCGACGATGCCATCGCGCATGGAAGCACAAGCCGCGTGAACGCGGAAAGAGTTAATGCGGAGGTAGATGAAGACAGCTTGAGGGCGCGTCTGATCGACCGGGTGCTGGACAAGATCTCAAATGGAGGCCTGGGGAGCCTTACCCGGGAAGAGCGAGCCATACTCGACGACACCTCGAGAAAGCTTCGCCGCGGCGACAATTCATCCCACTCGTAATAGGTTTCACGAATGCCAAAAGCCGAGCTGCTCGAGACGTTCGCAAATCCATACGCGGATCGTGATTACGAGATCCACATGGACTGCTCCGAGTTCACGTCGCTCTGCCCGATGGGTGGAATCGAAAGCGACGCAGCCGAGCTCGATCTGCTCAAGGGCGGGGCGCCTGATTTCGGGATCATCCGCATTACTTATGTACCGGGCGCGGAGTGTGTGGAGCTCAAGAGTCTGAAGCTTTATCTCTGGAGCTTCCGTAATGATGGAATTTTTTACGAGCGTGCGGTGAACCGAATCCTCGATGACGTGTCGGCTCGCGTGAAGCCGAAATGGATGCGGGTCGTTGGCGACTTCAACGTGCGGGGTGGAGTAAAGTCGGTGATAACGGCAAGCTACGGTAAGCGGCCGATCGTGCAGGATTGAGGCGTTGCCCCAGCAGCACAATCCGTTTTAATTGTTGACTCCGGCGTATGCCGGCGCGGCTAGGTAGCTCAGTTGGTAGAGCAGCGGACTGAAAATCCGCGTGTCGGGGGTTCAATTCCCTCCCTAGCCACTTTGCGCGTGCTCACCGAAGGTCGCCTAGCGGCGACCTTTTGTCATATTGGGGAGATGACGCAACCATTCCCGAAGCGTGGCCGTAAATGATGAAGACGGGCTGCAGAGAACCCACGGCGAGCGAGTCCCCCAAGCTTGAGCCGCCTGTCTTGTGATTCTGTAGCTGTTAGGGGCGAGCTGGCGGCCCGCGCGATAAGAAACACCCACTTTCTCAATATCAGACACGCACTTTCTTCCCACTCAAGCGTGTCAAGAACGAATCTGACGTTGCGCTGACGCTCCAGTTGTACAGTCGTCGAGCAATAAGAAACACGCACTTCTTCGATACGAAAGAGGCATTTCCCGATTCGCAAGAGTGCGCAATTTTTTACGTCGACTTACGATCTTCTGACGGCCACTACGCATTTTCGACGTCACGAGACCTCTAGACCCTTTCGCGGAGTTCGAAATGCAAGGTGTCAATCAACGTGTAGCGGGCATCTTTACCCTTGTGACGTTCGTAGCTTCAGCATGCTCCACATGACGGTAGCCCAATTTAGAGGTCCAGGAATAAGTTGACAGTCCCCGATGCCGCGGGAGCGGCGAGGAGGACTGGAGATGAGGAAGTCGCGATTTACGGAGGAGCAGATTGTAGGGATTCTTCAGGA
>JACDDT010000150.1 GCA_013816855.1 Gemmatimonadaceae bacterium
GTCATCGCTGGTGCAGGCTGGGGTGGTGCCGCGGCTACGGCAGCGCCGCGGCGGCTGGATCGTCGTGCCACCTGTAGTCCCCGGGGACCATCCGTTGCGCAGCCTCGCCCGAAGCCTCGCGGCGGCATGTCCGGGACATCCCATCGAGGAGGTGCCGGCTCCTCGATTTGCCGACGAGCTTCGTGTGGTGCAGGCACGCCCGAGTGCCCCGGTGCTGGTGATCGTCGATCAGGCTGAAGAGCTGATCACTCTCTCCGGTGAGGCCGAGCGTGATGACCTCCTGGGCCTGCTCGCCCGCGCCCTGGATGCCGACCCGCGGCTGTGGATCATCATGATCATGCGGTCGGAGTTCCTGACCGGGTTTCTGGGCACCGAGCAGGCTCGGTTGTTTCGTGATCCGGTCGCGGTGGGGACGCTGAGTCGCGCGGCGCTGGTTGAGGTGATCGAGCAGCCGGCCCGCCGTGCGGGACTGACCTTTGACCCGCCGACCCTGCCACAGCGGATGGCTGCCGACGCCGGCGGCGATGCACTGCCGTTGCTGGCGTACGCGCTGCAGGAGTTGTGGCTTGCCGCGGGCCCAGGAGGGATGTTGACCGGCGATGCCGACCAGCGCATCGGCGGGGTCACCGGGGTGCTGACCCGCCAGGCCGACAAGGTCGCCGCGGAGCTGGGGGGCACCGATGAGGTGCTGCCGACGCTGCTGAAGTTCGTCACGATCGGCGAGAACGAACCGACTCGCCGGCGGGTGCTGCGCAGCGCAGTGACCGAGCCCAGTGGCGGGTCGTCGAGGCGTTCATCGCTGCGCGGTTGCTGACCAGCCACGGAGGCGGAGACGACGCCATCCTTGAAGTGGCACATGAGGCGCTGTTCCGCTCCTGGGTGCCGCTTCGGCACGCCATCGAGGCATCCACCGATCAACTTCGCTGGCGGGCAGATCTGGAACGGTGGGCCCGTGACTGGGAAAATTCCGGCCGCCAGGACGCCTACCTGCTCCACGACGAACGACTAAAAGCCGCCCAGCTCTGGGCCGGCTCCGACGGTGAAGTGGTAGACGGCCTCGCCCTCGTAGCGGAGTTTCTGGCCTGCTCCAACCAATCCGACCGCGCCACCATGGAACGTCTGTCACAGACTATCGCCCGGCAGGCGCTGGGCACTGTCGATAGTGATCCCGATTACAGCCTGCTGCTTGCCCTGGCCGCCTTCGAAGAATGCGCTCCTACGGGGCTTGCTGTCCGGGCCTTGACCGCCGCCCTAGTGTAGATAGATGTGTTTCTCTTTACTTTGATAGGGAATTGTGGAATACTCCGTCCATGACACTTTCGGCACGGGACCGCACTGAACTTCAAGCGGTGGTCGGATCGGGATCGTATGATGGGTCGGTGTCCTCGCGGGCGCAGATAGTGCTCTGGCATGACGAGGGGTACCGGAAAACGGAAATTGCCACAATGTCGGGTGCGTCGCGGCCGACGGTGGATAAGTGGCTGGTGCGTTATGAACGATTCGGGCTGGAAGGTCTGGTGAGTAAGAACTCGCCCGGCGGGCCGCGTCAGATCTCGGACGAGGTTCGCGCGAAGGTTCTCGCGTTGACTAGGACAACCCCTCCGTCGGCGCTGGGTATTTCGCATTGGTCCTCGACGGAGATGGCTCGGTATATCAAGAAGACCGAGGGTGTGTATGTGTCGCAGACGTGGGTGTCGCGACTGTGGCGGGAGAACCACTTGAAACCGTGGCAGCAGGGGACGTTCAAGATTTCCCGGGATCCGCACTTTGAGGACAAGGTCCGTGATGTCGTCGGTCTGTACCTGGATCCTCCGGAGGGGGAGGTGGTCGTGTCGGTGGATGCGAAGTCGGGTATCCAGGCGCTGGACCGCACGCAACCGTTGCTGCCGATCGACTTCGGCAAGACCCAGAAGCGTACGTTCGATTACGTGCGGATGGGGACCACGGATCTGTACGCTGCGATGGATGTACGGACGGGTAAAGTGATCGCTTCTCTGTCGCGGACTCACGCGACTCCGGATTTTCTCCGGCTCATGAAGAAGGTCGTCGCTGCCTACCCGGGCGAGAAGGTTCATGTAGTCCTCGACAATGCTTCTGTGCACCTGTCAGGGGATACCGAGGAATGGCTTGCGAAACAGGGCGGGGAAGTTGTCTTTCATTTCACCCCTACCGGTGCGTCGTGGATGAATCAGATTGAGATCTGGAATGGTGTTATCGCCCGTAAGCTGATCCGATGTGGCACGTTCAGGTCGGTGAAGGCTCTCGACCGGGAGATTGAGGCGTTCGTCAAGCACTGGAACAGTGATTGTAAGCCCTTCAAATGGACGGCTACCGCGGAGGAAATCATCAACAAGGTCCGCGTTATCACGGCCCGGATGGACGCTCTCCTGCGTGCCACCGAGATCGACGATGTAGCTCGCCAAGCAGCGTAAATCTAAACATATCTGCATACACTAGCCCGGTTCGAAGCCCTTTACCGCCAGGCCCACAGTCGGCGAC
>JACDDT010000151.1 GCA_013816855.1 Gemmatimonadaceae bacterium
GACACGAGCGCGGCGACTCCATCGACGGGCCCGCGTGCGACCGGCAGCTACATGAACATCGGCTTCGTCGCGCTCGCAGACGCCGGGTGGTCTACCGCCAAGGACGTCGGCAAAATCGAGCGCGGCGATCACGATCCAAAGGTGCGCGGCTTTACCGAGCCGAACGCCGAGCTCTCGCTCGACGGCGCGGTGGATCCGTACTTCAAGGGAGTCAGCAACATCGTGTTCAAGATCGACTCCGCCGGCGAAACCGGAGTCGAGCTCGAGGAAGCGTATGTTCTCACTACGTCGCTCCCCGCAAACCTGCAGCTCAAGTTCGGTCAGTTCTTCACTGAGTTCGGCCGGCAGAATCCGCAGCACCCGCACTCCTGGGCGTTCGTCGATGCGCCGCTGGTGCTGACGCGGATGTTCGGACCCGACGGCCTTCGCAGTCAGGGGGTCCGGCTATCGTGGCTGCTGCCGACGCCGTTCTACACCGAGGCGTTGGTGGCTGTCATGAACGGTACCGGCCCGACGACGTCGAGCTTCCGCTCGCCCGAGTCGAACGAGATTCACGGCGGCGTCGCTATGGACAGCGCCGTCACCGGAATCAGAGACCTCCTCATCGCGCCGCGCATCAACACCTCATTCGATATCTCCGAAACGCAGACGCTCGTGCTCGGCGCATCCGGCGCGTTCGGCGCGAACAATTCCGGACCCTCCGCATCCACGCAGGTGTATGGAGTGGACGGGTACTGGAAGTGGAAGCCTGCGACAGCTGAAGCGGGTTTTCCGTTTCTCTCGATGCAGAGTGAGGCGATTTTCCGGCGCTACAACGCGGCGAAGCGACTCTCGGAAGAGACTCCCGTCGTGACACTGCCGAGGGAACTGCTGAAGGATCACGGCGCCTATGCGCAGATACTGTGGGGCATCAAGCCGCGTATCGTCGCGGGCCTTCGCGGGGAATGGGTGAACGGCAGTGAGGGAGCGTTCGCGTCCGAGCTGCGCAGCGACCAGACGCGGATATCGCCGAACTTCACGTGGTATCCGACCGAGTTCTCGAAGTTCAGGGTGCAGTACAATTACGACAATCGCAAAGGAATCGGCACGGACTCTTCAGTGTGGTTCCAGTTCGAGTTTCTCCTCGGCGCCCACGCGGCGCACAAATTTTAAGGTAGACGACAATGAGAGCACTGAAACTTTACAACACACTTCTCACCTCGCTCGCGGCAGTCGCGGCGACGGCGGCTGTGGCATCGGCGCAGATCCGCGTCGTAGCGACCACTCCCGATTTTGCCGCCCTCGCGCGCGAAATCGGCGGCGACCGCGTAAATGTCGTCGCACTCGCAAAGCCGACGGAGGACCCGCACTTCGTGGATGCGAAGCCGAGCCACGTCGTCACGCTTAATCGCGCCAACGCGCTGATCGAGGGTGGAGCGGAGCTCGAGCTGGGATGGTTGCCGCCGCTGTTGGAGAACTCGCGCAATGCGAAGCTGTCCGCCGGGACGCCCGGACACATCGTCGCATCGGACGGGATCAGGCTGCTCGAGGTTCCGACGAGCTTCGACAGGTCGAAGGGCGACGTGCACTCGCTCGGCAATCCGCACTTCCTCCTCGATCCGGTGGCGGCGAAGACGGTCGCGGCAAACATTGCCAACCACTTTGCCCAGATAGACCCGAAGAACGCCGCAACATATCGGTCGAACCTCTCGAGATTTAATGCGAAGCTGGACGCCAAGCTGGTCGACTGGCAGAAGACACTCGCTCCCTACCGCGGCGCGAAGATCGTCACTTATCACAAGGATTTCAATTATTTCGCCAGCCGCTTCGGACTCAGCATCGTTGACGAGCTCGAGCCGAAGCCGGGTATCGCCCCGTCGCCATCGCACCTCGCCCAGGTCATCGGCAAGATGAGATCGACCAAGGCCAGGGTCATCCTCGTTCAGCCGTTCCAGAATCGGAAGACGGCTGAGACCGTCGCGCGACAGGCGAGCGGGATCGTCGTGGATTACTCGCAGCAGCCGGGAGCGGCGGGCAACGGTCCGTCGTACATCGATATGATCGACCACCTGGTTACAACTCTGGCAAAAGCGTTCGGGTCCGCGAAGTGAGCACGGACATGCAGGTAGTGTGGGAGGTGATGAAGTGGCCGCTCGCGGCTTGCCTCCTCTTTCCGCCGCTGTTGGTGTACATGGGGCTTCACGTGGTGAAGAGGGAAGTGATTTTCGTCGATCTCGCCCTCGCTCAGGTCGCCACGCTCGGAACGTGCGTCGCACTGCTTATGGGATACCACTTCGATGACCGCATCACGTTTTGGATCTCGCTCGCCGTTACCTTCGTAGGCGCCGCGTTCTTCAGTTGGTCGAGAAGCAGGAAAAAGGGACCAGTGCCGCAGGAAGCCATCATCGGCATCACCTTCGTCGTCGCCGCCGCGGGAGTGATTCTGCTGCTAAGCAGAGTTGCCGGAGGAAAGGAGGAGCTCGAGCATCTCCTCACCGG
>JACDDT010000067.1 GCA_013816855.1 Gemmatimonadaceae bacterium
CCCTGCGGGCTTCTTGGAAGATGACATGTTCAAACGCTAACCCGGCCACCCCCCGAGTTCAACGCCGCGCGTACGTTTTTTGCTCCCTCCGGTGCTGCCGGCACTCCGGTTTTTCGCGTGGTTCCAATCAAGAACATCACGGACAGAGGGGAAGGAACATGGCAGGAAAAGCAGCACGCACCGCAGCGGTTCTCGCGCTCGCCGCCTTCACGGCGACGGCATGCGCGAAAAAAGATGACAGCATAGCGACGGACACGACCGCGGCGACGAACGCCAACAACTCGATGACGGCCAGCGACACCGCAGGTGGAGCATCCAGCACGGCAGCCGCGCCGGCCGGCCTCACAGACGCGAACATCGTTGCGATTCTTGACGCGGTGAACATGTCAGACAGCACGTGGGGAGCGATCGCCGCCGTGAAAGGCACGAGCAAGGAAGTTCGAGAGTTTGGAAAAACGATGATGCGCGACCATCACGCGCTGAGAAAAGCGGGTCAGGACCTCGCCAAGAAGCTCGGTGTGACACCCGAGTCCCCGGCCGGAGACAACAGCCAGCAGGCGCTTCAGAGCACGAGCGACATGCTGAACAACACCGCGAAGGGCAAAGATTTCGACAAGGCCTACATCGACCACGAAGTCGAGTATCACAAGCAAGTGCTGGAGACCGCTACGAAAGCAATGGCGGCAGCGCAGAGCTCTGAGTTGAAGAACCTCATTCAGAAGGCGGCGCCGAACATAGAGGGCCATTTGAATGCCGTCGAAGCGATTCAAAAGAAGATGACCTAGCAGTTGCTGAAAGGAATCATTTTCGACGTCGACGGCACGCTCGTAAACAGCAACGACGCCCATGCCGACTCGTGGGTAGAAACGTTTTCGGATGCCGGATATAACGTGCCGTTCGACGTCGTACGCCCTCTCATTGGAATGGGCGGCGACAAGCTCCTGCCGAAAACGATCGGTATCGAATCCGACAGCGATGAAGGAAAGCGCTTGTCGGCAAACCGCTGGAAATTGTTCGAGAAGAAATATCTGCCCACCCTCCGCCCCCTCGAGGGCTCGCGGGCGCTCGTCCAACGCATCCGCAACGATGGCCTCGCGACGGTGATCGCTACTTCCGCCCGGAAGGAAGAGCTCTACGTCCTGCTTAGAGCCGCCGAAGTCGCCGATCTTATGGAGGAGGAGGCCACGGCGAGTGATGCGGAAAGCTCGAAGCCGGATCCGGACATCGTGCAGGCCGCGGTAAAGAAAAGCGGATTTCACCGGAGAGAGCTGGCAATGATAGGCGACACGCCCTACGATGTCGAAGCAGCGGTTCGCGCGGGCGTGCAGATAATCGCGTTTCGCAGCGGGGGCTGGCTCGACGAAAAGCTTGCCGGAGCAATTGCGATTTATGACGGGCCGGCGGATCTTCTCGCGAACTACGAAACTTCAATCATCGGAATGAACAGAGGATGACAGCTCTCTCATTGTTTCAGGCAGCGGCTGCGGGAGGTTCGCCTCCGGGCGGTGAATCACTCTTACTGACCGACGTCATCGTGGAGTACGTGAAATTCGTCGGGTTTTTCCTCGCTATCGGCGCAAGCGCCTACAGGTATCTGGTTCTTCCACGATTTGAGAAAGGCAACCCCGCGGTGATCGGCCGCGGCACTGCCGCAACTCTTGGCGTGCTGGGTGCATTACTTCTCATCGCCGCCGTTTTTGGTGCTGTCGAGCTGCGCGCGCTCACCGGCCACAAGTCGTTTCTGCAGTCGCTGCCGAAGGCGATCGGCCGCTTTCAATTCCAGATGATAGCATTGGCGCTCTCGTTGGTAGGCTACACGATGGCGCGCCGCGCATCGGCGGTGCTTGGTTGGCCACTCGCAGCGATCGGAATTCTCTCTGTCGTGATGCAACCGGTGTACACCGCCCGCGGATTCTCGGGGCGCGTCAACGCGGTGCACATCCTCGCCGCATCGACCTGGCTTGGAACACTGACGGTCATGTTGCTCGCCGGAATTCGTACGATTGTCAGCGCGCCCGCGGGGGGATTGTCGCGGCAGAATGTGGCGGCAAACATCGTTAACGCGTTCACTCCCGTCGCGCTCACTGCTGCGATAGTTGTCGCGCTCAGCGGAGCTACCACGGCGTGGCTGCATCTCAAGAGGCTTCCTAACCTTTGGGAAACGGACTACGGACGCGCACTCATCGTGAAACTCTGCGTCGTTCTCGCTGTCGTGGCGGCGGGTTGGTGGAACTGGAAACGGGTGAAGCCTTCACTCGCGGCAGGAGATGAAAGCGTCGAACGCCTCAACCGCTCCGCAACGACGGAAGTAGCCTTCGCGGCCATTGTGCTCGCGGTCACAGCCGTGCTCGTTTCATTGCCTTCTCCGAGATAGCCCGGGAAGACGTAGCCAAACGGCGTGCTGATTCCGAGATTTCTTTTCACTGCTCAGTCGCCACCCAACCCGCATTATGAAATCCTCTAGCGCGCTTCTCGCACTTTCAATCACGTTGTCATCTCTCGCCGGTGCGCAGGAAGCGCGCACACCGGTAACCCCCGCGAAACAAACCCCGGTCGCCTTCAACGCGGACTCGGCACGTCTCGTCGAGCTGCCTTGGCGCGGTATCGGCCCGGCGGTCACGAGCGGACGCATTGTCGATTTTGCCGTCCCCGAAGGGCCGACGGAGCGGCTCGGTGGAAGACTGGGCGAGCTGTTCTACGCCGCGTCGGCATCGGGCGGAGTGTGGAAGACGATCAACGGCGGAACGACGTGGGAACCGATCTTCGATCACCAAACCACGATCTCCGTTGGCGACATCGCAGTGGCGCCGAGTAATCCGGATTTGATTTGGGTCGGCACCGGCGAAGCGAACAATCAGCGCAGCTCTTCCTGGGGCGACGGCGTTTACAAGTCGGAGAACGGCGGCAAGAGCTGGACGAACATGGGGCTCAAGAAGTCGGAGCACATCGGACGCATTGTCGTGAACCCGGAAAACCCGAACATAGTTTTCGTCGCCGCGGCCGGGCCGCTCTGGACCAGTGGCGGAGATCGCGGACTCTATCGCACGACAGATGGCGGGAAAACGTGGAAGGCCGTGAAAACGATAGATGCGAACACCGGATTCACGGACGTGATCTTCGCTCCAAAAAATCCGGCTGTCATCTACGCGGCGTCGTATCAGCGCGAGAGACGACCGTGGTCGTTTGTGGGCGGCGGACCGGGAAGCGGATTGTGGAAGAGCACCGACGGCGGTGATTCCTGGACGCGGCTCACTGAAGGATTGCCGAAGGGAGACGTCGGGAGAATCGGCATCGACGTCAGTCGCTCGAATCCGAACATCGTATACGCGACGATTGAAACGAAATCCACGGGCGTATCGGGCGCGACCGGCGGAACGGAAGCCGGCATCTATCGCTCCGAAGATTACGGCGCGAGCTGGCAGAGAATGGGCGCGGGCTCCTCGTACCCGTGGTATATGGGCCAGTTGCGGGTCGACCCGGTGAACCCGGATCGGATTTACTTCATGGGCGTCCAGCTCCAGGTGTCGAACGACGCCGGCCGCACCTTCACCAACACTGGAACCGGCGCGCACTCCGATCACCATGCGATGTGGATCGATCCAACGGACCCGAATCACGTCATTATCGGCTGCGATGGTGGCGTGTACATCTCGCACGATAGAACGCGCACCGTGGACTTCGTTCCGAATCTTCCCGTCTCGCAGTACTACGCGATCGCCACCGACATGCGTGAGCCGTATTACTACGTGTACGGCGGACTTCAGGACAACAACAGCTGGGCGGGGCCGAGCCAAACGAGAAACCGCCGCGGAATAACGAACGACGACTGGTACGCGACTACCGGGGGCGACGGTTTTTACGCGATGATCGACCCCACCGACCCGAATACGGTGTACGGCGAATCACAGGGCGGTGACATCGTCCGCTTCGACGTGAAAACGGGCGAGCAGAAAACGATCAAGCCGGTGGAAAAGTTCGGCGGCAAGCCGTACCGGTGGAACTGGAGCTCGCCGATGCTCATCTCACCGTTCGACCACAACACCATTTATTTCGGCGCGAATTATCTCTTCAAGAGCGCATCGCGCGGTGATGCGTGGACGATGATAGGGTCCGATCTCACGCGCCAGCTCAACCGCGACAGCCTGCCGGTGATGGGCAAGAAGTGGCCGAAGGACGCGATCGCGCGCCACCAGGGCACGGCCGACTACGGCAATATCAGCACGATCGACGAAAGCCCCATCCGGCAGGGTCTACTATATGTAGGGACCGACGACGGCTTGATCAGCGTCTCGCGTGACGGCGGCGCGACGTGGACGAAGATCGGAACGTTTCCGGGGGTGCCGAGCCAGACCTACGTGAGCCGGGTGGTCGCTTCGCGCGCTTCGGAGGGAACGGTGTACGCGACGTTCGACAATCACCGGAACAACGACTTCAGGCCGCACGTTCTCAAGAGCATCGATTACGGCGCGCACTGGACGTCCATCACATCGAATCTTCCGGCGAGCGGATCGGTGCAGGTGATTCGCGAGCATCCTCGTAACGCGAATCTGCTTTTCGCCGGTACCGAATTCGGAGCCTTCTACTCGGCGAACGGCGGCGCATCGTGGACGCAGCTCAAGTACAATCTTCCCACAGTCGCGGTTCACGATATCGTCATTCAGCCGCGTGAGAACGATCTCGTTATCGGAACTCACGGCCGGGGCATCTTCATCCTCGACGACATCACTCCCCTCGAGAGATTTGCGGAGTCACAAACGGGAGCCGTGACTCTCTTCCCGACGAAAGCGGTTACGGAATACAATCCGAACAGCTCGATTCCAGGAGGCCCGCGCTCCGCGGGCGCGCTCGGTGACCGCCAGTTCGCCGCGCCGAATCCAGCTTACGGCGCGATCATCACTTACTTCGTCCGCGATACAACGGCGAAGGGCGGCGATGTCTCGCTGGCCATTTTCGATTCGACCGGAAGGAAGGTTCGCGATCTCACCGCGAGCAAGAATCGCGGAATGCACCGAGTTACTTGGGACCTCCGCGGCCCCGCGCCCTATACCGTCCGGCCCCCGGCGGGAGCGGCGGGAGCGCAAGGAAGAGTGCGCGAGATCCCGGGTGCGTTCGTGCTGCCGGGTCATTATGTCGCGAGGCTGACACTGAAAGGACCCGGCGGATTCACGAAGGAGACACCGGTGGAAGTTCGAGCAGATCCGTTGGTCCAGCTTTCGCCGGCGCAGTACGCCGAGCTTTACAACATGCGAGTGAGGATCGGACGGCTGCAGGCCGCAGTTCAAGCTGCGGTGAGAACGGCCGAGCAGCTCAACGACGAGATCGGTGACGCCCGCACGGCACTCCGCTCGACGAGCGCCTCGGATTCTGTTTCGCGCCAAGTGGAAGGAGTAGGCCGCGAGATCTCCGACATTCTTCGCAAGATTCGAGGAGGAGGGCAGGAGGCGGCCGCCGACGATCGCAACATCGTTCAACCGTCAGTGCAGGAGCGCGTCAACAACATCGCCGACCAGATCGGCGACGTAACATCGCCGCCCACGCAGAATCAGCGGGAGACGGTGGATGAAGCGTCGGCAGACTTGCAGCGCGAAGTCGCGCGGCTCAATACGCTGCTGCAGAGTCGTATTCCTGCGTTGAACGCCGCGCTCGACGCTGCCGGAGTTCCGTGGACGATCGGCCGGCCCATTCAGATCGGGAAATAGTCTTTCTCTCCCCCACGCGAAAAAAAGATCGGGCGAATGACAGAACAGGACGCGAGATCGGCAGCTTTCTGCTTGATGCTCGCCCGGGCAGTCGCGACGGCACACGGTCTTTTTGCCGTTTTCGCGGTATTCGGTGGATTTCTCATCGCGCGTTTGCCGTGGGTGATATGGCCGCACGTTGCCGCAGTTCTATGGACACTCGGGACGCTTGCTCTCGATTGGGGGTGCCCCCTGACGCCGCTGGAAAAATCGCTGCGCTCGCGGGCTGGAGCTCCGAGTTTCGATGTAGGTTTCGTGCAGCACTACATAATGCGAACCGACTACACGCGAACCGCCGCGCGGCGATTGCATGTGTTGCTGGCGATCGTCGTATTTACCTTCAACATCTTCGTTTACCTGCGTCTTTTCCGCCCCATCTAGAAATGAAACTCGAGATCAACGAGGGACCGGGCACGAACTTGAGCCCGATGGGCCTGCTCTTTTCGCCCGATACTATCCCACGACCACATAAAATCGGGTAAAGAATGAACCGGCACCTCTCTCTCCTCGTTGCGGCCGCGGCGCTGATGCCCGCTGCCGCCTCCGCTCAAAATTACGATTCGACCTTGTTCTCCGGACTGGAATGGAGAAACATCGGACCCAATCGCGGTGGCCGATCGATCGCGTCCGCAGGAAGTCCCTCACGTCCTAATGAATATTTTTTCGGCGCGGTAGGCGGCGGATTATGGAAGACGACTGACGGCGGACTCAACTGGCAGCCGGTGACGGACGGTAAGATCCGAAGCTCTTCGGTTGGAGCTGTCGCCGTTTCGGAGTCTAATCCCGATGTCGTGTACATCGGGATGGGCGAGACGGAATTCCGCGGCAACATCATGCAGGGCGACGGCGTTTACAAATCCACCGACGCGGGTAAGACGTGGACTCACGTCGGTCTAGCCAACACGCAAGCGATCGCGCGCGTGCGCGTTGACCGCACCAACCCAGACATTGTTTACGTCGCCGCGCTCGGACACCCGTACGCGCCGAATCCCGATCGCGGAGTTTTTCGTTCCCGCGACGGAGGAAAGACCTGGACGAAAATTCTCTTCCGGAACGATTCCACGGGAGCGGTGGATCTCTCGCTCGATCCGAACGATCCCAAAACTTTGTACGCGGCACTGTGGCAGGTGTACCGCACTCCGTGGAGTATGTGGGACGGCGGGGCCGGAAGTGGATTGTTCAAATCAACGGATGGAGGCGATCATTGGACGGAGATTACGCGGAATCCGGGACTGCCCGGAGGAATAATCGGGAAGATCGGCGTCAGCGTTTCCGGCGCTGATTCCAAGCGCGTGTACGCAATTATCGAGAATGATTCGGGAGGGGTGTTCAGATCCGACGACGGCGGAGCCAATTGGAAGAGAACGAACGTCGAGCGGAAGCTTCGCCAGCGCGCGTTCTATTACAGCCGCATCTACGCGGATCCGAAGCAGCGCGATCGCGTGTATGTGCTCAATACAGGATTCTATCGCTCCGACGATGCGGCAATAAAGTTCGACACCGTTCTCAATCCCCCGCATGGCGACCAGCACGATCTGTGGATATCGCCAAACGACAATCAGCGGATGATCAACAGCAACGACGGTGGTGGAAACGTTTCCACGAATGGCGGCAAAAGCTGGACGGCTCAGCATTTCCCGACGGCGCAGGCGTACCGCGTGGCCATCACGAGTGATTTTCCTTATCACGTCTGCGGCGCGCAACAGGACAATTCAACGTTCTGCGAGCCAAGCTCGGATTGGTTTCAGCTGCGCGGGGCGAGTCAGGGAACAGGCGACTACTTCTACTATGCAGGCGGAGGCGAGAGCGGTTACATCGCGCCGAATCCGAGCAACCCCGACATCATCTACGCAGGCAGCCAAGGCGCCCTCCTCACGCGGTTCAACCGCCGCACCGGGGAAATTCGTGACGTTCAGGTGTATCCGCGGTTCTTTTCCGGGGAGCCGGCGAGCGCGCTTCCCGAACGGTGGCAGTGGACGTACCCGATCGTCTTCTCCCCGCTGAACTCGAAAGTTCTCTACACATCATCGCAGCATTTGTGGAAGACGACGAATGAAGGCCAGACGTGGACGCGTATCAGTCCCGATCTAACTCGCGCAGACCCAAATACGCTCGGCCTGTCCGGGGGACCGATCACGCACGACATGAACGGGCCGGAGATTTACGGTACCATCTTCACGATCGCGCCGTCGAAACACGATTCATCGACGATTTGGACAGGCTCCGACGACGGTCTCGCGTACATCACGCGCGACGGAGGAAAGAGCTGGACGAATGTTACGCCGAAAGATCTTCCGGCATTCAGCAGAATCAGTCTCATCGACGCTTCGCCGAATGATCCCGGGGGTGCTTACCTCGCGGCAAAGCGCTATCAGCTGGACGATCGCGCTCCTCACATCTACAAGACACACGACTACGGGAAGACATGGACAAAAATCGTGAGCGGGATCCGCTCCGACGATTACGTTCACGCTGTGCGGGAAGACCCGAAGCGCAGGGGATTGCTCTTCGCGGGAACGGAGCATGGAGTGTATGTCTCGCTGAATGATGGCGGGAGCTGGCAGTCACTCTCTCTAAAGCTTCCGGATACACAGGTGCCGGATGTGGCCATTGCAGACAACGACCTCGTCATCGCTACCCACGGCCGCTCAATGTACGTGCTTGAGAACATCACTCCGCTGCGAGAGCTTACGCCGTCGGTCGCATCCGCGCGCGTGCATCTCTACAAGCCACGGGATGGAGTGCGCGGAGTCGTTAGGCCGGCCTTTCAGTACTATCTGAAGTCTCCCGCCGACACGGTGAAGATCGACATCCTGGATGGAGGGGGGAAAGTGATTCGTTCCTTCGTCGGCGTCGATACCGCAACGAAGAAGACTTCCGCCGACTCCGCGAAGGCCGATTCGCTCAAAGTGCCGAAGCCGATCGTCATCGACTCCTGCACGGCGCGTATTGCCAAGCCGCCCCGGCCTTCGACGAAGGCGGGACTCAACACATTTTCGTGGGATGCGACGTACCCGGGCGCCACTGTGTTCGAGTGCATGATCATCTGGGGCGGCGATCCGGCAAGCGGCCCGGACGCGCCGCCCGGCCGTTATGCGGTGAGACTGACAGCCAACGGTGAGACGCGAACGCATCCCTTCATTTTACGGCGGGATCCGAGGAAGACCGGTGTCAGCGACGCGGACCTGCGCGCGCAATTCGACCTCGCATCGAAGGTGAGCCGCCGGATCAGTGATGCGAACGAGGCCGTCATACGCGTTCGCGCAGTCAAAGCCCAAATTCGCGACAGGCTTGGTTCAACGAACGCTTCCGCAGATTACAAAGCAGCGGCGCCCGATGTGATTGCCCGGCTGCAGGCCGTCGAAGAAGAGCTCTATCAGGTGCGAAACCGGAGCGGCCAGGATCCGCTTAATTTCCCGATCAAGATCAACGACCGGCTTTCCGCGCTCGAGGGCAGCATCGAGACCGGCGATGCAAAACCAACGGACGCCGCCTATCGTGTCTTCGCCGAGCTCTCCGCCGACCTGGACCGAATGCTCGCGACCCTCAAGACCATTGAAGGAGCCGACCTGAACCGATTAAACAACATGCTGCGCGCGCACGGAGCGGCTCCCATTACATGACGCCGATGGGATTGTTGTTCTCGTACGTCAGGAAATACAGGTCGCTAGTCCTGCTCGCGCTCTTACTCGCCGCGACGAACCAGATTTTCTCGTTCCTCGATCCGCTCATTTTCCGCCACATCATCGATGACTACGCCACAAAGCATGCGACACTGACCCGGAGCCAGTTCTTTCATGGCGTAGGGTTTCTGCTCTTCCTCGCCATGAGCGTGGCGTTCATCTCACGGGTTGCAAAAAACTTTCAGGATTATTTCGTCAACGTCATCACGCAGCGGCTCGGCGCGGAGATGTACTCCGACGGGATCCGGCACTCGCTCGAGCTGCCGTACTCCGTGTTCGAAGACCAGCGCAGCGGGGAGACACTCGGCAAGCTTCAGAAGGCACGCTCCGACGTCGAGAAGCTGATTCAGCTTTCGATCAATCTGCTCTTCACGACTCTCGTCGGAATGGTGTTCGTCATCATCTACGGCTTCAGCGTGCACTGGGCGATCGTCGTCGCGTTCTTTGCGACAATCCCGCTGTTGGGGGCGCTGAGCTCGGTGCTGAGCCGGAGAATCAAGGCGATACAAAAAGTCATCGTCGCCGAAACCACGGCGCTCGCCGGCTCGACCACGGAATCGCTCCGCAACATCGAGCTCGTGAAAAGCCTGGGGCTCGCCGAGCAGGAGGTCGTGCGGCTCAATGCGGTGACGGACAAGATTCTGAAGCTCGAGCTCAAGAAGGTTCGCTATCTGCGGAGCCTAAGCTTCGTGCAGGGAACGTTCGTGAACTTTATCAGGACGTGCATTCTCTTCCTGATGCTTTACCTGATCTTCGCGCGCCAAATTACCATCGGCCAGTTCTTCTCGACGCTGTTCTATTCGTTCTTCATCTTCGGTCCGATGCAGGAGCTCGGCAACATCATCGGCGTGTACCGCGAGACGGAAGCATCGCTCGAGAACTTCCAGAAAATTCTCGAGACTCCGAAAGATCCGAAGCCGGTGAAGCCGGCGCCGCTCGAGGATCTCGAGAATCTCGCCTTCGAGAACGTCGGCTTCATGCACCAAACGGCGACGCTCCCCGCGCTCACCGACATCTCGTTCGAAGTGGGAAGAGGAGACACGATCGCCTTTGTCGGCCCATCCGGCGCGGGGAAGACGACGCTGGTGAAGCTGCTCGTGGGTCTCTATCCGCCAAAATCCGGCCGCATACTATATAACGGTCATCCGAGCACCGACCTCGACCTCGATCGCATGCGAGAGCGCATTGGATTCGTTACGCAGGACGCGCAGCTATTCTCGGGAACCATTCGCGAGAATCTGCTCTTCGTGAATCCGCGCGCTACGGACGAAGAGTGTTACGACGTTCTCAACAAGTCGGCCGCCCACACTCTTCTCGCCCGCGCCGACAAAGGCTTGGACACAGTGATTGGCGAGGGCGGGGTAAAAGTCTCAGGCGGCGAGAAGCAGCGCCTCTCCATCGCGCGCGCTCTTTTGCGGCGACCGCATCTTCTCGTCTTCGATGAGGCGACTTCCTCGCTCGATTCGCTCACCGAGGAAGAGATCAGCCGCACCATGCGCGACATCTCCGCCGGCGGAGATGTCATCACCATTCTTATCGCGCACCGCCTCTCAACGGTGCTTCACGCGGACTGCATCTACGTTTTAGAGCGCGGAAGGATTATCGAGATGGGTAAGCACGCCGACCTTCTCGAGAAAAAAGGATTGTACTTCGCGATGTGGAGGCAGCAGGTGGGAGAGCGCCGGCCCGGACAGGAGAAAGCGGCGGTCATGCCCGTGCTCGCCGCGG
>JACDDT010000152.1 GCA_013816855.1 Gemmatimonadaceae bacterium
ACTTTCGCGTTCCACAGATCGACCGTTCCCGGAAGCGCAATGGTCGCGGCAGCGCCAAGCGCGGCCGCTGTGCGAAGAATCGTTCCCACATTTCCGGGGTCCTGCACACCATCGAGCACGACGATCCGGAACATCTCCAGCTTCAGCACAGTATCAAGATTCTGCTGCGGTACTCGCGCGACCGCGAGCACACCTTGCGGAGAGTCGGTATCTGCGGCGCTCGAGAAGTCCGCTTCGGAAACGTCGAGCGTCTCGACGCCGCGTTTCCCGAGCTCTTTGATAAGTGCGTTGCCACGGGGTGTCTGCTGCAGAGCGGGAGAGACCAGCGCTCCCTCCACGGGGAGTCCGGACTTGAGTAGCTCTTCTACCGAGCGCGCGCCTTCGGCGACGAAAAGCGAGTGCTTCTCGCGTGCTTTGCGGCGCTTGAGGTCTCGTGCGAGGGTGAGCAGTTTCACAGTCGGCGTCGTATGCTCATTGGAATAGGACTTGCCCCTTCGATGCCCGTGCAATTTACCGTAGGAGAATCTATGAAACGAACAATACTTGCGTTTGCCCTTCTTATCTCGGCGACGGCTTGCGCCGTCTCCACCCAGCAGGAAGTACAGATGGGTCAGGAGTACGCGCAGCAAGTCAACGCGCAGCTCCCGATCGTCACTGATCCCGAGCTCAATCGCTACGTCAATGTGCTTGGTGATTCGATCGCCCGCCTTACCAGCCGCGGGACACTCGATTGGCAGTTCTTCATCGTCGACAGCAAGGAAGTGAACGCCTTCGCGCTTCCCGGCGGATTCGTGTACATCAACCGCGGACTCATCGAGCGCGCGGACAAGATGGATGAAGTCGCTGGCGTGCTGGGACACGAGATCGGCCACGTGGT
Source organism: Gemmatimonadaceae bacterium (assembly GCA_013816855.1). Taxonomy (GTDB): domain Bacteria; phylum Gemmatimonadota; class Gemmatimonadetes; order Gemmatimonadales; family Gemmatimonadaceae; genus UBA4720. The sequence goes on from JACDDT010000152.1 coordinate 878, forward strand.
GAAGCGCCATACCGTGAAGCAGATGCAGCAGAGCCAGAAGGCGAACATCGCCGTCACCCTCGGATGCATTCTCACCAGCATCTGCAACAGCGGCGTAGGCCAGGAAGCGATCAACATTGCCGGCGGTGCGCTCTTCGCGAAATTCAGCCGCACCGACGAGAAAGAGGCGGACGACGTCGGGTTCGACAACGTCGTGCGCGCGGGCATCAACCCGACCGGAATGGTCACAATGTTCCAGAAGCTTCTCGATGAGCGGAAAGCAAAGCCCGGCGGGGTGGAGGCCTGGTTCATCACTCACCCGCTCGAAGAAGACCGCATCGTTGACATTCAGAGCAAGGTGAACAGGCTAACGCCGGCACAGCTTGCCGCCCTCACCTCGGACTCGCAGAACTTCCACACCTTCCAGCGGCGTCTGGCATCGCTGCCCCCGTCACCGGCTCCGCGGCAGATGCCGCGGTAGCACGCGGTTTTCTTGTTTTCAGGATGCGCCGTGATTCGTCACGGCGCATCTTTCGTTTATGCGTGTAGCGTTGACGATTGCGGGATCCGATTCCGGCGGTGGCGCGGGAATCCAGGCGGACCTCAAGACATTTCACAGATTCGGTGTCTTCGGCACGTCCGCGATTACAGCGGTCACCGCGCAGAATACTCTAGGCGTAAGAGCGTGGGAGGCGGTCTCGCCTGCTCTGGTGAGAGAGCAGATCAAAGCCGTGGCGGAAGACCTCGCCCCCTCCGCTTTCAAGACCGGAATGCTGGGCAGCGCTGCAGTTGCGCGTTCCGTGGCAGCCGCCATTCGAGAGCACCACTTGGTGAATTACGTCCTCGACCCCGTAATGATCGCCACTTCCGGCGACTCCCTTCTAGATGAGGATGCCCTCGAAGTATTGCGCCGCGATCTGATTCCGCTCGCGTTGGTAATCACCCCCAACTCTCACGAAGCGTCGGCACTCACCGGACAACCTGTGGCCTCCGCCCACGATGCAGTGCGCGCTGCCGAGCTTTTGGTGAAGGAACACGGCGCGGCGGCTGCACTCGTAAAGGGCGCGCACCTCGACGACGCAGCTGAAATCGTCGACGTTCTTTTTGTCGACAAGCCGATTGTTTTTCGCGGGGCGCGCCTTCAATCGAGGAACACTCACGGCACAGGATGCACCCTCTCCGCCGCCATTACCGCCGGCCTGGCACTCGGGCACCCGCTCGAGGAAACGGTGGGCGCGGCAATCTCCTATGTGAGAAACGCGATCGCCGCTGCGCCCTCTTTGGGAAGAGGAAGCGGCCCGCTCGGCCATCACGCCGATGTGCCGCCAGGCTTTTTGGACAAAAGGAATTCTGTAACCAGCGACTGAAAACGCTCTGCTACCCGGGCGGAAGTCTGAAGCACCTCGTCGTGGCTGAGCGGTTCGGGATTGATTCCAGCTGCGAGGTTTGTGATGCAGCTAACACCCGCGACACGCATGCCGAGTGCGCGCGCGACGATGACTTCGGGCACTGTGGACATTCCTACCGCGTCCGCACCGAGTGTGCGCAGCATGTTGATCTCTGCGCGCGTCTCGTAGGAAGGGCCTAG
>JACDDT010000153.1 GCA_013816855.1 Gemmatimonadaceae bacterium
GCTCGGGACCATGCATGCCGAGCGGATTCTCAAGGCTCTGGCTCGGACCTGCGCCGAATCCATCGATTGAAACGGCAAAACTCGCGACGCGAAGTTTAGACACTGGAATCCCCGTTACGATTGAGAAGTTGCCGCCCGCTTATAGAGCCGAGGCAGGTCGTTGCTGATCGCCTCGAGCTTCGTGACGATCAACAACGCGGAATCCTGAACCAAGCTGAAGAGTTGCCGCTAGGCCTGAGGCCCCGCGTCCCTCACCTTCGCATCCACATCCCCGAACTTCTCGAAGTTCTTCCTGAACATCTCCGCCAGCTTCTTCGCCTGAACATCGTACGCGGCGCCGTCTTTCCACGTGTCGCGAGGATTCAATATCTCGCTCGGCACTTTCTCGATCGTCGTCGGAATCTCGAGTCCGAACACCGGATCCTTCTTCGTCGCCACGTCGTCCAGCTCGCCGTGCAGCGCAGCGTTCACCATCGCGCGCGTGTACGACAGCTTCATCCGCTTGCCGGTGCCATACGCGCCGCCGCTCCAGCCGGTGTTCACAAGCCACACGTGCGACTTGTGCTCCTTCAATAATTCGCCGAGCATCTGCGCGTACTTCGTCGGATGCCACACCAGGAACACCGCGCCGAAGCACGCGCTGAATGTCGCCTGCGGCTCCTTCACCCCACGCTCCGTCCCCGCGACTTTCGCCGTGTATCCCGACAGGAAGTAGTACATCGCCTGCTCGGGCGACAGTCGCGCGATCGGCGGCAGTACTCCGTACGCATCCGCCGTCAAGAACACCACGTTCTTCGGATGCCCGCCGCGGCCGCTCGGCACGTAGTTCTTTATATAGTTGAGCGGGTACGACGCGCGCGTATTCTCCGTGATCGACTGATTGCCGAACTCGACTTTCTTGTTCGCATCGAGCACCACGTTCTCGAGGATCGTCCCGAACATCTGCGTCGTGCGATAAATGTCCGGCTCGCTCTCCGCCGAAAGGTGAATCGCCTTCGCGTAGCAGCCGCCCTCGAAGTTGAAGATCCCATCCTTCGACCAGCCGTGCTCGTCGTCACCAATCAGTCCGCGCTTCGGATCCGCCGAAAGCGTCGTCTTGCCCGTTCCCGAAAGTCCGAAGAAGAGCGCCGAGTCGCCGTCCTTGCCGATGTTTGCGGAGCAGTGCATCGAGAGCACGCCCTGCTTTGGCAGCAAGTAGTTCATAACCGTGAACATCGACTTCTTCAGCTCACCCGCGTAGCGTGTTCCGCCAATCAGAATCGTACGCTCGGCGAGATTCAAAATGATGAACGTCGTCGTCTTCGTGCCGTGCTTCGCCGGGTCCGCCTGGAACTCCGGCGCGTGCAGCACGGTGAAGTTGGGATCGAACGTCGGCAGCTCGCTCATCTCCGGGCGGATGAACATGTTCCGCACGAACGCCATGTGCCACGCGTTTGGCGAGACGTAACGCACCGAAAGACGGAACGCCGGATCCGCGCCGCAGTAGAGATCCTCGACGAACAGCTCCTTCGCGCCGTTCAAATAATTCTGCACTTCGGACTTGAGGGTGTTGTACTGCTCCGCGGAGATCGGCTGGTTGACTTTACCCCAGTCAACGTCGTTCTCGGTCGCCGGCTCCTTCACCACGAACTTGTCGTTGGGCGAGCGGCCCGTATGCGGTGACGTCACGCCCACGAACGGACCCATGTCGGCGAGCTCACCCTCTCCACGGCGCAGCGCTGCCGTGATTAGCTCGGGCGGAAGAAGATTCCAGTGGACTTCCCCGGTAGGCTTCAATCCCTGCTTCGAAAGTCCGACGCTGCTCTCGCGCGCGACTTTTGCGCGCTGCCGCCCTTGGGCCTCTTTCATTTCCGTTGCCATTGCTTCGATCCTCTAAAGCCCTTTTTTGGGCGTAGTCAATTCTGCGCGGGCGGCGTGTTTCGCGGACGCTTTCGCGTTCTCCTGCGCGTCCATCACCGCCACCGCTGCCATGTTCACTATGTCTTCAACGTCGGCGCCCAGCTCGAGCACGTGCACCGCTTTATTCATTCCCAGCAGAATAGGGCCGATTGCCGTCGCGTTCCCCAAATGGTCGAGCAGCTTGTAAGCAATGTTGCCCGCGCTCAGGTTCGGGAAGATGAGCACGTTCGCCATCTCCTTCAAAGCACTGAACGGATACTGCGACTTCAGAATCCCTTCATCTACCGCCGTGTCCGCCTGCATCTCACCGTCCACCACCACCGACGGATCGCGCTTGCGAAGAATCTCAACCGCCTTCGCCACCTTCTCGGCGTGCGGATGACGCACCGAGCCGAAGTTAGAGAAGGAGAGCATCGCGATCCGCGGCGTCATTCCCAGCAGCTTTACGACCCGGCCCGCCGCGTGCGCGATCTGCGCAAGCTGCTCGGCGGTTGGATCGATGTTGACGGTGGTGTCCCCACAGAAGA
>JACDDT010000154.1 GCA_013816855.1 Gemmatimonadaceae bacterium
TGCCCACACCCCGAAAACAGCCACCAAAAGATCGCAAACCAGAACCGAAGATCATCTCATGCTGTTACTCGCGGAATCGGGTCTGATCACACTGTCAGGCGGAAAGTGAAGTAGTCGACGTTCCAGCCGTCCTCGACGACGTTGCGCCGGGCCACCACCTCACTGTGGAAGCCCCGTGGTTAATGAGCTGCTGAATGTAGGCCAAGTCTCCGGAGGTACCGAAGAAGATCAGCATCCGACCGCCGTCTGCCAGGTGTCGCCGGGCTTGGCGAAAGAACCTCGTCATGGCGCCATAGTTCTCATCCGTGGTGGCGGCTTCGAGGAAGTCGCGAGGGGCAAACCAGCGGAACGGCGGGTCGAAAACGATCAGGTCGAAGATGCCGTCGACGTCGCTGAAGACATCGCTGCGGCGGACTTCGACTCGGTCGGCGACACCGTTGCGCAGGACGTTGTCGCGGGCGGCTGCCAGGGCGTGTGGGTTGATGTCAACCGCGAGCGAGGACCCTGGCGGCTTTGGAGGCTGCGAGGACGGCGTTGACACCGCTGCCTGTTCCCATGTCCAGCACCCGGTCGCCGCCCTTGACCTCGGCAAGCACTGCTTCGCCGAGCAGATCGGACACCGGCGTGATCGGCATGACCTGCGGCGTCACGACCAGAGTCCAACCAAGACAGGAGAAGGTCTGGTCACCGCTGGTGATGGCCCTTGCTCGGCGGTAGGCGCCCTCATGCCATTGGTGGATGCGCTCAGCGCGCTGCTCGGACATCAGCGGTCGATAGCTGCCATGGTGAGGTTCACCTTCGTCTAACACGTGACCGTCGCCGGACTTCGCCGCGGTCGCCGCCGCCCGAGCCCGTGCGGAACGGGTGACGGCTTGGCGGGTGTGGTCGTCGGCTGGGAAGAACGATTCGATCGCCAGCTCGGAGACCATGACGTCCATCGGAGTCCCGAAGGTCGTGACGGTGCTGAAGAACGCGAGCTCACCGTCGTCGCAGCGAAGGCGCAGAGGTACGACGGATCTCGTTGGTCGCGGGCGCGGCGTTCGCTCCCGGATAGGCAGCGAGCTCGTCTGCGAGGGCCTGCACCGAGAGGTCGCCGGTGGCCGCAACCTGCCGGTGAGTGTCGTCAAGTGATCTGGCCCCACCTGTCGTCACCAGTTCTGGCTCCAGGGGTGTGGTTTCCCGGTGTGGTTCATGGCTTGTCGGGACTGGGGAGTTGTGTGCTGTCAGCGGCCGACCCCTGGTGTTTGAAGCGGTTCCTGCCCTGTGCCGGTGTTGGGTGTTGCAGCCACGGTGATCACATGTGGAGTCTGCGGTGTTCGGCGACTCGGCAGGCTGGGCTGCAGTAGCGGCGGGGTTGGCCTGGCTGGTGGAGCGGTGAGTGGAAGGTGCGTGGGCAGAGCCAGCGCTGGCAGCGCAGGACCAGGCAGCTGGGGTGGTTCGGGCAGGGGCCCGGGGGCCCGGTTGGGCTGTAACGATATTCATGGTGTGCGGTCATCAGGTGGTGAGGCGTTGCGCGCGTGCGTGGGCCAGGCGGTAGGAGTCGGTGCCGGTTTCCAGGATATTTCCCGCGAAGGTTAAACGGTCGACGATTGCCGCGCAGAGCCTGGGATCGGTGAACGTCTTTGTCCAGCCACTGAAGCTTTCGTTACTTGCTATGGCGACGCTTGCGGTTTCTTCTCGCTCGGTAAGGACTTGGAACAGCATCTCCGCCCCCCGCCGGTCTAATTCCATATAACCTAACTCGTCAATGCACAGGAGATCGACCCGACCATAGCGGGTGATGGTGCGGGCCAGCTGACGCTCGTCGGCGGCTTCGACAAGCTCGTTCACCAGCTTCGTCGCCAGACTATATCTGACCCGGAAACCTTGTTGGGCGGCCGCCGTGCCCAACGCGATGAGTAGATGTGTCTTCCCGGTGCCGGAGTCCCCGATCAAACATAACGGTTCACCCTTGCGGACCCAATCACAACGAGCGAGGGTGTGGATGGTGGCTGGGTTGATCGATGGGTTGGCCTCGAAATCGAAATCGTCCAACCATTTTTCGCGGGGGAAGCCGGCGTCCTTGATCCGCCGCGCCGAGCGGCGGCGGTCGCGGTCGTCGCACTCGGCCAGCAGCAGCTCGGCCAGGAAACCCCAGTAGCTCAGCTGTTCGCGCTGCCCCGCGGCGGCGATTTCATCGACCCGTGCGCGGATCGTGGGCAGCCGCAAAGCGCGGCAGGCCTGGTCCACCGCGGCCTGGGCGGCCTGCTCGGTCATCGCGCGGCTACGCAGCCGGGGCTGGCTCATGACACCTCCGAACTTGCGCCCGGCGCGGCGGCGCCGGACTGGGTGGAGGCGGCCGCCCGGCGGGGCAACAGCTCGTCGTAAGCGGCGACCGACGGCGCAGGACGACGATCTGGGGGCAGCGCGGCGAAGGTG
>JACDDT010000004.1 GCA_013816855.1 Gemmatimonadaceae bacterium
GCGATCGGCTTCTCGAATTCTAGTGTTGTGGCTGAGCTTGCCATAATTAACTAGCCCGCTTCAGAGTGACGGATGATTCGCCGAGTAGATCGCGCAGCGCGAGGAGCGCTCCGTCCACCCCGACGCGAAGAGACCGGGAGCGCAGTCGCTCGACGCGACCATCTTCATTCCAACGCAGCTCGAGCTGCGCGTTTCCAGGATAGAGATCGACGATGGCGCGCACGTCGCTAATGACATCGGGGGTAAGGCCTCTCGGCAAATCGATGGCGAGCAGCATCTGGCCGTTGCTGCGAAGGTCGGCGAGGCGCTCGATCTTCTCGACGATGAACGCGGGATTGTCCGCACTCTCGTCGCGTGCGGAAAACGCGCCGCTCAGCAGCACGGGAATGTCGGTCTCCGCATTTCTCTTTTCTTTTTCCCACGTGTCGGGAAAAACAAGCACTTCGGCGGAGCCGGAAAAATCCTCGACGACGATACGCGCAAATTCTTTCCCTGATTTTTTGCTAAGCTGCGGTTTGATTGCGGTGAGAACGGCGGCGAGCTTCATCGGCCCGGCTCGCCACGCCCCAATGTCGGCAACGTTGTGAGTGCGGTTGAGCTCGCAGTCCGAGCGGAAAGGCTCAAGCGGGTGGCCTGAAATATAGAAGCCAAGAATTTCCTTTTCTCTGGTAAGCCGCTCCGATTCCTTCCACGGCGCTATGGTCGGAAGAATAAGCTCGGCGTGCACGATCGCACCGGAGGGCGCGACAGTGCCAAAGAGGGATCCCTGGCCGCTGACTGCTTCCTCCTGCTTGAGTGACGCCTCGCGAATGCCGGTATCGAGAGCCGCTGACAGTTGCGCGCGGTGTCCGCCGAGGGAGTCTAGCGCCCCCGACGCAACGAGCGCCTCGAGCACGCGCTTGTTGCAAATACGGAGGTCGATGCGCTCGCAAAGATCGAACACCGTCTTGAAAGGTCCGCCCTTGTTGCGCGCCTCGAGGATAGAATCGATTGCGGTGCGGCCGACGTTGCGGATCGCGCCGAGCCCGAAACGCAGGCGCGTCTCGCCGACGACGGTGAATTTGTAGCCGGATTCGTTAACGTCGGGCGGCAGAATCTCGAGACCGGGCTTCGGCGCGCCCGGCACTGCGAGCTGCCGCGCTTCGTTGATGTATTTAACGACGCTGTCCGTATCGCCGATCTGCGACGAGAGGAGGGCAGCCATGAAGTCGGCAGGATAGTGCGTCTTCAGCCAAGCCGTTTGGTAGGAGATGATCGAATACGCGACGGAGTGCGACTTGTTGAACCCGTAACGGCCGAACGTCTCAAGCTGCCCGGCGATGTCCTCGATGATCTTCCTGTCGAAGCCGCGGTCGACGGCTTTCGTGATGAACTTCCCGAGCTCCTCGCGAATTAGCTCGGCGTCCTTCTTTCCGACCGCCTTACGGAGGATGTCGGCTTCGGCGAGAGAAATTCCCGCGAGCGTCTGCGCGATGCGCATCACCTGCTCTTGGTAGGTGATGACACCGTAGGTGCTGGAAAGAATCGGTTCGAGCTCCGGAAGCACATACGTCACCGCTTCTTCGCCCCGCTTCCTCTTCATGTAGACGCGATGCATTCCCGCGTCTAGCGGACCGGGACGCATCAATGCGTTCGAGGCGACGAGATCGTCGAACCGGTCGGCGCGCATCGAGCGCAGCATGTCGGTTGCGAGCGGTGACTCGAACTGAAATACTCCTGCAGTCTTTCCCGCGCGGAGAAGCCTGTAGGTCTCAGTATCGTCGAGCGGAAGATTGTCGAGGTCCGGCGCGGAACCTGTCCTCGCCTTGATTCCGGCGATTGCATCGGTGACGACGGTGAGCGTGGTGAGGCCGAGGAAGTCCATCTTAAGCATCCCCGCCTTCTCGAGCGCATTCATGTCGTACTGCGTTACGACGATCGATTCTTCGCCGAACTCCCTTCCGCCTGCGCCCTTCGAAGGAGCGGTGCAGATGGGGACGTAATCCGAGAGGGGGCCCGGCGCGATGACGATGCCAGCCGCGTGCACACCCGCGTGACGGGAAAGACCTTCGAGCTTGATGGCGTAGTCTAGAAGCTGCTTGTAGCGCGTCTTCTTGTCGCGCGTCTCGCCCGCGTCATCCTTCCTGATGTTGTAAAGCTCCTTCACTTCAGGAATGCGCTCGATCGCTTCCTTCACGGTGAGCGAGAAATTCGGCTGATTCGGAATCAGCTTCGCGAGCCAATCCGTTTCGGCGGGGGTGAAGCCAAGTGTGCGGCCGACGTCCTTGATGGCCGCGCGCGACTTGAGAGTTCCGAAGGTGATGATCTGGCCGACGGAGTCGCGGCCGTACTTCTGCCTCACGTATTCGATTACTTCGCCGCGGCGCTCGAAGCAGAAATCGACGTCGATGTCGGGCATCGAGACGCGCTCGGGATTGAGAAACCGTTCGAAGAGGAGATCGAACCTGATCGGGCAGACGTCGGTGATGCGGAGAGCGTACGCGACAAGGGAACCGGCGGCCGATCCGCGGCCCGGTCCTACTGGGATTCCGCGATCGCGGGCGGCCTTGATGAAATCGGCGACGATGAGGAAGTAGCCTGCGTATCCGGTGCCGGTGATGACGGCGAGCTCGTAGTCGAGACGCTCTCTCACATTCGCCGGCAAAGGATCGCCGTACCGTTCGCGCGCGCCGGCCTCGGCGAGTTGAACGAGGAGATCGTTCTCGCTCCCGATGTCGGCAGGGAGGGGAAAGGACGGGACGCGGTACTGCTTCGAAAGCTGAACGCTTGCTTCCTCTCCGATCTTGAGCGTGTTCTCGAGGACGTCGCGTCGCCCGGGGAACGCGGCGGAGATCTCATCGGCGTTCTTGAAGTAGAGACCTTCGTCGTACTTGATCCTGTTCGTATCGGTCCAATCTTTTCCGAGGCCGATGCAGAGGAGGATGTCGTGCGAATCATGATCTTCGCGTCTCAGGAAATGCGCGTCGTTGGTGGCGACGACAGGCAAGCCAACCTCCTCAGCGAGCTGGAAGACCCGCCGGTTGAGATCGTCCTGATTTTCCGAATGATGCGCCTGAACCTCGAGGTAGTAGCGATCCTTGAAAACGTTCGCGTACCACTCAGCGGCCTCGCGGGCGGCGTCGAAATTGTCTGAGAGGAGATTGCTCGCTACTTCACCGGCCATGCAGGCCGAGGAAACGATGATCCCTTCATTGAACTTGGCGAGGAGCTCGCGGTCGACGCGGGGCTTGGAGTAAAAGCCCTCCGTGTAGGCCAAGGAGGAGAGCTTCACTAGATTCCGGTAGCCGACAGCGTTTTGAGCGAGGAGAACCAGGTGGTAATAGGGCTTTCCCCGGTCGCCGCTGACACGCTCGCGGGCACGCCGATCTCCAGGCGCCACATAGGCTTCCATGCCGATAATCGGACGGATGCCTGCTTTTTTGGCTTTTTCCTGGAACTCCCACGCCGCGTGAAGGTTACCGTGATCGGTGATTGCCAGGGCCGGCTGCTCGAACTCAAGAGCCCTGTTGATCAGGTCATCTATGCGATTTGCGCCGTCTAAAAGGGAGTATTCGGAGTGGCAATGAAGGTGAACGAATGACACATAGTAAGAATATGCGACGCCCGTTGTTGGCGATAGCGTTTCTCGCTCTGATAATGCTGATTTTCGCTGCGCCAACCGCTTGCTATTTGAGTCGTGGCGCGTGGGAGGAAGCGAAGATCCTCAGCCGGCGAAAATCCATCGCGGAGATGGTGGCCAATCGCGAGACCTCGGAAGCCGAACGGCGGAAGCTTAAAGTCGTATTGGCAGCCCGGCAATATGCCAAGGATTCAATAAGACTGAAAACTAAAGACAGTTTCACGACATTTTCGCATGTTGATAGCGACACTCTAGTGCTTGTCCTATCCGCCGCTTACCGCGATGCCCTAAAGCCGTATACCTGGTGGTTCCCTATTGTGGGTACTGTGCCGTACAAAGGGTACTTTGATTTCGCTGCAGCCAAGAGAGCGCAGCAAAAATTCCGCGAGGACGGGTTCGACACTTACCTTCGGCCGTCGGATGCGTTCAGCACGCTCGGTTGGTTCAACGATCCTCTTCTGAACACCTCGCTCCGCCGGGATTCGATCGACCTCGCGAACACGGTCATTCACGAGCTGACCCACAACACGTTCTACGCGGCGGGACAGGCGTCCTTCAACGAGTCGTTCGCGATGTTCGTGGGAGCACGTGGAGCGGCAGCATTCTTCAGAACGCGGGGGTCGGACTCGAGCGCGAAACTGCTCGACGCGCGATGGGAAGACGACAAGCTCCTCGCCGCGTTCTGGGCGCATCTCATCCGCTCGCTCGATTCCGCTTACCACGCGCATCCGGATGACAAGGCGTGGAGGATAGCGGTGCGCGATACGGTGTACACCGCAGCGAGGGCCGCGCTCATTGCGGAGATCGCGCCAAAGCTGCAAACGATCAATCCGCGTTACGCGCAGCGCACTCCGCTCGATAATGCATCGCTTCTCGCGAGACGGGTGTACGCGAGTGATTTGCAGCTGTTCGACGATGTGTACGAAAGGGAAGGGAGGATTCTTCGCCACACGATCGGGAGGATCATTTCCCTGGCGAAGGCGAAACCGGAAGACCCGTTCGGGGCGGTCAGGACATGGGTTGGCGTTCGTGCGGATTCGTTACGGTGGGCACACTGAGAACTGCGAACTGCAACTGAGACTGAACACGTACCCGTTGCCAGTAGCACAGTAGCTCAGTTTTTCAGCTTACTGCTGGATTGACCTGTCGGCCCAACTGGCCAACTGACAGCTCGCCCTCTGCTGCTTTGTGGCGTCGTAGAGTCCTTGACATTTTTTGCCGGGCTACTGGGCTACTTGAGACTGGTACGTGTTCGGTCTCAGTTAACAGTCCGTCCCGGCTTCCAGTTATCGGTTCCGTTTGGTTTTCAGCTATGAGGTCGCCCCAAACTTTGACCGAAGCAGCGCCCTCAGGTCGAGCACCTGTGCCGCCGGTGGCGCCGTGTCGACGTTCACCGCCGGAGAGTCGCCGGACCCGAGTGCAACGCGCTGCATCTTGTCGCGCACTCCTTTGTCCATGAAACGCGAGAGCTGGTCGAGCGAATAGTCGGAGCTTCGCCGAGTGGAGTAAGCGTTGAGTGGGTAGGTGACGAGAAGGTGATTGCGCGCGCGGGTGAGCGCAACGTACATGAGTCGGCGCTCTTCCTCTGTTCCTTCGTCGCTGTTGAGGCATCTCGCCGAGGGGAACCATCCGTCCACCGCCCAGATGAGAAACACGGCGTCCCATTCTTTTCCCTTCGAAGAATGCGCCGTGCTGAGCACGAGGCAGTCCTCGTCTTCCTTGCTCCCGCCGGCGAGATCCTGAGAGGCCTGCGGCGGCTCGAGGGCGAGTGCGGAAAGAAACGTCGCGCGATCGGGGTAACCCGCGGCAATCACCTGGAGCTGATCGAGATCCGCGAGCCGCGGCTCGGGCTTGTCGTAGCGCTCGCGCAGGATGTCGTCATAGAGACGGCGAACATTGGCGATCTCGAGCGCGACCTGCGCATCCTCGGGAGTTTGTCCTGAGCGGAGCGTCTCAAGCAGAGATACGAGAGCACCGTGGGCGGCCCTCGCGCGCGGCGGCGGAGAGAATCTTCCGAACGCTCCGGACTGCCATGCGGCCGACGCCATCGAATCGATCGCGGCGCGCGCAGTCGCATCGCCGATTCCCGGGAGAAGCAGGAGCAGGCGGTACCAGCTCACTTCGTCGCGCGGATTCTCGATTATGCGGAGGAATGCTAGCACGTCTTTGACGTGCGCCGCCTCGAGAAACTTCAGCCCGCCCCACTTCTCGAACGGGATCTTCCGGTTGGTGAGCTCGATCTCCAAATCGGCAGACATGTAGCCGGCGCGGAAGAGAACCGCAATCTCGCGCAGCGGAGTTCCTTCCTCGTGGAGCTCGAGAATGCGGTCAACCACGAAGCGTGTCTGCTGCTGCTCGTCGCGCGCGCAAACGAGCCACGGCTGTTCGCCGCCTTCGCGCTCGGTGCGAAGGTTCTTGGTAAAGCGCTCCGCCGCGCGCGAGATGAGCGTGTTCGTCACGTCGAGAATCGGCTTCGTCGAGCGGTAGTTCTGCTCCAGGGTCACCGTCGTAGCGCCCGCGAACTGCTTCGGAAAATCGAGGATGTTCCGGAAGTTCGCGCCGCGGAAGGAGTAAATACTCTGCGCGTCGTCGCCTACCACGGTGATGTTGCTATGGCGAACGCACATGCCTTTGAGGATTCGCGCTTGCAGCGTGTTCGTATCCTGATACTCGTCCACGAGAACGTGGTCGTACAGTCCGCCGATCCGATCGCGCAGCTCGGGAGAGGCTTCGAGCATGAGTGCCCAGAACAAAAGCAGATCGTCGTAGTCGACGAGATTCCGCTCCTGCTTTCGCTTCGTGTAGTCGGCGAAAATTTTCGTGAAATCTTCCAGGTACTCGACGAACTGCCCGTAGTCGTCGCGAACGATGTCTTCGACGGAGAAACCGGTGTTGATGTGGCGCGAGTACACGTACTGAAGCGTCTCTTTCTTCGGGAATCGCTTTCCCATTGACGCGTAACCGAGCTGCGCTCGCGAGAGCTGCATCAGGTCGGTGGAGTCGCCCTGGTCCATAATGGTGAAATCCTTCGACAACCCGGCAGACGGACCGTACTTCCGGAGGAGACGGTGCGCCGTCGCGTGAAACGTTCCGCCGTGCACGCGCCGGCTATTCCCCCCGACGAGACGCTCGGCGCGGGCGAGCATCTCCTGTGCGGCTCGGCGCGTGAAGGTGAGGAGAAGAATGCGATCTGCCGGCACGCCGCGATCGATGAGATGCGCTACGCGATAGACGAGTGTGCGGGTTTTCCCGGTTCCAGCACCCGCGATAATCAGCAGCGGGCCATCACCGTGAGTGGCTGCTTTCGCCTGCTCCGCATTCAGCTCGGCGGCGAAGTCGCGCGTCTGGCCGGGCTCGACGGTTCGATCGCGCGCGGGATAGATGATCGCTTCGCTCACGCGGCTGCCTCAAAGAGTTCGGCGACAGACGTCTCAACCGGTGTAAGATCGAATAACGAAGCAAGCTGCGCCGCGAAAACCTCTGCGGTGCGCTCGACCGTCACTGCCTCGGCGGTTTCGCGTTCTATTGATGTCATCACGACACCGGCGATGCCGCAGGGCACGATGAAATCGAAGAAGGAAAGGTCAGTACTCACGTTGAGAGCGAGGCCATGCCACGTGACCCAGTCGCGCGCATGAACGCCGATTGACGCGATCTTCTTTCCTTTCGTCCAAACGCCGGTGTAGCCGGTGCTGCGCTCTGCTTGGATGCCGAACTTTGCGAGCGTGTCGATAGTCGCCTGCTCGAGCTGGCGCAGATACCAGTGAAGATCTTGCTTGTGGCGCTTGAGATCGATGATGGGATACCCGACGAGCTGGCCGGGCCCGTGAAAGGTCACGTCACCTCCGCGCTCCACTTCGTGGAGCTCCACGCCGCGCAAAGCCAGAAAATCTTTCGAAGCGACGAGATTCTGTTCTTTTGACGACCGGCCGAGGGTGATGACCGGAGAGTGTTCGAGCGCGAGCAGAACGTCCTGGCTTATTTCACCGGTGATGCGTGCTGCTGCGATGCGTCGTTGCAGCTCGAGGATCTCAGCGTAGGATGTGACACCCTGTCGGACAATCCAGAGCTCACGCTCCGACAACGATCCTCCCGGCGATCACGCGTGGATGACCCGCCCCAGCGAATCGAGGGCCGCTTCGGCAACGGCTTCCGACAGCGTCGGATGTGCGTGGATGGCGAGATCGAGCTCCTCGACGGTGTATTCGTTCTCCCGTGCAACGGCGATCTCGTGGATAAGCTCGGTCGCGTGCGCGCCGACGATGTGCGCACCGAGTATTTCGCCGTACTTCGCGTCGCGAATGATCTTTACGAAGCCGTCGGTCTCGCCCGAGGTGCGGGCACGTCCGTTGGCGGAAAAGGGAAAGCGGCCGATCTTGTAGTCGAGCTTCTTGTCCTTGCACTGCTGTTCCGTCATGCCGATCGACGCAACCTCTGGATGACAGTATGTCGCGTTCGGAATGTTGCCGTAGTTCACCGGGTGCACGTGCTTTTGCCCAGCCAGGTATTCGGCGAGAACTACACCTTCGCGTGAGCCCTTGTGGGCGAGCATCGGCGGCCCGGCGACGTCACCGATCGCGTAAATGCCCTTCGCGGTGGTCTCCATCTTCGGCGTGATCTTGATGAACCCGCGATCGTCGACCTGCACGCCGTTTTCCTTCAGTCCAAGGTCTTCGACGTTGGGAGCACGCCCTGCGGCGACGAGCACTTTTTCGACTTCGAGCGATTTCTTGGCGCCACCGCTCTCGATGTTCATCTTCACCGACGTCTTACCGATCTGCACGTCGCTGATCTTCGCGCCTGTGAGAATTTCGATCTTTCGCTTCTTGAAGCTCTTGGTGAGCTCCGCGCTCGAGTCTGCGTCTTCGAGCGGAAGAATCGTCGGCGCGATATCGATGAGCGTGACCTGCGATCCAAAGGCGGCGAATACGTCGGCGAATTCGCATCCCACCGCTCCCGCTCCGACAACTGCGAGTGTTTTCGGCGCCTTCTCCAGGATGAGCGCCTCATCGGACGAAATCACCGTCGTCTTGTTCAGCTCAAGACCGGCCTTCGCCAAGCCGCGCACGCGCGAACCGGTAGAGATGACGACCGCCTTCTTCGCTTCGTGCTTTTCCTCTTTGCCGTCGGCGCCCTTAACCGATACAGAGTTCTTCCCTGCGAGCTTCGCCGTGCCCTTGATGTAAGTGACTTTGTTTTTCTTGAAGAGAAACTCGACGCCCTTCGAGTTTTGGGTGCTGACGCCGCGGGAGCGCTTCATCGCCACGCCGTAGTCGAGGGTAACGTTGCCGGCTGTCACTCCGAACTCAGCGGAGTGTGTGAGCTTCGTGGCAATGGCCGCGGCTTCGAGCAGCGCTTTTGCCGGGATACATCCCCAGAGAACGCAGGTACCGCCGAGGGCTTCGCGCTCGATAACGGCGACCGACATTCCGAGCTGCGCGGAGCGGATGGCACCGACATAACCGGCGGGTCCACCGCCGATGAAGATCACGTCAAACGTGGCCATGAAATTTCCAATGTGATGTGTAGATGTTAGTCACGCGATCTTCAGACGATCAGCGCGACGGGATTCTCGATGAGGCGGCGTACGGTCTGAAGAAATTTCGCGCCCGTTGCTCCGTCGATGACGCGATGGTCGCAGCTCATGGTGATGCGCATGCGCTTGCGGAGGACGACGGTTCCTTCAACGACGACTGGCTTCTCCTCGACGCCACCGACGGCGATGATTCCCGCTTCCGGCGGATTGATGATCGCGGTGAATTGATCGATGCCGAACATCCCGAGGTTCGATACGGAGAAAGTCGAGCCGGTGTACTGCTCGGGCGTGAGCTTGCGGTCGCGCGCCTTGCCGGCGAGCGTCTTCGCTTCCGCGGAGATGTCCCACATTCTCTTTCTATCGGCGTCGAAAATCACGGGCGTGATCAAGCCGTCTTCGACCGCAACCGCCATTCCCACGTGGATGCGATTGAACTGGCGGATCTTGTCGCCGAGCCAATGCGCGTTGACTTCAGGATGCTCGGCAAGCGCCATCGCCACGGCCCGGATGGCGATGTCGTTGAACGACACTTTGTACTGATCGCCCATCGAAGCCAGCTCTTCGCGAAGCTCGGAGGCGCGCGTTACATCCAACTCGACGGTGAGGAAAAATGTCGGAACGGGTCCATTTGATTCGGCGAGACGCTTCGCGATCGTCTTTCTGATCTGCGTGAGCGGAATATCCTTGTAGTCGCCCTCGAGCTGAGCGCGCGCTGTCGCCGGGGAGCGTGACTGGCCGCCTGACGCGACAGCGGTTTCTACGTCGCGCTTGACGATTCGCCCGCCGGGGCCGGATCCACTGATGGAGCCGAGTGGTATTCCGCGATCGGACGCAAGCCGCCGCGCGAGCGGTGACGAACGCTGCCGTCCCCCGGCTGCGGCGACAGGAGGCGGTGCAGATGGGCGCGATCCATTTCCCGCTGCGCGACGCGGAGCGTCACCGGGGGCTCGGCCGGACGAAGCCACAATCGGAGCGGAAGCGCTTTTCTCTTGCGGCGGAGCGGGCGTCTCACCCTGCGACTGAGCGGGAGATGCCGGCACTGACGTCTCACCTGGCGCGGAAGCTTCGGCCGGAGCGGCCTGTGCCGCCGGAGCTGTCGCGGCCGCAGGCGCACCTGATGACGCAACGATGCTGTCGACGTTTTCGTCCGCGGTGCCGATGACAGCAAGCAGAGTTCCGACTGGCGCTGCGTCGCCTTCATTCGCGATGCGCTTTCGAAGCACGCCGTCTCCGCGGGCGACGAGCTCCATCACCGCCTTGTCGGTTTCGACTTCAGCGAGGACGTCACCGGATTTCACGGCGTCGCCTTCATTCTTCAGCCATTTAACGAGACGCCCCTCTTCCATCGTCGGGGAGAGCGCCTCCATCACAACTTTCGTCGCCATAGTGGGCTAGTCGAGGTACATGACTTTTCGCACGGCTGCGATTGTCTTTGCGGCGTCGGGCTTCGCTGCTTTCTCGAGATTCTTCGCGTAAGGCATAGGAACGTCTTCCTGGTGCACGCGGATAACGGGTGCGTCTAGATCGTCGAAGCACTCGCGCTGTATGAAATCAACGACCTGCGCGCCGACTCCGCAGATCTCCCATCCTTCCTCGAGCACGACGGCGCGATTCGTTTTCTGCACGGACTGCGCAATCGCCTCAACGTCCATCGGGCGTATGGTGCGAAGGTCGACGACTTCGATACTGATATCGTCCTTGGCGAGTGCGTCCGCTACCTGCATGGCGACGAGGACCATCTTTCCGTGAGTGACGATGGTGCAGTGCTCGCCTTCACGCTTAAGATCGGCTTTACCGATCCGAATGAGGTAATCCTCTTCCGGGACTTCGCCCTTGGTATTGTAGAGCATCTCGCCTTCGAGGAAGACGACCGGATTGTCATCCCGAATCGCAGACTTCAAAAGACCTTTCGCGTCCGCGGGAGTTCCGGGAGTAAGAACCTTGAGTCCGGGAATGTGAGCGAGCCAGCTCTCCCAAGCCTGCGAATGCTGCGCGCCGAGCTGGAGTGCGCTGCCGTTCGGTCCCCGGAACACCATCGGCATCTTGTATTGACCGCCGGACATGTAGAGCATCTTCGCGGCGGCGTTGACGACTTCGTCTAGAGCGAGAAGCGCGAAGTTCCACGTCATGAACTCGACGACAGGCCGCAGCCCGACCATCGCGGCGCCGACGCCCACGCCGGCGAAGCCAAGCTCAGTGATCGGAGTATCGACAATGCGACGCGGGCCGAACTCGTCGAGCAATCCCTTGGAGACTTTGTACGCGCCGTTGTACTGCGCGACTTCCTCGCCCATGAGGAAAACGCGGTCGTCTCGCGCCAGCTCTTCGCGAAGCGCGGACGTAAGCGCTTCACGGTAGGTCATGACGGCCATCTAGGACTCCGACTCGGCGAGCACATCGGTCCACAGCTCTTCGGGAGCGGGCTCCGGACTCGCGTCGGCAAAGTCCCACGCGTCCTGCGCCGCGGCTTTGGCATCGTCATCGATCTTGGAGAGCTCGCCTTCACTCAGCTCGTCGTGCTCGTGCATGAACTGGTGCAGGAGGAGAATCGGATCGCGCTTCATGTTCTCCTCGAGCTCTTCGCGAGACCTGTAGGTTCCGGCGACGGCATCGGACATCGAGTGGCCCATGAACCTATAAGTGCGCAACTCGATGAGAGTGGGACGCTTTTCTTTTCTCCCGCGCTCAATGGCGCGTCCGACGCAATCGCGAACGGCGAAAAGATCCTGGCCGTCCACGGATTCTCCGATCATGCGGTATCCCTTGGCGCGGACGATTACGTCTTCATTCGCGGTCGAGCGCGAAATAGCGGTTCCCATCCCGTAGCGATTGTTCTCAATGATGAAGATGACGGGGAGATTCCACAGCGACGCCATGTTGAGCGCTTCGTGGAACGCGCCGATGTTCACCGCCGCCTCGCCAAAGAAGCAGACGCAAACCTGATCGCCGTCCTTGTACTTGATTGCGAAGCCGACGCCCGCAGCAACTGGAACGTGACCGCCGACGATGCCGTGTCCGCCGAGGAAGTTCGTGGCGGAATCAAAGATGTGCATGGAGCCGCCCTTGCCGTGCGAGCAGCCATCCGCGCGGCCAAAAAGCTCGGCCATGATGGCGCGCGGAGAGATCCCGCGAGCCAGCGCCTGCCCGTGATCACGGTAAGCGGTGATGACGTAATCGTCGGGGCGGAGCATCGACATTGTGCCGGTCGAGATTGCTTCCTGTCCGATATAGAGGTGGCAGAATCCACCAATCTTTCCGAGCGCGTATG
The DNA here is from genome assembly GCA_013816855.1 of Gemmatimonadaceae bacterium. Classification (GTDB taxonomy): domain Bacteria; phylum Gemmatimonadota; class Gemmatimonadetes; order Gemmatimonadales; family Gemmatimonadaceae; genus UBA4720. Next base: position 12,424 of record JACDDT010000004.1, read on the forward strand.
CTTCCGCGCACTTCTCCTCGAATCGGCGCTGAAGCAGCATGGAGCGAAGGAGCTCCTTCCGCATGGCGACGTCGGTCCCGGAGATTTTTTCCGGAAGCGGTTTCTCCGCGCGCGCGCTCTCTGCGCTTTTGCGCTCCTTCGCCGGCTTTGCGCCCGCGCTCATACCCCGGCCGCCTGCACCTGCTCCCAGGCGTGGTAGCTCGAGCGAACGAGCGGTCCTGATTCAACGTGGCGAAAACCCATCTCCATTCCGACGTCCTTCAAGTATTTGAATTCTTCCGGCGCGTAGTAGCGATCAAGAGCGATGTGCGAGCTCGAGGGCCGGAGGTATTGGCCAACGGTAAGGATATCAACATCAACTTCACGGAGGTCGCGCATCACTTCGATGACCTCTTCGATCGTCTCGCCCATTCCGAGTATGATTCCAGTTTTTGTCGGGATGGCGGGGGCAATACGCTTCGCGAAACGGAAAATCTCGAGCACCCGCGGGTAGCGTCCGCCCGGCCGGGCTTTCTTGTAGAGACGCGGAACCGTCTCGGTGTTGTGATTGTAGATCTCGGGCCTGGCTTCGAGCACAGCGGTAATGCTCGACTCGCTCCCTTGAAAATCCGGGACGAGAACTTCGACGGAGCAGCCGGGCACGCGGGCGTGAATCTGACGAATGGTCTCGGCGAAGATGTAGGCGCCGAAATCGGGGAGATCGTCGCGGTCCACCGATGTGATGACAGCGTGCTGGAGGTTCATCTCCGCGATCGCCTGGGCGACGCGTGACGGCTCGGCGATGTCATACGCAGGGGGACGGCCGTGCGCGACGGCGCAGTAAGCACAATTTCGCGTGCAGACGTCGCCGAGGATCATAAAGGTCGCGGTCCCATGCTCCCAACATTCGCCGACGTTGGGGCAGTGCGCTTCGGCGCAAACCGAGTGCAGGTCGAGGTCGCGCATCAACTGCTGGAGGCGCAAATAGTTAGGGCCACCAGGCGCTTTGACTTTCAACCAGCCCGGCTTTCTTTCCGGGAGCGGCTCGGAGCGGTGGCGCCCGAGAATCTGATAGAGGGTTTCGCTCATGTCCAGTCTGCCAATCTACATTAAAAGCGGTCCGGGCGAAATTGCGCCAGGTCGTGCGGAAGTGGTGATCCTGTAACGAGATCGGCGACTAAATCCCCCGTTAGGGGGGCCATGAGAATGCCGTTTCTGCCGTGGCCGCAAGCGTAGATAATCGAGGGGCGCGAGGGATCGGGTCCGAGGAGCGGAAGAAGATCGGGTGTCAGCGGCCGAAGTCCCGCCCAAAAAGAGGTCGGCTCCGCGTTGGCGAGGCGTGGCAAAATTTCCCCCGCTGCCGAGCGGATTTTGGCGATGCCGGTTTCACTCGTGGAAGCGTCGAATCCTGTTCGCTCCATCGTGCTGCCGGCGATTATGGCCGCCCCCCGGGGCACCAGATATCCGCGCGGACCGTACGTAACGTGCCCGAGCGAAGCGCCGTGATACTCGAGCAGCTGGCCCTTGGCAGGAGAGACGGCGGCGGCGAACGCTGCGCCGGAGATATGTGCAGACCAGGCGCCGACAGCCAAAATGAAGCGCTCCGCCGAAATCGCCCCGCCGTCTGCTAGCCGGACAGCCACAGATTCCGCAGTCGCATCGATCTGCGTGACGCGGCCCGTCGATAGCCTGATGAGTGGGGTTCGCTGAACCGCGGCGAGAAGCGCCTCCATCAGTGCGACGTTATCGACACATCCGTCTCGCGGATTGTAGACCGCGCCGAGCGAGTGGGAGAGAGCGGGCTCGAGCTTCGAGACCTCACTTTGGTCGAGCCAACTGCTCGTTGCCGGTGCGGATTTACGCAGGCCTTTAACGCCCGCCGGCGACAGCGCGATCTGAAGAATTCCTCTGCGGTTGAGCGCCGCGCGTATTCCGGTTCGCTCCTGCAGATAGTCCAAGTAATCCGGGTAGCGGTCGCGCGCTGCTAGCCCGAAAGTGTCCGCTTCGGCGGATGCGCGCTCGACGGACGGAGCAAGCATTCCGGCGGCGGCACGGGACGCCTCTCCAGGGGCGCTCTCTCCCACGACGGTGACCTTCACTTTGCGCTCCGCGAGAGCAAGCGCGCTGCACAGTCCTATCACTCCCTGGCCGGCAACTACGACATCCGGATTCATCAAACTGCCTGAAACCCGTCGGCCCGGCCCGGCGTAGGGCAGGATGTAACTCCTTCGGAGAGATTTCCTATGTTGCGCGCCATTCTGATGCTCGGCCTCTTAGTCGTCCTCGGCATGTTTGCCGCCGGACTGGTTTTCAATGTCCTTGGCGGACTCGTCGGTCTCGTTATCTGGGCCGCTGTTCTCGCAGTCAAGTTACTCGTCGTTGGCGGAATTCTGTATTTAGGTCTCTGCGTGCTGAGTCCCAATACGGCGCAGCGGCTCAAAGAGCGATGGACGGAAACGAGAGTCCAACAGTACTAAGCGCCATCGCATTAGCTGACGTGCAAAGGGCACCACTTATTGTGGTGCCCTTCTTTTTTCTACCTATCGCAACGGCTACTTCGAAGTAGGAGTGAAGTACGACTTCAAGTAGAGATTGAGCGAGCCGAAGGACACCTTCGACTTGAGCTGCAGGACGATCTTCCGGTCGTCATCGGACAGCCAGATAAGGGCCTGGCCGTTTTCCGAAAAAATTCCCGTGGTTTTGATGACAGGCTGGATTACGATTGCGTTGAACATTCCGGCGGGGACAGTCACCTTCTCGCGCCGAAGGACGCGGATGCGAACCGGGTTACGGTCGGGACGGAAGTAACGATTGAAGTCGTACGTCTGGCCGACGACGAGCGGAATCGTTCTGATGAAATACAAGAATGATCCGTCGTCGAGTGGCTGCGGCGACGCAGGATGCTCGCGCGGCGGCTTCTTGTGCATCTCGAAATACACATTGCGATCGGGATAGATGTCGTATCGTCTCTCCTTTTCGTTGGTGCCTTCTTCGAGCTGCTGTACGAAACGGAGCGAGGAGAAGCTGGCGGTGTCGATCCAGCTCTCATACACGTCGTTCACTTTGTAGAAGAACGTCCCGCCCTGGACCCAGAACGCGGTATGAAATGCGCCGCGCCCACGAATGTTCTCGACGCCGACTATTTCCATGTGGCCGTTCCCGACCTTGACCGGTCCGAAGCGGACTTCGTATTCCATCCTCTCGCCGACGGTAAAAGCGGTTTTCGTTTGCGCTGTAGTGGTCGGAAGGAGCGCGACGATTGCAAGCGAAACGGTGCGAGCAAAAATTGGATTCATGATCAGGTGCCTGTCGCAAGGAGCCGGCGCGCGTTCCGGCCGACCCGGTAAATGCCGAGAGCGCCCGCGAAAGGCTGTAGCCGCGTTCCGCGGACGCGCAGGTCGTATCTCGGCTCTTGTGCCAGAGTTTCAATGCGTCGCGCCAGTGGAGCGGTACGAAAAAGAAGCTCCGCGTTGGCGGCCCAACCGTCCGACGTGATGAAAGGCGCGTCGCCGGCGGACTTGATGAGGTCCTTGAGGACGGTGATGCGATAGCAGCGAAAAGTCGTGAAGGCATCGGCCGGCGCGTTGCGCGGCATGACGATCTTTCGGATCCAGTCGCTGAGATGTTTGAGACGCTTCACCTGCACTGGCGCGCCGGCGGAAGTCTGCGCCGTGGTGACGATATCCGTGCCGCCTTCGAATCTTTTCACGAGCTCGGGGATCTGCTCGGGTTGATCCGTGAAGTCTGCCTGCATGACGATCATTGCATCGCGCCGGGGATAGCGGGTTTTTCGAGTAACCTCGCGGCAGAGCGCTTCGAGCGCCCGCCCATACCCGACACGCTCCTTTCCTCCGATGACGCTGAGAGGAATGACTTCCTTATATGGCTCGAGGGTCTCCCGCGTCGCATCGGTGCTGGCGTCGTCATACACGATGATCTCGTACTCCCGGGAATAGTCCTGGAATACACGGCGGATCCGCCATAAAAGCAGACCGACCGTTTCCGATTCGTTGTATGCGGGAATGCAGATGTAAAGCAAAGGCGCCCCGTGCGGTTTACGTCGTGACGTGCAAGATAGAAGATTCCGCGCTTTTGATGCTACCCTGCGCGACATCATCGTACACCGCCAGCGTACGTTCGGTCATCAGATCGTCCGTAAAGGCCCGTGCCCGGCGGCCCGCGCCCTCGGCGAGGCGGCGCCTAAGAGCGGGATCGCGAATGAGCGATGCGGAAGCGCGGGCAAAGCCCGAAATGTCACCGGGCTTGATGAGGCGTCCGCTGATGCCTTCTTCGACGAGCTCGGGGAGGCCGCCGACTGCGAACGTGACGGGCGGAACGCCGAGCGCCATAGCGTCGATGACTACTGTTCCCAAACCCTCGGACCGGGAAGGATGCCAAAGAATATCAAGTCCCGCGATCGCCTCCTCTACTTCCGGCAGAAAACCGGCGCGGAAAGCTTCGACGCCTCCGCATGTCGTCGCGCCCGCGTCCGTTCCGCCGATCAACACGATGCGCACCGAACGGAAGACATCATCGGGAAGATGGCCGGCGATGGCATCTAGATCGGCGAGTCCCTTTTCAGCGGTCATCGCCCCCACAACTCCACAGATGACCGATGCCTTTGGCCAACCCCGCTGAGCGCGCCAATCCCGCGGTTTTATCTTGGGCGGCATCTGCACTCCCGAATGCACCACGCTGATGCGGGAATCTTCGATGCCGGCCGCAAGCAGGGATTGCCGCACCGCGGCGGAGATGGCGATGAATCGTCCAACGCGCTTCCCATACTTCCAGCGCGCGTTCTTCGGCGGGAATGTCACGCGGCGCGCAACGATCAGCGCAGGGGACTTTTTCCCGAGCAGCGCGAGCAAACTGACGCCATGCGCGTGCGCGTCGTGCGCGTGAACGACATCGGGCTTCCAATGGGCGATGATTTTTCGAATCGCCAGAGCGGATGAAACATCGAGGTCGCCGCGAAGAGGAAGCGCGAATGTCGCGAGCCCGTGCGCGCGCGCCTTTTCGATGAGGGGCGAATCACCGGGCGCTACGATGGCCGTCTCGTAACCCCGCGCCTTCATTCCGGACGCGAGCAGGTACACCTGGCGCTGGCCGCCGCGCCATCCGCGCCCGGAGTCTACGTGTAAAACGCGGTGGGAGGTCAGCTCGCCGATGAGAGCCGCTCGGCGAAGGCGTGAAACAATCCCCGGTCCCACGGCTCCGGAGAGTCGGTCATCTCTTCCGGGTGCCATTGCACCGCAACCATCCACCATTCTGGATCATTCGCCTCCAGCCCTTCGATTACGCCGTCGCTCGATGTCGAAGTGATCTTAAGGTCGGGGCTGACATCCCTCACGGCCTGATGGTGGAGCGAGTTTACGGAGCAGTGAGTAGTTCCCAGCGCGCGCGCAGTGAGCGAATTCTCCACGACAGTTAGGTCGTGCGTGCGCGAATTTCTCGGGCTGCCGTCGTCGTGGTCAAAAGCGCCTGCACACTCCGCGCGGATGTCCTGAATGAGAGTTCCGCCGAGCGCGACGTTTATCACTTGTATGCCGCGGCAGATGGCAAGGGTCGGGGTGCGCCGGCGCTTTGCTTCGCGGATAAGAGATATCTCGGTGGAGTCGCGCCGGTCGTTGACGGCCTTTAACTTTGGGTGAGGCTGGGCACCATAGCACGACGGATTTACATCCTCGCCTCCGGTGAAAAGCAAGCCGTCAACCGCTGACAGGATCGCTTCTGCACTTTCAGGGGAGGCGAGGGGCGGAACGACGATTGGTACAAGGCCTGCACTCTCGAGGGCTTCGACATAGGACATAGCGAGCCGGACGCGCCGGCTGTCTTCGTCCATACGGCTGGTTGCGGTAACAGCGACGATTCGGGCGGGACCAACCTTGCGCGCGGGTGACACGAGTGATCGCTCTCCAACATCTGTGGTTGATCCTGCAGGCGGGCACGACCGCAATCGCCCCGCTCGATTCCTCAAGTTTGAGCGGGTCGGGAATCGCCTGCAAGGGGCAGGCGATAACGCGCATCGACGTGCACCCGCGGCCGCCGTTTGAAGTGAGAGGCAGCAACCTCGTAAAGAAAGCCCTCCGCTTCGCAACCGACCTCCACGTGACGACCAAGGACGTAATCGTCCGGCGCTTTCTCGCGCTCAAAGTCGGGGACGAATGCAGCGAGATACGTCGCGCCGAGTCCGAGCGCATTCTGCGCGCGCAGCCATTTCTCGCAGACGCCGCCGTGTCAGCCATCCCCGACGGAGCGGGCGGGATCATTCTCGACGTGACGACGGTGGACGAGCCCTCGCTCATTCTCGGCGGAGGAATCTCGGCTAAATCACCGCACATCCGATCGGTTCGCCTCGGCGAATCAAATCTGATGGGCCAGGCGATCTATGTGTCCGGCGAATGGCGTCACGCGCAGAATTTCCGCGACGTGCTCCGCGGTAAGGTCACTCTCTACCAGTTCCTAGGCAGGCCTTACCAGCTCGCCGTATGGGGAGGGAGACGCGAGATAGGCAGCGACATCGCGATGGAAGCCAGCCACCCGTTCCTCACCGACCTGCAGAAACTTTCGTGGAGGACGACGGCGGGGAAGGAGGACGGCCCGTTCTATTTCCAGCGGCCGAATGCCGAGCCCGTGGGACTGAAATTCAAGCGCACTTACGGTGACTTGGGCGGAGTAATCCGCGTCGGGCGCCCGGGGTCGAGCGTCGGACTCCTCGGCGGATCGATTTCCCACGAAGTGGAAGATCCTGCTCAACTCCCGTTTCGAATTCGGGATTCGGTGACTGTACCCGATACGAGCAGGGCGCTGATAAACCGGTATCAGCGGGGGCGCAGCACCCGCGTTAACGGGCTGTGGGGAGTGAGGCGCGTGCGGTACCTGAGAGTGGCCGGATTCGACGCACTCGAGGGCACGCAGGATTTGCGGCTGGGAAGCGAGGTGTCAACGTTGCTCGGCAAGGGAGTGAAGACTCTCGGGGGCGCCGATGACGACATCTTCGTGTCGACCGATGTGTATCTGGGCTTTGGGTCGCGCTCTTCCTTTGCGGCGCTCGATTTTTCATCAGAGGGGAGAAAGCCGCGCGAAGGGGATTGGGACGGTGTTCTCACCCACGGCCGCGGCGCGATCTATCTCAAGCCTTTTCCGAGCCACACTTTCACTGCGGATGCGACGTGGAGCGGGGGATGGAATCAGCGCGTGCCGTTCCAGCTGACGCTTTCGGACCGCGAGGGTGGCCTTCGCGGCTTCCACGATTCAGATATCGGCGGCGCGCGGCGAGCTGTGGTGAGAATGGAAGACCGGTATCGCGCGGGGCATCTCGGCTCATTCGCGGCCGTCGGCCTCGCCGGCTTCGTCGATATGGGAAAGCTGTGGGCCGGAGACGTTCCTTTTGGGATGACGTCAAATCTTTCGATCGGCGCGGGAGTGAGTCTTCTCGCCGCGCTGCCGTCTCAGTCGCGGCGCATGTGGCGGGTCGATCTCGCGTATCCCATTCGCGGAGAAACGCGCAGGGGCTGGGAAGTGCGATTCAGCAACCGGGATTTCACGCGCATATTCCGGAACGAGCCCCGCGACATCTCCAGCAGCCGCGAGCGCTCGGTTCCGTCAAGCATTTTTAACTGGCCCTAGAAGTAGAGGGCACGTCGCGCATCATGTTCCTGATGGGGATGACGAGAAGCGCGCAGAGGACAGCGGCGACGGCGAGCCACAGCGCAGTCAGCTGGAAGAGCTGCGGCATTTGGTCGAGCTTCTCAGGATCGACTTTTCCTCCGACAAGTCCCGCGATCAGGTTGCCTATTGCGGCCGCCATGAACCATACGCCCATCATCTGACCGGCAAACTTGCGCGGCGCCAGCTTCGTCATCGAGCTCAATCCCACGGGACTTAACGAGAGCTCGCCCCAGGTCTGGAAGAGGTAGCTCAGGGTAAGCCACCAGGCGGAAACTCGAAGCGTCCCGCCGCTGGCGAGAACCATGTTCGCGGCGGGCACCATGACCCAGAAGCCGACCGCTGCGAAGGCAAGTCCGGCGGAAAACTTCGCCGCGCTGGAGAGGTCCCTGTTACGCTTGCCCATCGCCACCCAAATGGCGGCGAACACGGGCGCAAAGGCGATGACGAAGATGGAGTTCGCCGCCTGAAGCCAGAGCGTGGGCATTTCCCATCCGAAGACTTTTCGGTCGGTGTAATCGCGCGCGAAGAGATTGAGCGAAGTAGGCGCCTGCTCGAACGCGGCCCAGAAAATCGTGGCAAAGACGAAAAGCACGATGATGACCGCGACGCGTTTCTTCTCGTCACCGGTGAGCTTTCCGAGCGTGAACAGGTAAATGAAATACGCGAGGGCGAGAACGGCCATCACCAATCCCATCTTCTTAGCGAGAGAGACTGGATTCAGGTGAATGAGCCCTGCCATAACGGAAATCACGAGAATCGCGATCGCTGCCACTCCCAACCCGGCGAACAATTTGACGCGGCGATGTTCTGCGGGATCCGTCGATGACGGTAAAACTCCCATGTCGCCGAGAGTGTGGTCCGCCCGGAGGCGATAGGTGATGAGCCCGATGAGCATCCCGATGCCGGCGGCGCCGAAGCCCCAGCCCCAGCCGACACGCTCACCGAGGTAGCCGGTCACAAGCGGTGCGACGAGGGCGCCGATGTTGATTCCCATATAGAAGATCGAAAAGCCGGCGTCACGTCTCGCGCCCCCTTCAGGATAAAGATCGCCGACGATGGCGGAGATATTCGGCTTGAGAAGTCCGGTGCCCATCACGATGAGGATCAGCCCAAGGAAAAAGGCGGCCTTGTCGAACACGATGGATGCCGCGATGGAAAGATGTCCGAGAGCAATGAGAATTCCGCCGTACCAGATCGAGCGGCGCAGGCCCAGAAGGCGATCTGCGATCCAGCCTCCGGGAAGCGAGGCGAGATATACGCACGCGGCGTAGATGCCGACAATCGCCGATGCAGTCTGCCGCTCGAATCCAAACCCGCCGCTCGTGAGAGCCGCCGTCATGAAGAGCACGAGCAGCGGTCGGATACCGTAGTAGGAGAAGCGCTCCCACATCTCCGTAAAGAAGAGAGTGGACAGCCCGCGCGGATGTCCGAAGAAGCCGGTTTGATCGCCGGCGCCTCGAAGGTTCGGCGGCGTGTCGATGGTCACGTTACCCGCGGATGGCTGCTCGAATACGCTCTTGTCGTCTCTCGCCATGAATTTTTTTGTTGGAGTGGAGCTATCTGAGTGCGGCAGTCGGTAGATATCGCTCAGGGGGCTTCGTACCGCCAGCCTGCTGTTGCTGTTCCCACGAAACTTGGGTCGGTGGCTGCTTGATGCAAGCCACGAAGTGTCCTTCCGCTTTCGCCTCGAGCGGGGGAATGATCTTCGTGCACGCCACGTCCTTCGCTGGATGGTGGCAGCGCGGGTGGAAAACACACCCGGGCGGAAGCTTCGCAGGGGAGGGAACATCTCCCTGAAGGATGATGCGTTGTTTTTTCACCGCAGGATTCGCGACAGGCACCGCAGAAAGGAGCGCCTGCGTGTACGGCATGAGGGGCTCGCGGTAGAGCGCCTCCGCCGGCGCGAGCTCGACGATACGGCCGAGGTACATCACGGCGACACGATCCGCGATGTGCTGCACGACGGAGAGGTCGTGCGCGATGAACATGTACGTGAGATTGTGCTCGCGCTGAAGATCCTGGAGCAGGTTGATGACCTGCGCCTGCACCGATACGTCGAGCGCGGAGACAGGCTCGTCGCAGACGATGAACTTGGGCTCGACGGAAAGCGCACGCGCAATGCCGATGCGCTGCCTCTGACCCCCGGAAAACTCGTGCGGATATCTCGTGCGATGCTCGGGGCGGAGACCGACCTCGTCGAGAAGCTGGCTGACGCGCGCGTCGGCAGCGGATCCTTCGGCGAGCTTGTGGATGGTGAGCCCTTCGCGAATGATGGCGCCAACGGTCATGCGAGGATTCAGCGACGAAACAGGATCTTGAAAAATGATCTGCATGTCGCGCCGCACCGCGCGGAGCCCCGAGGTGTCGAGTGCGCGAACGTCTTTCCCCTCGAACAGAATCTCACCTGCGGTCGGCTCGATAAGGCGAAGGATGGACCGGCCGGCGGTCGTTTTTCCGCATCCGGACTCGCCGACGACGCCGAGAGTTTCTCCGCGAGCGATGTCGAAGGAGACATCGTTCACAGCTTTCACCGCGCCCACCTGCCTGCTCAGAAGTCCTTTGCGGATCGGGAATTCCTTGCGAAGGTTTTTCACGGAGAGCAACGCGCCGTTGTCGCTCATGCTACCGCTACTCCCTGCTGGACGACGAGCGGCGGATGCGGATGGTTCCGGCGTTCGGGCTCAATGGCGAGATGACAACGTGAGACGTGTCCGACGCCGATCTGGTAAAGCGGCGGATGGTCGCGCCCACAAAGTTCCCATGAGTACGGGCAGCGATCGCGGAAGCGGCAGCCGTGCGGCCAATCGGTCGGGGCGGGAACGGTCCCGGGAATGACGTTGAGCCGGTCGCGCTCGTGGCCGATCTGCGGCATCGCGTGCATCAAGCCTTCAGTATAAGGATGGTGGGCCGCTGCAAAGAGTCCCTCCACCGGGGATTCTTCGACAACTTCACCGGCGTACATCACAATCACCCGCGAAGTCGTCTCGGCGATGACGCCAAGGTCGTGCGTGATCATGAGAACCGAAGTGTTGAAGCGCGACTGAAGATCGCGAAGGAGATCGAGAATCTGCGCCTGAATGGTGACGTCGAGCGCGGTTGTCGGTTCGTCGGCGATGATGAGGGCGGGCTTCATCATGAGTGCCATCGCGATGAGAACGCGCTGGCGCATTCCACCGGAGAGCTGATGCGGATATTCCTTCGCGCGCTCTGCGGGCGCGGGTATGCCGGTCAGCGCGAGCGTCTCGACTGCGCGGGCAAAAGCGGCCTTCTTGCTCAGTCCTTCATGGATGCGCGCGACTTCAGCGACCTGGTCTCCCACGTTAAAGACGGGGTTGAGCGCGGACATCGGCTCCTGAAAGATCATCGAGATGCGATTGCCACGGACGCCGCGGATGTCCTCCTCCGAAACCGTGGCGAGATCCTTCCCTTCGAATATGATGTGGCTGCCCGGCTCGATTCTCCCCGGCGGCTGAATCAGGCGCAGGATGGAGAGAGCGGTCACCGATTTTCCGCAGCCGGATTCTCCAACGATGCCGAGCATCTCACCGGCGCCGACATCAAATGACACTCCATCCACAGAGCGGGCGACGCCTGCGGAGGTGTGGAAGTAGGTGCGAAGGTCCTGGATCGAGAGAAGCGGTTCGGTCATATCAGCGCGTTGATTGAAACGTTTCCCGGATTCGCTCGCCTAGGGTGTTCAAGGCGATGACAGCGGCGAGCAACGCGAGTCCCGGGAAGAGTGAGAGCCACCATAGCCCCGATACATTCTCCGCGCCATCCTGAATGATGTTCCCCCAGCTCGCGAGCGGCTGCGGAACGCCGATGCCCAAATACGAAAGGCCGGCCTCAAGAACGATGACATGCGCAAAGCCGAGGGTCGCAGCGACGACGATGACAGAATAGAGATTCGGAAGAAGGTGTGTCACGACGATGCGTCCACGGTTCGCTCCGATGGCCCGCGCGGCCATCACGAATTCGCTCTCCTTTAACGCAAGAACCTGACCCCTCACGATGCGGCTCAAGCTGAACCAGCCCGTGAATCCAAGAAACAGAATAAGCGTGGTTATCGGAAGTGAATGCCAGGCGGCGAGGAGGGCGATGAGAAGAAGGAGCCGCGGGATAGCCATGAACGCATCCAGCACGCGCATCATCACTGCGTCGACGAATCCTCCGGCGAGGCCCGACATCGCTCCGTAAGCAACTCCGAGAGTGACACTGATGAGGGTAGCGAGAAAACCGATGCCCATCGAAAGCCGCGCGCCGTAAACGACGCGGCTTAACACGTCTCTGCTGTAGGGGTCGGTGCCGAACGGGTGCGCGACCGAGGGAGGAAGATCCTTGAGCGCGACGATATCCGGCTGTGCAGTCGGGTTGTAGGGTGCGACCACAGGCGCAAACAGGGCACCCAGGAAAAAAATCGCGAGTGTGACGACAGCGACGCGCGTAGATGGTCGTGACCAGACGGTAGTGCGCTTCACAGCTGGCGCAGTCGCGGGTCGGCCCAGCGGTAGAGAAGATCAGCGAGAAGGCTTCCGAGCACGACGAGAACGCTCCCCACGATGACGCAGCCGATGACGAGCGGGTAATCGCGCGCGCCAATAGCGCCGACCATAGCGAGCCCCATTCCCGGCCACGCGAAGACTTTCTCAATGAACACCGCGCCGGTGAGCAGCGCGGGAAAGCTCAATCCAATAAGCGTGATGAGAGTGAGCAGAGCGTTGCGCATCGCGTGATGCAGTAAAATCTGCCTTTCGCGAAGCCCCTTGCTTCTTGCGGTGCGAATAAAATCGAGTGGCATTACATCGAGCAGCGCGCCGCGCTGAAAACGCGCGATCCCGGAGGCGTAGAGAAGCGTTAGCGTCACTGCGGGAAGAATGAGATGCCAGAGCGAATCGAAGAATCGCGCGTAAGGCGGGAGCATATCGTGCACGACCGGGTCGACTGCGCCGCCTATTGAAAAAAACGGAATCCAGTAGCTGAAGGCGAGCAGGATGAGGATCGCCAGCCAGAAATCCGGCATCGACGCCAGGAACAGCGACGCGCGATCGAGAAACCCGTCGAGCGCGCTGCCGCGCCGCGAAACCTGCACCGTCGCCACGCCGACACCGATGAGGAAGCTCGCAACAAGCGCCGTCGCCATAAGTAAAAGCGTGCGCGGCAAGACGTCGCCGAGCACGGCGCGCACGGACCGCCCGCGCGAGAACGACCAACCCAAGTTCCCGCGCGCGAGTTGGGCCACGTACTTCACGTACTGCTCGGGCAGCGGCCGGTCGAGCCCGTACTGCGCGCGAAGGTTTGCGCGGATAGCCGGATTCACCCGCGGGTTGTCGAGCGCCCCGGCGAATGGATCGCCGGGAGCAGAGTGAATGAGGAGAAACGAGAAAGTCACCACCAGCGCTACGATGAGAGCCGACTGCAGGCCTCTCGATACGAGTAGTGACAGCACTCTTTACGGGTTCTTCTTCGCTGGGTCCGTTGTCACCGCGCCCGAAGCATCGCGCGCGATGCGCTCCTTGGCGGGTATCCACCAGTCGGCGATGTGCTGCCACCACGCGTCGGGCCTAAGCCCGGTGACGTGAATTCGGCGCTGAACCCCGACCATCGCCTTCGGCTCGGCGAGCCAAATAGCGGGCGCGTCATCGTTGATCACGCGATACGCTTTCCTGAACAGCGTGTTCCGGGCAGCAGGGTCATAGGCTGCCGTCGCACTGTCTACGAGAGCGTCGAACACGGGGTTGGAGTACGAGCCGGTGTTATTTCCGCCCTTGATGCCCGCCGTCGCCCAATCCTGGCGCGCACCGCTCGGGCTCGGGTCAGCGTGGATGGAATTGATCTCCGCGTCGTAATCGGATTTGTCGCTGCGATCCGAAAACACCGGAAACTCGACCGGTTCGATACCTACTGTAACTCCGACGCGCCGAAGTTGCTCCTGGATGAGCACCGCCATGCGTGTGCGCGCTTTGCTCGAGCTCGGAACGAGAATATTGAAAGCGAGGTCGTGACCGTTCTTCTCGCGGATGCTGTCGCCATTGGAATCTCTCCAGCCGAGCGAGTCGAGCTTTGCGCCGGCGGCTGCGATATCAAACGGTATCGGGGGAACGCTCCGATCTGCTGTCGGGTACGCGCGAAGACTCCCCGCGAGCGCGGGCTCGGCGAGTGAGTCGTAGACACTGCGCACGATGGAGTTTCTATCGACTGCCATCGTGAGCGCGCGGCGCAGCTCGCGATCGGCGAAAAGCCTGTTCGGCTTGGCAGGGTTTCTCGGGTCCCTTAGGTTGAACTGGAGGAACGAGTAGTCGATCCCCTGGAAGGCGACCAGTTTGAGATTTGGATTGCTCTGCGCCTGGGCGACGGCGTCGGCTCGTATCGCTTCGAAGAAATCGGTCTCACCGCCGAGGAATCGAGCGAGAGCCGCGTTGAAATCAGGTGCGATGCTCCAAATGATTCTGTCGAGCTTGGGCCGGCCTCGGTAGTTCCCGGTGTCTGCGACGAGAGTCACGCTCTCGCCTTGTTTCCACGATGCGAAGCGGAATTGTCCGCTGCCAATGGGATGATTCGCCTGGTCCGAGCTCCGCCACGAGGCAATGGGAATCTTTTTCCAGATGTGCTCGGGAATAATGCTCATCTGGTCTGTCGCGTTGTAGAACTGCTCCGGCGCGCGCGAGTGAAACCACACGACTGCGGTGACGCTGTCGGGCGCGCTCACAGAATCGATCGACGAAATGAGCGCCGCCGCAGTCGACTGCAGCGAGCTGTCGCGGTATGCGCCGAGTGTGAAGCGCACGTCGGAGGAGGTAACGGGCACGCCGTCATGCCACTTGGCGCGCGGATTAAGATGGAAGGCGATGCTGAGCGAATCGTGCGCCCACGTCCAACTCTGGGCGAGCTGGGGAATGAATCCCCCGTCGCCGAGCGTGTTCAGCGAGTCGCCGAGACTGGCGAGCCGGTCATAAACGAGATCGGTAACCTGACGCCCCTGTGTCGTTCCAACGAGCGGCGGCAAGAGCGAATTGGGGTCGCCACCCGTCGCTATCACCAGTGTCCCGCCACCGAGGGCGGGCGATGTATTGTCGCCGCCGGCGCACGCGGCGGTGAGAAGGAGTAGTGCGGCGGCGGCTTTTCTCATCTTCTCCACGTCCAATTGTCGTCGAGGTACTCAGGCAGAAGGGCGAGAGCGCCCGGCCGAACGTGTTCTTCGCCGAGCATTTCGCCAGCACATTCTTCAAGCTCCGCGACAGCGCCGAACATCGCGGCCGCAACTTCCCCGGAGGTTGGCGTCGAGCCGAGCAAATCGCGCAGCGTCGCGGGCGGCGGTGGAGCAGTCGCGGCCTCACCTTCCGGATCCGCGGCGAGTGATGGGAGCGCCGACTGGTCGTCGTCGATGAGGATAGACCCGTGCTGAAGAAACGCCTTCTCCTCCCGCCACTGGGCGCTGCCGACAAGCTTCCGTCCATCGGCCACAATTTCGCCCGCCGACGGAAGCTCGAAGCAGGGAAGCGCGCTTGGCGGCAATGCTGATCCCTCGGCGGCGACTTCGGCGTCGACGCCGAGCGAGCGAAGGCCGGCGATCAAAATCAGATTGATCTGATTGTAGGAGTCGCGAAGAGAGACACCTTCGCGGACTGGCGCGGCGACGCTGTACGTGACCTCGCGATGATGAAGAATGGCGCGTCCTCCCGTTGGACGGCGGACGACGTCGATGTTTCGTCCCGTTATTCCCGCGCGATCGTACTGGCCGAGGGCGCGCTGGTTTCTGCCGAAGGAGAGAGTCGGTTTCTCCCAGGAGTAGATGGAGAACACGCTCTCGCCGGTGGCGGCGGCGCGCGCGAGGAGGGACGCATCCCGCGCCATATTCTCCGCTCCGGAGCGAGGCGGCGCGTGCATGAACCGCCACCGCGCGGAACTTCGCTGAGAGTGCATAGGTGTTAAATTGTCACTCTTATGGCGACCACAATCAAGCACGTCGAGAGCGGCATTCCCGACGGTGATTCTTTCGTCTCCAGGCACGTCGGTCCGCGTGAGGCCGACGTCGCGGAGATGCTCGGATTTCTCGGCTTTTCGTCACTGGACGAGCTTATCGACGCAACAATTCCGGAGCGCATCAGGGCGGGTGCTCCGCTTGCGCTCCCCGCTCCTCTTACCGAAGCGGAGGTGCTTGCCCAGTTCCGTACGATGGCGGCGAAGAACCGGATCAGCCGGTCCTTCATTGGGCTCGGTTATTCCGACTGCCTCACGCCTCCGGTGATTCAGAGGAACATCATCGAAAATCCGGGCTGGTACACTGCGTATACGCCATACCAGGCGGAGATCGCGCAGGGCCGTCTCGAGGCGCTGCTCAACTTTCAGACTGTGATCATCGATCTCACCGGCCTGGAGATCGCGAATGCATCGCTGCTCGACGAAGCGACGGCCGCCGCGGAAGCGATGACGATGAGCTACGCGATGAAGGGCGGCCCGGGGAAGGAAACTTTTCTCGTTGCGTCGGAGTGCCATCCGCAGACGATCGAAGTGGTGAAGACGCGTGCTGAAGCGCGCGGCATCAAGGTGACGGTCTCGAGCTTCCGCGATTTCGATTTCGGCGCGGACGTATTCGGTGCGCTCGTCCAGTATCCCGCGAGCAATGGAGCGGTCAACGACTACCGTCCGCTCTGCGAGAAGGCACACGCAGCTAGCGCACTAGTCACTGTCGCGGCAGATCTGTTGAGCCTCGTTCTCCTCGTGCCACCGGGCGAGTGGGGAGCCGACATCGTCGTTGGAAATTCGCAGCGTTTTGGAGTGCCGCTCGGTTTCGGCGGCCCCCACGCGGCGTTCTTCGCGACGAAGGACGAGTACAAAAGACAGATCCCGGGACGAATCATCGGGCTTTCCCGCGACGCTGACGGAAAGCCGGCGCTGCGCATGGCGCTGCAGACCCGCGAGCAGCACATCCGGCGGGAGAAGGCGACGAGCAACGTCTGCACGGCGCAGGTGCTGCTTGCCGTGATGGCGAGCATGTACGCTGTCTACCACGGTCCGGACGGCCTGACGCGGATCGCCTCGCGCGTTCACGGTTTCACCGCCGCGCTTGCAGAAGGTATCCGCCGCCTTGGATTCGCAATCGCCCACGAAGATTACTTCGACACGTTATGCGTTGAAGCGGGTGGAAAGTGCACTGCCATTCTCGCGGACGCGGAGAAGCGGGGAATCAACCTCCGGCGCTGCGATAACGACCAGATCGTCATCGCGCTCGACGAGACGGCACGCGAAGAAGATCTCTTCTCGATTTTCGCTGCCTTCAACGGCGGCCGCGATCCGGGTTTCAGCTTTGTCGAGGACGTGCTCTCCGCGGCGGATTACCGCTACGACGAGCGGTTCGAGCGGACGACTCAGTTCATGACGCATCCGGTGTTCCGGGCGCACCATTCGGAGACGCAGCTTCTCCGCTACATGCACAAACTTCAGTCGCGCGATCTTTCGCTCGTGCATTCGATGATTCCACTCGGCTCCTGCACCATGAAGCTGAATGCGACGGCGGAGATGATGCCGATCAGCTTTCCCGGGTTCGCGAAGATTCATCCCTTCGCTCCGGTGTCACAGACGGAGGGATACCACGAGCTGTTCTCCGAGCTTGAGCTCGCGTTGCGCGAGATTACCGGCTTCGCGGCCGTCTCGCTCCAGCCGAACGCTGGCTCGCAGGGGGAGTACGCCGGACTGCTGGCGATACGCGGCTACCATCTCAGCCGCGGCGACACGCACCGCAACGTCTGCCTTATTCCGCAGTCTGCGCACGGGACCAATCCAGCCAGCGCAGTGATGGCTGGAATGATAGTCGTCGTCACCAAGACCGATGCGAGCGGCAACATCGACATCGCCGATCTCCGCGCGAAGGCGGAGGAGCACAAGCAGGATCTCGCGGCGCTGATGGTGACGTATCCGTCAACGCACGGAGTATTCGAGGAAGGCATCGTGGATGTTTGCCGCATCGTCCACGAGAACGGCGGGCAGGTGTATATGGACGGCGCCAACATGAACGCCATGGTTGGCCTCTGCCGTCCGGGTGATATTGGTGCCGACGTCTGTCACCTCAATCTTCACAAGACATTTTGCATTCCGCACGGCGGAGGCGGTCCCGGGATGGGCCCGATCGGCGTCGCCTCGCATCTCGCCCCTTTCCTTCCCGGGCATCCCGTAGTGGAGCTGAAGGGCAACAAACACGTTGGTCCGGTTTCGGCGGCGCCGTGGGGCAGCGCGAGCATTCTTCCCATTTCGCTCGCGTACATCAAGATGATGGGCGGGACAGGTCTCACGTATGCGACGAAGATCGCGATTCTCAACGCCAACTACATCGCTCGCAGGCTGGAGCCGCACTTCCCGGTTCTGTACAAGGGTGCGAACGGGACGATCGCGCACGAGTGCATCGTCGACACACGCGTGGTGAAGCAGGCGAGCGGCGTCGAGGTCGAGGACATCGCCAAGCGGCTCATGGATTACGGGTTCCACGCGCCGACCGTCTCATTCCCGGTCGCCGGCACGCTGATGATCGAGCCCACTGAAAGCGAGTCCAAAGACGAGCTGGACCGCTTTTGCGATGCGCTCATCTCGATACGTGAAGAGATTCGCGAGATCGAATCAGGTGAGATGGATCGCGCGGACAATCCGCTCAAGAACGCGCCGCACCCGCTAGGGAGAATCGCTTCGACGGTCTGGAATCATCCTTACACGCGTGAGCGCGCGGCTTTCCCGGCGGATGGGATTGTCGACAACAAATTCTGGCCGGCGGTGGCTCGCGTCGAGAGCGCTTACGGTGACAGGAATCTCGTCTGTTCGTGCCCGCCTACTGACGCATACGCTGAACTGGGAACGGGCAGCTAATCAGTTTCGGCCTGACTGCAACCGAGAACTACGCGGGTGAGAGGTTACAGAGACGCATAGTTGACAGGTACTAGAGTGAGACGATATCGAAACCCCCACTCTGAACTGATGGCGAGGCACGAGTCAACGACACGAACCTGTTGCTTCACCGATGCATATGTAATCTCTACTCTCGTTAGGAAGCTGGCGCCGGAGGTTTAGATACCGTCGTAACTCGCGCCTCTCCCCTATGCATCTCCGGCAACTCGTACCCGTGTCTCTCTCGGTTGCCGTTATGAGCTGCGAGTAGCCAGCTACCCGCCAATCTGCTGAGTGTACGCCTCGGCCTTGAGCAGCGAATCCTTCTCCGCAGCTTCGGTCATCTTCAGCTTTACCATCCAACCGGCCCCATACGGGTCGGTGTTGACCAGCGCTGGCTCCTTGTCGAGTCGCCCGTTCACTTCGACGATCTCGCCGCTCACCGGGCAGAAAAGCTCGGACACCGCTTTCACCGCTTCGATAGTGCCGAACACATCGTGCTTGCCGAATTTCGCGCCGACTGTGGGAAGCTCGATATAAACGACGTCGCCGAGCTCGCCTTGGGCGTAGTCCGTGATTCCGATTTCCGCGATGTCGCCGGAGACACGCAGATACTCATGCTCGGCAGTATAAAAAAGATCAGCAGGAACGTTTGCCACCATTCACCTCGTAATGTTTTGGATGCTGCTCAGGAATCGCCGGCAGCGCGGCGCGATCCCGATGCTTTCTTGTTGAGCGTGGCCCACAGCTTATCTACGTCCTTCTCGAGATCGCTGAGCGAGCCCGCGTTCTCGATGCAATAATCAACGCGTGCGCGCTTGAGCTCGGCGGGCATCTGCGATGCGATCATGTTCATGGCATCAGCCTCGTCCAGGCCGCGCGTTTCCGCCAGACGCTCGAGACGGAGCGCGCGCGGTGCATCGATGAGCACCAGATAGTCGAAGTCGTTTACGAGATTCCGCTCGAAGAGAAGGGGAATGACGCAGACGACCACTTTGTCGCCGCGAGACTTGGCCTTCTCGATCTCGAGGTCACGCAGCCGGGTGACTTCCGGGTGCACCATCGCGTTTAGCTTCTCGAGCTCGCCCTGATCGGAGAAAGCGATGCGGCGAAGGGCGCCCCGGTCGAGCGTTCCGTCAGCGGCGAGGACCTCCTTCCCCCAATTCTGAACGATCTTTTCGAGGGCTTCGGTGCCAGGCTCGACCGCTTCGCGGGCAAGAATGTCTGCGTCGATGAGCGTCGCGCCACGCTCCCGAAGGAGGCGCGCGACCTCCGATTTACCGCTGGCGATGTTTCCGGTGAGTCCGACTAGCAGCATGGACCCAAAGCTATCGAGGTAACCCCGCAGTGTCACGCAAAACCTTATGCCCGGCTTCTTTTGCTACCTTTTACGTAGATGACACTCACTTCGGCTGCCGTCGTCCTCTTTCTCGTACTCGACCCGCTCGGGAACGTACCCTTCTTTTTGAGCGCTTTGAGGCATGTCGCGCCCGAGCGCCAAGCCAAGGTTATTTGCCGTGAGCTGCTCATCGCGCTCGCGGTGATGGTCATCTTCCTCTTTCTTGGGCAGTACATCCTCAACGTGCTGCACGTCACCCAGCCCGCGCTCACTGCGGCGGGCGGGGTCGTTCTGTTTCTGATTGCGATCAGGATGGTCTTTCCATCGGATGAGACACCTTTGGAAGAAACGGTGACAAGCGAGCCGCTCATCGTGCCGCTGGCGATTCCTTACGTCGCAGGCCCGTCAGTGCTCGCTACCGAGCTGATCTTCATGAGCCGTAACCCGGAGCAGTGGGTGACGTGGCTCTCGGCGCTCCTCATCGCGTGGGCGGCGGCAGGAGTCATTCTTCTATTTTCACCAGCGGTGCGACGGTTGCTCGGCGAAAGAATTCTTCAAGCGACGGAGCGGCTGATGGGGATGGTGCTCATCGTCATCGCCATCCAGATGCTGCTCACCGGATTGACGGAAGCACTCCGGGCCTAGCCGAGTTACGCGGTATTTCTAAAGAGCGTGACTTGCCCGGCGTCCGAGGCGGGGACTTCATGACACATCCGGCAGCGCGCCTCGTAGGCTTCGGTGCCGCCGACCATCACTTGCGGTGAGTTGTAGGGAGCGGGCTTCCCTCCGATGAGGCGCTGATTTCTGCTCGCCGGCCCGCCGCATAACACGCAGATCGCGTGGAGCTTATCCACCACTTCCGCGATCGCCATGAGCTGCGGCATCGGACCGAACGGCTCGCCGCGGAAATCGGTGTCTGTACCGGCGAGAATAACGCGGCGTCCACGGGCAGCGAGGGACGTCACGAGCTCGACGATGCCGTCGTCGAGAAATTGTGCTTCGTCGATGGCGATGACATTCGCTTGGGGATTGATCTGCTGCGAAATCTGCGCGGCGGAATCGGCCGGAACCGCTTCGACGGTGCGGCCGTCGTGGCTGGAGACTTTGTAAAGCCCGGCGTAGCGCGCATCGAGGTGCGACTTGAACACCTGCACTTTTTTCTTCGCGATCATTGCTCGCCGCACGCGGCGGATCAGCTCTTCACTCTTCCCGCTGAACATCACGCCCGCCACAACTTCGATCCACCCGCCGGTCTGATGAAATGGACCGCTCATCTTTCAGGGCGTCCCTTGCGTGGGGGTCCGGAGCGCGGGCGATCCGCACCGGGACGCTTGCGATCCGACCCAGGACGGGGGCGATCCGATCCGAAACGTGGCCTATCGGAGCTGGGACGCGGCCGATCGGCCCCTGGACGCGGTCGGTCTGACCCGGGGCGCGGCCGATCGGAGCCGGGACGCGGCCGGTCGTAGCCAGAGCGCGGACGGTCTCCCGCTGCGCGCGGAGGACGGGGTCCGCTGGGACGCGGGCGATCATCGCGATCGAATGTGCGCCGCGGCGGCCGATCGCCCCCGCGCGAGTCACCCTCGCTGCTCTTTCGCTCGGATTTGGGCCGATCGGCTCGCACCGCGACTTTCCGCCCCTTGATCGTCTTCCCATTGAGTGCGGTAATGATCTTTTCCGATTCGGCGGCCGGCACCTCGACGATTGTGTGGGATTCGTAGACCTCAACCTTACCGATCGAGCCGCCCGGGATTCCCGCTTCGCCTGCAATCGTCCCCACGAGATCGCCCGGCTTGATGCCGTCGCGGTCACCAAGCGTCACAAAAAGCTTCGAAGTGGCGCCTGTCCACTCGGGCGCAGCTGCGGGAGTCGTGGCCATAGACGGCGGTGCTGCTTTCGCGACACGCCGCTCCCGCTCGAGAAGCTGAAGCGCCGCGGCGGCAATCTCGACCGCATCGTATTCCGCGAGCAGGGGCTCGAGGGGCGCGATTTCTCTCGGCGGAATTCCCGCGGAGAGCACCGAGCGCAGCTCGCTGCGCATGGCGTCGTCTCGTCGCCGGAGCTTGTCGGTGCCCGCAGAGAAATTGAGCGGAGACAGCTTCGCGCCGAAGAGTTCGCGGATGGGCGAAAGCTCCGCCGGCGTAACGAGCGTGACCACATTGACGGCGCCGACCGTGCCGAGTGCATGAATTTCGCTTCGCCGCACCGGCGCATCGTAGATAATGATCGTATGCACTGCCGCGGAGGGCGCACCGCGAACGACCGTGACCGGCGAATCTTCTCCAGAGTAGCCAAGCGTGTGGAGAACCCGCTCTGCATCGATCTCGCCTGCGGCGGTACGGACGACAATCGCAGCAGAAGGGGGGTCGAGCTCGTCCAGAAGGCGGCGAAGCGAGGCCGGCTTGGCGATTCCAGCGGTTGTTAGATACTTAACTTCCGGTATCTCGCCGGTGCCGATGTCGTCCATAGGCATCGGTGCGCGACGGGCCCGACGGGCGTATCGCTCGACGAAATCTTCGATTGGCTTGCTGATCCGGCGCGTCACGATAATGCGATCAGCGGATTTTCCAGCGTCCGAGAGGATGGTTTCCAACGCCGTGACGGCGCGCTCGCCCTGATCGAGAAGATCCTCCGCCCAGGCGATCACGACGACGCGGAGCTCATCGAGCTTGAGGGCAGAGGCCGAAACGAGAGCGATAAGCTCTTCGGGCGTGCCCGAGATCGCGCGCACCGGCCGGGCCTTGAGGAGGCGTGCTGAACGCGAAGCGCGGGTGGCGGGAAGAACTTCGATTCCTGTTGCCCCGTTCAACGAATGTGCCATCTCCGCAATCGCGAGCGCGTTTTCGCCGTCCGCCGTGAGAATGAGGACCTGAACGGACGGTGATTCGGGGTCGATGCGACCGAGCGCTGCTGAAAGGAACTCGGGGATCGAATCGGACGTGTGAGGAAGGACGTAGACCGTTCCAGGGCTCCGGCCGATGGTTGCGGTCGCTTCTGTGGTTTCTGACTGCTCTTCCGACATCCGATTCCTCTCGTGCAATGGCGCCGTTCAGTCCGCGCGGATTATGTTATCAAACAGGCCGCAGCGCAAAAAAATCGCCGGCGTCAACCCAAGTATAGCGGGAAAAACCCCGGTGTGCGCAGGCCTCGCGTAAGACTGTCATCAACCATCCGCCGGAAGCATCGTCACCATGATCACAGCGATTGTCCTCATCAAGGCTGAGCCCAAATCCATTACGGGTGCGGCGACGAGAATCGCCGGGATTGATGGCGTATCGCAGGTTTTTTCAGTGAGCGGAGAATGGGACCTCGTCGCCATTCTCGAGGTGACCGATTACGAGGCGGTGGCGGCCATCGTCACTGAAAAAATGGCGCCCGTCCCCGGGCTTCAGCTCACGCAGACATTGACGGCTTTCCGGGCCTACTCGAAGAAGGATTTAGAGCAGGCCTGGGACATCGGACTGGAATAACCGGGTGATCGGCTCTCGGAATTCAGGGCCTGATCTCTCAAGTCGAGCCGCGCTAACCTTTTTAAAATCCGAATTTCCGGACATCAGCGTCTCGGACGCGCCGGCAGTCGTGCTCGAGCGCCCCGCCGCTGCCGATCCGCCGCGGCTCAGCGCGGTCGAGCTCATCGAGCATAAAAAATTCTCCAGCGTCCCGCTCGTCGCCGAGCCGGCGGCCAATCGGACGAGTGGTTTTGGCGGATTCCTCGACGGTGCTCAGAAAGTACAGGTCCTCGCCTACCCCAAAGGCGTTCCTATAGTACTCGGCACCGTTTCCGCAGGCATCCGCTGCCGGGTGGAGCGCAGGCTCATCACGTGGAAGGAGCGCGATCCCGCGGTGGAGAGGAAGCTTTATCTCCCGCTCGCATTCCTCGGCGGGACGCGCCTCGCCTCCAGCGAGCGCTTCGAAGTGGTGGACACTTCTGCCGACAGGGAGGGTGCAGGCGTCGACGCGCATCCGCTGGGGTTGGTCGACCGCGCGATGCAGCTCGTGCAGGAGAATCGCGAGTCACTTGAGAATCGCTTCGCAGAAGATTGGTGCGACACCGAGGGAACTCCACTCTTCATTGATGGCGGAATCAGCGGTAGCGCGCGTGTCGCGACTTCCGGCCTCGCGGTTGGCGTTATCAAGAGCCATCGCACTCTTTATCTCGAAGATTCAGCGCTGCCCACTCTCTTCGCGCTGAAGAAAGGCGAGCGCTCGAGTGTGTTTCGGGTTTCCGCGCGGTCGCGGCGGACGGTGGCGAGCTGGTACCTCCGCATTCGCTCGGCTGCGGGGCAGGACCCGCTTTGGGGGTTGGTGCGAATCGAGATCGCCGATTCACCAGACGCGGTTTCAAGAGTTGACGAGATCTCGCGGTGGGTGCTCGCCGAATCGTCGCCCCTTTCGCTTCCTGATGGGCGATGGGACAAGATGGCGTACGGGATTCGCGACGCGGAAGAATTTCTGAGGGCGATCTCGTGACGTCAGCGCTCGGGAGAGTCGTCGCGACGGAGCGGAAGCCCAACACTCCGCACGAATTTCATTTTTGGACCGCGCTCGACTCGCCGGTGGGAATCGGAACGATCGTGCGCGTGGATGGAACGCAGCCGATCGAAGGGCAGATTCCGCGCATTTACGGAATCGTCGTGGAAGGATTTAGCTACACGGATCTTCAAACGCCGATGCACGACGTGCTCGGGCACGATGGCTCGCCGTCGGATGCCGGATACGCCCTCACCGAGCGCGCGGAAATTCGGCTCTACACGGCCGCAGTTCTAAGGCAAATCCCCGAAGAGCCGTTACAGCCCGTGCCGATGGGTCAGGTGTTTCTCGCCGAAGAACCGGATGTGCAGATCGCGCTTCGCATGGACACCTATCTCCGTGAAGGAGCGAACACCGGTATTCCGATAGGCGTGTACCGCGCCGGTGGCACCGAGGCGACTGTCTATCTCGACGCCGATTTCCTCCTCGGTCCGGAGGCCGCTCACCTCAACATCACCGGCGTATCCGGTCTTGCGACCAAGACGAGCGCGGTCGAGTGGCTTCTCTCGTCGCTGTTCACGCATTTTCCGGAAGAGAAGGGGTCTATTGCGGCGGTCTGCTTCAATGTGAAAGGTCCCGATCTCTGTTATCTCGACCAGCCTGGCCGCGTCGAGGATTCCGACAGGAAGCTCTACGAAAAGCTTGGCGTTAAGCCCGAGCCGTTTGAGAAAGTGCAGTACTTCGCGCCCTACACGGCGAAGGGATTCACTCTGAATACGCTGCGGTCGAATCCCGCGCTGATGCACAACGTGAACGCGCTCACGTGGGGACTCCGTGAGGTTCTGCAGTACGCTGAGGTGCTGCTCAACCGCGACGATGTCGATGCCAAAGCGGATGCGCTCATCGACTTCATCCGCGAGCAGGTGCTTGACAAGCAGTTCGATGACCCGCTTCTCACGCGAACCCACACGGTTCAATCCTTTGCCGACCTCGACGCGTGGTTCCGCGAGGTGCTGCGCGGACTCGAGCAGAAAGACGATCAGAGCTGGCGCACTCATCACGTGGCCACGATCAGGAAGGTTCGCAACCGCCTCTCCAACATCTCGACACGCTGCGCCGGGCTCGTCACCGATTTCGGCGAAGTGAGCGACCTGCCGTTCGGGGAGTTCGAGGACCGCACGGTTTATGTGGTCGACGTCGCGAACCTCGAGGAAGACGCGCAGGACCTGATCTTCGCGCGCATCGTGTCGAAATTGCGCGAGCATCTCGAGCGACGCGACCTCGGTGTGAAGCACCTCGTCGTGTTCGTGGACGAGCTCAATAAATACGCGCCGAGCGATGGCCTCGATAACTATGTGCGGAAGATGCTGCTGGATATTTCCGAGCGCGGCAGATACCTCGGCCTGGTTTTATTCAGCGCGCAGCAGTTCCGCTCCCAGGTGCATCGCCGCGTAGTGGGTAATTCATCCACATCCGTCTTCGGGCGCATGGATTCCGATGAGCTCGCAACGCCGGGCTACGCAACGCTTAGTCCGGCAACGAGAACGAAGCTCGCCACGCTCGATAAGGGCCAGCTGATGATCCGTCATCCGCACTTCACGCAGCCGATCTTCGTGCGCTTTCCCCGTCCATCGGTGATGCAGGGAAGAGAAGGAGCGGAGAAATTTCCAGCGGCGCGGGAAGGCTCGCTCGACGCCGCGGTTTTTCGCGCGCTTCGCCAGCTCGATCCGGACATAACGCTCAATTGGGTGCAGGACGCAACCGCGCTCTATACCGAGCAGGAAGTTTTGAAGGCGCGCAACGCGACTCTCCTCGCGAAACCGAAAGACGTGCGCGCATTCTTCCTGTCGCAATTCCGGCGCATCATTCCGGCGCAGCAGGCGCATGAGCGCCCGGTGGTGGCGGCAATCAAGGGACTTCCGCTGGACGATCCGTATGGTTTTTAAAATCGCCGCAGGACTCGCGCTTTCGATGGCGGTTGCGGCGCAGCCGGTATCCGCCCAAAAGATTCTTTTGCAGATCAAGCCGCACGTCGGCGATACCATCAAGATGCACCTGACGCAAACGATCGAGATGACGGGCACTCCGTGGAGCGCCGGGTTCGACTCCGCGCGGAAGCTCACCGCTTCCACCGAAGTTTTTTCGCGTGCGGTGCCATACCAGTGGACTGCAGGTGGGACTCTCATTCACGCCATCACCGACTCGATGACTTCCTCCGCAGTGCCTCAGAGCGGAAGCCCGGCGAAAGTGCGCCGGGTTCCACCGCCCGCGCCCGCGGTTCTGCGCGTCGCTTCCGACGGAGCGATCGAGGTCGTAGACGATGGCGATGCTGCGAGCGAGATCAAGCATATTTTTGCAGAGATGCCTTCGATGCTGCCAAGACAACCGGTTGCCGTTGGAGAAAGGTGGAAGAAGGAGATGCGCATTCCACTCGCCGGCGATCCGGGATCCGAGGGCACCGTGAAGGCGACGCTGCAGTTCGACTCGCTCTCGAAGAATGAGCAGGTCGCCTTCATCTCCATCCGTGGCAGCATCTCCCGCGTTACCGCCGATCGACGTGTCGCGCCAAGCAGTTACCAAACTTCCGGAACGTTCACCGGCACAATGCGGATCGACCGCGCCCTCGGCTGGATCACCGATGCGAAGAGCGTCATAAGCGTGCGCGCGGAAATCGCCGATGAGCGACCGTCGCAACGGAAGGTGGCGAAGCCGCTCGAGGTGCAGACGAAAATCAGTGTTTGGACGCGCGCGGTGAAGCAGTAATGAGAGTCGTTCACATCTCCGACATCCACCTCGGCTTCCGCCAGTATCAGCGGCAGACGCAGGCCGGTCTCAACCAGCGCGAAGTCGATGTCGCAAAGACACTGCATCGCGTGGTGGACAAGATCATCGAGCTTGAGCCGAACATCGTGCTCGTTGCCGGAGACGTGTTTCACACCGTGCGCCCGACCAACCCGGCGATCCTTCACGCGTTCAGCCAGTTTCAGCGGCTGGTGCAGCGGCTGCCGGAAGCGCAGATCCTTATAGTCGCCGGTAACCACGACACTCCGCGAACGACGGAGACGGGATGCATTCTCCGCCTGTTCGTGCCGCTCGGAATAAGAGTGATCGAGGGCAAGCCCGATCGCATTCCGCTCTTCAACGGAGAGGTTTCCGTACTCGCTGTACCGGATCTGCCGACCGGCTCGCGCCCTTCGCTCACTCCTGATGCATCGGCGAAGTACAACATTCTTCTCATTCACGGGGAAGTCGAAGGCATTCTTCCGAAGTACGCGACGGCGCTCGATCGCACGCCGATGACCATTTCCGAAGAAGAGCTTGGCGCGCACCGTTGGGACTACGTCGCGCTCGGGCATTATCACGTGTACCGCTCGGTGGCGCCGAATGCGTTCTACTCCGGCTCGCTGGATTACACGAGCAGCAATCCGTGGGGCGAGCTCGTGGAAGAGCGTGACGCGCAGATTCAAGGGAAAGGATTCATCGAGCACGATCTTGCCGCGCGCACGCATCGGTTCCACCACATCGCGCCGGAGCGGAAATGGGTCGATCTTGCGCCGATTTCCGGCGAGGGACTTTCGGCAGCGGACCTCGACGCGCGCATCAAGGAAGCTCTCGCCGGCTGCGACGGCGGAATCGACGGCAAGATCATCCGGCTGGTCGTTCGTGACGTGCCGCGTCACGTCATTCGCGAGCTGGATCACAAGGCACTTCGGGAGTTCCGGCGTGCCGCACTGCATTTCCATCTCGACACGCGGCGCCCGGAGATCGTGCGGCGGGAAGGCCAGGGCGCGCCGGGAAGAAGGCAGTCTCTTTCTGAAACGCTGCGCGACAGCCTTCGCTCTCGAACTCTGACAAGCGATTTGAGCCGCGAACGGCTGGTCGAGCTCGGTCTTCATTATCTCGAGGAAGCCGACGCATCAGCTCCCGCCTCAGAGGTCGAGGCTCTGTGAGACTAAACAGTCTTAAGCTGGTCAACTTCCGGCAGCACGCGGACACTGAGATCAACTTCGATTCCGGCCTCACTGGAATCATCGGTCCCAACGGCGCAGGCAAGACAACGATTCTCGAGGCGATCGCGTGGGCGCTGTACGGCAATCAGGCAGTGCGCGGTAATCGCGACTCCATTCGCTTTCTCGGCGCCGGTGCGCGCGCGCAGGTCGAAGTGCAGCTCGACTTCGAGCTCGGCAGCCATCGTTACAAAGTGGTGCGCGGCCTCACCAGCGCTGAGCTTTATCTCGACGGCGCGCTCGAGCCGATAGCGAACTCGATTACATCGGTCACCGAGCTTCTTCAAAGAAGAATCGGAATGTCACTCTCCGAATTCTTCCACACCTACTTCACCGGGCAGAAAGAACTGGCGGTGATGGCAGCGATGACACCGGGGAAGCGCGGACAATTCCTCTCGCGCGTTCTTGGCTATGAAAAGCTGCGTCTCGCACAGGAGCTCGTGCGCGACAAAAAGTCGCAGGTGAAAGCCGCCGCCGATGGAATGGTTCGCGGCATGCCGGATCCGGAGACCGTCGCCCGCTCGCTCTCCGAAGCGGCGGCGAAGAAGGCGGAAGCGGAGGAGCGCTCGCAGCAGGCGGCGCATCGTCATGCGATTCGCCATCTCGAGATGAAAACCGTCGAGCCGCGCTGGCAGCTGGCGCAGCGGCAGAGGGAACAAGGACTGCAGCTTCAGGCGCAGATCACCGTCGCCGAGGAGAAGGAGAGCTCGCACCAACGCGATGCTGAAAGAATTCGCGGCGAGCTCGATGCGATCTCCACCGCCAAGCTCGAGCTGAAACAGTTGAGAGAGCAGGTTGAGCCGCTATTCGCCCTCAACGTCGAGCTCCAGGCGCTCGACATTTTGCACCGCGAGGAAGGCCGGCGCCGGACGCTGATTGAGTCGGAACAGGTCCTTCGCGAGGAAATCGCGCGGCTCGAAGAGCGCCACGAAAAGATCGAGCGCGCCCCGGCACTCGAGGAAGAAGCCACTGTCGAACTCGAAGCAAAACGCGCGGAGCTAGAGGACACGCAGGGGATGCTGGAGGCACGGCGCACCGAATGGGTGCGCGACAGACAGGAAGCGGACACCAAACGTCAGTCGCTCCGCCAGCAGTATGCGGAGCTCAAGCAGCAGCGTGACCGCGTGGTTTCGCTCGGCGAAGACAGCGAATGCCCCACGTGCAGCCGGCCCCTCGGCGGGAGCCTCCACACCGTGGTCGAGCATCTCGACGAGCTGATTAAGGCTGTTGAGACCGACGGAACGTATTACAAGAGCAGAGTCGAGCAGCTAGAGCAGATGCCGGATGATGTGAAAGCGCTCGACGAGAAGCGCCGCGCGATTACCACTGAAGTCGGCGCTCTGGAGCGGAAGCTTGCCAAGGTGCAGCTCGCGGTGCAGGAGCTGAGCACCATCGGACGCGACATAGCAGCGAAAAAACAACGGCAGCTACAGATCAAGAGCGACATCTCAAAGATCCCGCCCGGATATGACGCGGCGCGTCACAATGAAGTTCGCGCGGACATCGACCGCCTCGCCCCGATGGAGGCGAATGCAGCGCTGCTTCAGGCGCGAGTGGAGAAAGAGCCTCAGCTTCAGCTGCAGCGGCAAGAGCTGATGCGGGAGCTAACGCGGATTCAGTCGACCCTCGGCACGCTGCGGATTCGGCGCACGCAAGTGTCGTCGGCGGAAGGTGACTTCGATTCGCTGCGAGGGACGTATGAGCGTGTGCGTCACGAGCTCGAGGACGCGAAGATTTCTGGAGCGCGCGCGCAGGAAAAGCTGAGCAGCGCAATGGTGGCGCTGAGTGCCGCCGAAGAATCGTGGCGCGACCTAAAGAAGAAGGAAGAAGAGCTCGAGCTGCTCGTCGCCGATCGCCGCATGCACGAGGAGCTGGATCGCGCATTCTCGGACCTGCGAACCGATCTCAACTTCCAGCTTCGCCCCGAGCTTTCCGAGCTGGCGAGCGCGTTTCTAAGCGAATTAACAGATGCACGATATTCGGAGCTCGAGCTGGACGACGACTACAACATCGTCATTCTCGAAGACGGGATTCCAAAACCGGTGTTGTCGGGCGGCGAAGAGGATCTGGCGAATCTCGTGCTGCGCCTCGCTATATCGCAGATGATTGCGGAGCGCGCCGGCCAAAGTTTTTCGCTGCTCATTCTCGACGAAGTGTTCGGCTCGCTCGACGAGACACGACGCTTCAATGTGGTCGAGCTGCTGCGCGGTCTTCAGGACCGCTTCGAACAAGTCATTCTCATCACGCATATTGAATCGGTGCGCGAAGGACTGGATCGTCTCATCACGGTGGGGTACAACGCGGGCACCGGCACTTCCAAGGTGCGCCAGGAAAAAGGCGGCTCCATTCCAGCCGAGGATGCCTTCGCTGAGGGAGAAGCGTTGCCGGACTCGGGATCCGAGCACGGGGCGGCAGCCTGATGGCATTCGCGCGGACGTGGAGACACGCGAGCGCAGCGGAAGGACCGGCGCGTGTTATGGAGGCGGACATTCCAGCCCTCAACACCGTCTTCAGCGAAGCGTTCACCGACCGGTATCGGAGAGACGGACTCATTGGAGTGAGAGTTCCACATCTCAACCCGGCGGTGTGGCGGTTCGCCATCGCGGACGCAGAAGGCGGCGCAATGTGCTGGCGTAATTCGCGCGGTTCAATCATCGCGTTCAACATCGCGCACCGCTCGGGAGTCGAGGGTTGGATGGGTCCGCTCGCGGTTCATCCGGATCACCAGGGGCACGGTATTGGAAAGTCCGTCGTTCTTGCAGGAGTGGAATGGCTCAAGGAGCGCGGCGCGCGTGTGATTGGTCTTGAGACGATGCCGCGGACGATGGACAACGTCGGGTTTTATTCCGCACTTGGATTCACACCCGGCCGCCTCACCGTCACTCTCACACTCGAAGGCGTCCGCGGACGTCAGCACGCGATTTTGTATTCAGCGCTCGACGACACTGCAAAGTCGGAGATTCTCGAAAAAAGCGCGGATCTCACCGACGCGTTCGCGGCGGGCTACGACTATCGTCGGGAGATTTCGCTCACCGGTGCGCACGGCCTCGGCGAGACTCTCGTGCTCGAGAGCGGGGGTCAGATACGCGCGTTCGCCATTTGTCACAGCGTTCCGCTCGTGCAGGGAAGAATCCGCGAGGAAGTTCGGGTGCTCAAGCTCGTCGCGCGTACTGCGGCAGACGCGGACGAGCTAATCACGCAGCTCTGCATTTACACCAGGAACACCACCGCCAAGCGAATGGCGGTGCGCGTGCAGAGCGAATACGACGAAGTCTACCGCGGGCTCATTCAGCGCGGCGCGCGTGTACGATGGACGGATTTGCGGATGTCGCTTTCAGGATTCGGCGAGGGAACGCCGGAATCCGGGATCGTACTCTCCAACTGGGAGATCTAGCTCACTCTCAGTAACCGACGCACCGGAATCGGCGAAGCAGAATCGGCGTCGGAGCGTTCTAGTGCCGGTGAAACAACGAACTGAGCGCCGATGACGCTGTGATTCGCTTCAGGTACGCAAGCTCATCCGGTGCGAAGGGAGTCGGAGTAATTCCAAAAACCTCGGTGATCGCGTTCTGCTGAACTGTGTTATCCAAGCTGAGCAGCTCAAGTAGCGACGTCGTCACAGGCGGATTTGGCAGCGCTTTCGTTGCGAGCGCGATGAGCGGCTTGAGTGCGCTGATTGGAACGGAAACGATTTTTCGCGAAACACCCATCGCGGCAAGGATTCTCTCTGTCATTTCGCGCAGAGAAAGAGCCGCCGGCCCGCCAATGGCATAAGTGCCTCTCCGTGTCGCCTGCTTCTCGAGAGAAACGCGCACCGCTTTTGCGACATCGCGCACTGCGATCGGCTGAAAGCGCGCCCGTCCGCCGTCGGGCAGCGGATACACGACAGGGCTCAGACGGACGAGACGCGCCAGAACATTCACAAATTCATCCTCCGGCCCGAAAATAACCGAGGGCTTGAGGACGGTGTGCGAGAGGCCTGACGCGACCACCGCATCCTGGGCCAGTCCTTTGCTTCGCAAGAAGGAATGCGGCGAAGCGCTGTCCGCCCCGTTCTGCGACATGTAAACGAAGCGATCGACCCCTGCAATCTGCGCCGCGTCGAGCAGGGTCGTCGTACCGTCGGTATTGACGTCGTCGTAGCCCTGGCCCTTCCGCTCGATTGCAACGGCCGCTAGATGGACGACGGTTCCGCACCCGGCCATCGCTTTCGCGACGGAATCCGCGTTGCGGATATCACCGACCTGAAGCTCGACCGGCAGATGGGCGAGACGCATCGCGGCTTTGGATGGATTGCGTACGAAGGCGCGCACTTTCCACCCTGCTTTCGTCAGCTCTTCACACGTGTGGCGGCCGACGAGACCAGCTGCGCCTGACACGAGGACCGGCTTGGACTGAAGCATTCTTACCGCTTCGGGCTGTTCCGCCACAGCGGATGCTGCGCTGCCGTACGGACGGCCCGATGCGCCGCCGCTCACGTCTTCGGGCGTGTTCCGTCCCGGTGTGTGCCGCGCACGACTATGCGGTAGATCAGAAGAAACACGCCGAGTGTGAGGAGGACGTGAATCCAGCCCGGCGCGTCTCCGCGAAAGGTGATCACTCCCCAAACTGTCAGCATCAGAACGGCGGAAACGATTCCTAAATCCATAGTAATTGTCGTTGACGGTAGTTTGCGCGATTCCTAGATTCCAGAGAGAAGAAACTGCTACACCGTTGGGACGGAGAGATCATTTTTTGAGCCAACAAGTCCTTCGGGTGGGTTCGATAAACTTTGCTGACGTCATGCCCCAGTGCGGGGAAGACGGTAGGTAGGGTGAGGACCTCATACATTCGACCGGGCTTCAAAAAACCTCTCCGTTCCCTGTTTAGAAGAAGCTCCGCCTCGGCGGAGCTTCTTCGTTTCCGATATCTTACGCAATACATGCCCACCGTGACAGTAACCCGCCGAGTGCGCTTTAACGCCGCCCACAGGGTGCATAACCCGGCGCTGCCCGACGATGAAAACGCCCGCCTCTTCGGAAAGTGCAACAACCCGAACTGGCACGGTCATAATTACACGCTCGACGTCTCCGTCGAGGGGCCGATGGATCCGAAGACCGGCTACGTCTTCGACCTCGCCAAGCTAAAAGCGGTTGTGCAGAAGGAAATCACCGATATCGTCGACCACCGGAACTTCAACCTCGATGTCCCGTTCATGAAGGACGTCATTCCGACGACGGAGAACATCGTCGTCGCTTTTTGGAAACTACTCGCGCCGAAAGTGGCGCCCGCCGCGCTCAAGCGGCTGGTGTTGTGGGAGACGGAGAACAACTATGTCGAATACGACGGGCGATAAAGAGCTCGAAGAGCTGATTAGGCGGCAGCTCGAGCTGATTGGCGAAGACCCTGCGCGGGAAGGCCTCGTTCGCACGCCCGCGCGCGTCGCTGCCTCTCTCAAGTTTCTCACGCAGGGCTACGACGGCGATGCGCGCTCGGTCATCGGCGACGCCATTTTCGAGGAAAAGCACGACAACATGATCATGGTGCGCGACATCGAGCTGTACTCGATGTGCGAGCACCACATGCTTCCGTTTTTCGGCAAGGCGCACATCGCCTACATCCCGAACGGCAAGATCGTCGGCCTTTCAAAGCTCCCGCGCATCGTCGATGTCTTCTCGCGCAGGCTCCAGGTGCAGGAGCGGCTCACCGATCAAATTGCCGAGGCGATTTGCTCCGTGTTGAACCCCACGGGATGCGGTGTCGTGATCGAGGCCCTCCACCTCTGCATGATGATGCGCGGAGTGCAGAAGCAGAACTCGAGGACGATCACTTCCGCGCTGCGCGGCAGCTTCCTCAAGGATCCCAAGACGCGCGACGAGTTTCTCCGCCTCGCGCATCACAACGGCAATTCGTGAGCGGGAAGCGGCTGACCGGCTGTAACGTCGTCATCACAGGGGGGTCGCGCGGAATAGGCGCGGTCACCGCCGGCCGGCTCGTTGCCGAGGGCGCGCGCGTTCTCTCGCTGTCGCGAAAAGCCGGAGAAAAACAGGCCGGCATGGACCACGTGCAGTGCGATGTGACAAAAGCGTCGAGCGTCGCCCATGCTGCCGCCAATGTTGTCACGATGTTCGCCGGCGCTCCCGACATCGTCATCAACAACGCGGGCATCTTCCAGATGGCGTCCGTGGCTGAAACGAAGACCGAGATGTTCGCCGATGTGGTCGGCACGAATCTCTTCGGGCCGTTTCACGTCATAAACGCTTTTCTTGCGGGAATGCTCAAGCGAGGGAAGGGGCACGTGATAAGTATCGGGTCGATCGCCGACCAGCTCGCCTTCGCCGAGAACGGTGCCTACTCAGCGGCGAAGTTCGGGGTTCGCGGACTGCATCAGGTTCTGCGCGCAGAGCTCAAAGGCACCGGCGTTCGCTCCACTCTGATCTCGCCGGGCAATGTGGACACCAGCATGTGGGACGCGCATCTCGAAAGCGCCGAGGCCGCCGCAAAATTTCCGGCACGCGACGCGATGCTTCGCCCCGATAACATCGCCGACGCCATCTTGTTTGTGCTCACGCTGCCGCCGTCAGCGAACGTCGACGAGATCCGCATCACGCCCGCCTGATCCATGTTCATTGAGCTTGTCGAGCTGCTGCGATGCATTCGCGCGCACGATGAGAGCTGGCTGGTTGCATCGATAGACGAGCTCCACGAGCGATCGATCCGGCGCGGAACGCTCGGCTGCCCGGTCTGTCAGGCTGAATATCGAATCATCGATGGAACCGCGGATTTTTCTGGCGCAACGGCTTCCGCCGTTCCCGCGGCGGAAACTCTCAACTCCTATGAAGTCGCGCTCCGCGCCGGCGCTTTCCTCGGTCTCGCGGATTCAGCCGGTACGGTCATCCTCGGCGGATCATGGGCAGCCGGCGCGTCAACCCTCGCAGAATCAACAGGCGCTCGAGCGTTCACCGCGAACGCCATGACGGATGCTGAGCAACCCGGCGTTGGGCGCATTCTCGTTCAAAATATTTTTCCGTTCGCCATCGCGTCGTGCGCCGGGATCGCGCTCGACGCCACTTTCGATGACAGAGCGGTCGAAGGCGCCCTGCGCGTCATTCGCCCCGGCGGACGAATCGTCGGACCAGCCGCCATCGCCCGCCCGGATGGCGTGGCATTACTGGCTGAAGACGCGGAGTGGTGGGTCGGTGAAAAACCGCCCGAGGTTACGACCCTTCGTAGAGGGAGTCGATAAGCGCCTTGTAGGTTTTGTCGATAACACGGCGCTTCACTTTTTGCGTCGGTGTGAGCTCGCCGCGCTCGAGCGTGAAGTCGTGCTCTAGCAGCCCCACCTTCTTGGGAATCTCGAAGTGCGCGACGCCGGCGAGCTCGCCGAGTACTTCTTTGTCCATCTTCATTTGAATGGTGGGCATTTTCAGGAGCTGCGCGCGGGCGGTCCAAATGATCGGCGGGCTTTGGCGCATCGCCCATTTCTCGAGCTGATCGAAGTTCGGAACGATGAGGATGACGGGGAACTTCCGCTTGTCGCCGATCATCACCGCCTGAGCGACGTACTTGTTCGTCTTGACTTTGTTTTCCATCGGCTGCGGCGCGATGTTTTTTCCGCCCGCCGTGACGATGATGTCTTTTTTGCGATCGGTGATCGCCAGGTAGCCGTCGCGCAGCTCGCCGATGTCCCCGGTGTGAAACCAGCCATCGGCGTCAATCGCCTCGCGCGTGGCTTCCGGCTTGTTGAAATAGCCCTTCATGATCTGGGGGCCGCGCGCGAGGATCTCGCCGTCTGCCGCGATTTTCACCTCGGTGCCTGCAATGGGCCGCCCGACCGTGCCGATGCGGAACGCGTCCGGAGTATTCACCGCGATTACCGGTGACGTCTCCGTGAGGCCATAGCCCTCGAGGATCTCCAGGCCGGCGGCGTAGAAAAACTTGTTGATGTCTGGTGAAAGCGGCGCGCCTCCGGAAACGAAATAGCGGAGTCTGCCGCCTGTGCGCGCCTTCAGTTTAGAGAACACGAGCTTTTGCGCGATGGCGTACTTCCTCTCTAGCATTCCGCCCGGCGTGCGGCCGGCGAGCTTCTCGTCCGCCCATTTGTCGGCGACGCCCTTCGCCCAGAAGAAGATTTTCTTCTTCATCGTTCCGCCGGAGAGCGCCGTCTCGAGAATGCGTGCATACATCTTCTCGTACAGGCGCGGCACCGAGAGCACGACCGTCGGCTTCACCTCGCCCATGTTGATCGGAACGGTATCGATGGACTCGGCGTAAGCGATCGAAGTGCCGGTGGTAAAGGGGAGATAATGTCCTCCCGTCCGCTCGAAGATGTGCGAGAGGGGAAGGAAGCTCAGGCAAACGTCTTTTCCGTCGAAGGGAATCGCGTCCTTGATGGACATCACATTCGAGAAAATGTTGTCGTGCGAGAGCATCACGCCCTTTGGCTCTCCGGTGGTGCCCGAGGTGTAGATGATGGTGGCGACTTCATCGGGCTTCACGGCGAGCGCCCGCTGCTTGTACGCCGCCAAAGCGGCCGGAGATTCGTCGGCGCTCCCCGTTCTCTCCAGCTGATCGAGTGACATGTCGGCCAGCTCACCCACCTGGTCGAAGCTGATGAAAAAACGCAGCGCGGGGAGCGACGCGGCCGGCCCGCTCTGCGCGCGAAGCTCTGCGATCTTCTCCGCTTGTGCGCGTGTGGATACGAAAATACCGATCGCGCTCGAGTCTCTCAGGATGTACCCGATCTGATCCGCGGGCAGTGTTGGATAAATCGGAACGTCGGCGAGACCGGCAGTGAGGCAGGCAAAATCTGCGATTGCCCACTCCGGGCGGTTCTCTGAAAGAAGGGCGACGCGGTCACCGGGCTGGGCGCCCAATCGAGCAAGACCCGCTGCCGCGCGGCGCACGCGCGCCTCGACTTCCTTATGCGAAATCGGTTTGTAGCTTCCGTCGACTTTCACCTGAAGCGCGTCCGGCCGGTTGAAGCGCGAGACCGCATCGAAGAAGAGCTGATTCAGAGTGCCCGGGGCCGGTCGGCTTCCACCGCTTGCCTGCATTTCCGTCACTCCTCCGTGTAGCGCGTTAGCCGCGCGGTTTGATGCGTACGACGAGCCTTACCGGCCCGCCCTTCAAAACTTTTCCTCGATACTTCGCAGTTGCGTTAATGACTATCGAATCGTTCAGCGTCGGACTGCTGAGGAGCGTAGCGTGCAGCCGAATGCGCCGCCCCGCAAGACCGTTCGTGTCGGTGGTGTCTACATTCGACTTCCGCCCCGCCTCGTCGACGAGATCAGCGACCGCTGAGCCCGATGGTGACACGACTGCGAAGCTCACGAGGTAGGCATTAACGGCGCTGTCCGCCCCCGTGACACCGTGACGAAGCGAGACTGTAACGGCCGAGGAAAGGTTGAGCGTTGTGTCGAGCAGCGAATAGCGGATGCTGTCAACTCTGTTGCCCGCGAACATCGTATCCGGGCGGAGTGTCACCGACAAAAGGCGCTCGGCTTGGATTTCTCCGACGGTGGCAATGATACGGACAGGCGTTGCGCGGACGCTGTCGCCTCGAATGAGGCCGGTGATGCTGTCTACTGTGACGCCGCGGTCTGCGGTGTAGTACCGCACTGTCGCCGTCGGTATGACGGCGCCACCGAAGTCGAACGCTGTCACGCGGGGGAGCGCAATAGCGCCTGTCGTGTCGCGAAGTGAATCACCAACTACCACAGACGGAAATGCGAGCGAGTCGAACTGGATGGACAAGATCTCATTCTTGGCGCCGGTGACGTCGGTGCATGCGCCGGCGGCGATTACCCCGACCACCGCGAGAATGAGCGCGCACTTCCTCACGACATGCGCTCGGCGAGAATCGT
Organism: Gemmatimonadaceae bacterium; assembly: GCA_013816855.1. GTDB lineage: Bacteria > Gemmatimonadota > Gemmatimonadetes > Gemmatimonadales > Gemmatimonadaceae > UBA4720. The sequence goes on from JACDDT010000004.1 coordinate 50,604, forward strand.
GGAAAGATTCACGTACGCCTGCGCCGCAGGATCCGCTGGTGTGCGCACCACTACCGGTAGCCCCGCCGCGAACGCATCCGCGGCTGCAATCGTTCTCGGAATCATGATGTCGAAGACGATGTTCGCGGGCAGATGCTTTCTCACATAGTCGACCACCCGGTCGCTGGCGCCACTATCGGGGTCGTACATGGTGAGCAGAATTCCGTCCAGAGCGAGGCGTTCGTTAGTGGAGACGATGTCCTGGATGCCGCGGAGAATCTGGGGGGTGGTCTGCAGTGCCAGCGGCTCGCACTGAAGCGGAACAATGACGTGATCGCTTCCGCGCAGAACCGTTCTCGTCACGTTTCCAAGCCCCGGTGGCGTGTCGACGACTACGATTTCGCAGCGCGACTGCGCCATCTCCAGCAGGTCCTTGAGAACATCGGTCTCGCCGATGAGCTGCTGATAAATTGCGTGATCGGCCTCATCCGCGACGGAACCCGCGAGAATAACGCGCAGCCAGGGAAGGGCGGTCGGAAGGATAATCTCCCGAAGCTGGCGCTCACCGTTGAGATAGTCGGCGAATCCGAATGTCGGGTGCCCCCGCTGCAAGCCGACGCCATAACGCACCGATCCCTGCGGATCCACGTCGATGAGGAGCGTCTTCAACCCGCGGCGCGCGAAGGCCGCTGCGAGATTCACTGCCGTCGTGGTCTTTCCCACTCCACCCTTCTGGCTTACGACAGCCAACACGCGACCCATCTACTCGATCGTCCCCGGAAACTCCCTCGCCGGCATAACGTCGTCTTTCGATTCTGTGGGCGTGTGAAGCTGATCGAGGGTGCGCTTCGCGTGACCGATCCACCGTTCCGCTTCAGGACCGGTTGGCGCATCCATGAGAAACGCTTCGAGATGGTACGCCGCGTCACGCTCTTCCCCGCGTTTCAGCAGCAGGTAGGCGAGGCCATAGTGCGCGCCTGAAAGCTTCGGCTCGATTGAGAGGGCGTGCTTGTAACTCCGAATCGCATCGTCGAGCTGGCCGCTTTTGGAAAACGCGATCGCCATGTTCTCCAGCACACGGACATTGTTCGGGCGTTCGCGCAGCGCGAGGCGATATGATGTCAGCGCTGCGTCGTAGTCGCCCCGCTTCTCGAGCGTGATACCCTCACTCAAATAATCGGGCTTGCCGCTTCCGGCCGGGTGGGAAGAAGATTTTGCGCCGCGGAATTTGTCCCAGAACGACATCCCCCGAATCTACCGAGCGGAGAGGGTGAGGTCTACGCCGGCTGAACGGCTATCCCTCGGCGGCGCCTATCCTCTCCCAACCCTCGCCGGCACGCATACGCTCGTAGGCGTCATCCATCATCTCAGCGTTGCCGGCGAGAAAGCGGCAGGTCGCACTCCCTTCCGAACTGCACTCGATCTCCATCACCGCGACCGGGTAATCCGCGAGCGGCGCGAGGAATCCCGCCAGCACTCCGGTGGTGACGTTACAGCCTCCCCCCGAAGAGGCTTCCCAGCATCCGTCGATGTCGACGACGGCAAGAGCGTCGTGCGAAGAGCGCAGCGTGAGACGGCCCCAGCCGGCTTCGGAGAAGAACGAGCTCGCCTTCGCGGAAAAATCCTCGAGCGGCATCTCCGATGGACCTGCTCCACCTTCCGATCGAACTTGTTCGGCGAAGGCCGCATAAAGTGCTGCCCCGCTGGCGTGGCCCGCTTCGCGTAGAGCCTCGGCGCCACCGGACGTTTCGGCCGCAGCTTTCAATCGACGAACGGTTTCGCCGGCCACGAGAACAAGGTTGGGAGCAGTCATTTATGAATGGACGATTTCAAGTCGTAGATGTTGCTCAGCCGCGCGCGCGGCGCAAGAGCTCGGCTTCATCGATGGTCTCGATTCCAAGCGATTGTGCTTTTTCGAGCTTGCTTCCCGCCTCTTCGCCGACGACTACGAAGCTCGTTGACTTGGAAACGGAGCCGGTAACCTTGCCGCCCGCTTTTTCCACGACTTCTGTTGCCTTGCCGCGGCTCAGGGTGGGAAGTATGCCGGTTATGACAACCGACAATCCATTGAAAGGGCCGTCGGCAGTAACCGCCTTCGGCTCAACGAGATTCACGCCGGCCTCGCGGAATTTCGCGATCAGCTTCCGCGCCGAGGAATCCTTGAAGTAACTCTCCACCGCGCTCGCGATGATCGCTCCGATTCCACGTACCTGGCTGATTTCTGCTTCCGGCGCTTCAGCGAGCTTGTCCAACGTTCCGAAATGAGCGGCGAGCAAGCGGGCAGCCATTTCCCCCACGTGTCTGACGCCGAGCGCGTTGAGGAGTCGCGAGAGCGGCTGCGATTTCGACTGCTCGATCGCCTCAATGAGCCCCGTCGCGCCCTTCGTCGCGTAGCCCTCGAGGTTGAGAAGGTCTCCGACCTTCAAGGAATAAAGGTCGCCAGGGTCTTTGACCAAACCGGCTTCCACCAGCTGTTGGATACGCGCGTACGAGAGGCCCCGGATGTCCATCGCTCCGCGCGACGTGAAGTGGACCAGGCCTTCGAGCTGCCGTCCGGGGCATGCGACGTTCGGACAATAAACGGCCGCTTCACCTTCTTCACGCACTGCCGGTGTTCCGCACGCTGGGCACTGCTTCGGCATCTGCCATTTCCGAAGCGAGCCGGTTCGCTTCTCGGGAATCGACGCGAGTATTTGCGGAATCACGTCACCGGCGCGCTTGACCTGAACCCAGTCCCCCACGCGAAGGTCTTTGTCGCGGATGAGATCTTCATTGTGAAGCGTGGCGAGCTTGACGATCGTGCCTCCAATCTCGACCGGCTCGAGAACCGCGAATGGATTCATCGCCCCGGTGCGACCGACGTTGACTTCGATTGCCAGCAGCCTCGTCTCGGCGATGTCGGGCGCGAACTTGCGCGCGATGGCCCAGCGCGGATCGCGGCCGCCCACCACACCGAGCTCTTCCTGGAGAGCGAGTGAATTGATTTTCACGACGCCGCCGTCGATGGCGAAGTTGAGCTTGCCACGGATGTCGTGCTCGACTTCGTGGGCCCACTTTGCGACTTCGCTCATGGTTTTGCAGCGGCGCCGGTGCGGCGCTACCGGCACTCCCCAATTCACGAGAGTTTCGAGAAGCTCTTCCTGCGTGTCGAAGGGGAGCGTGTCGTCAGCAGTCGCGAACGAATACCCGAAAAATCTCAAGGGCCGCGATGCTGTGATCGACGGATCGAGCTGGCGCAGGCTTCCCGCCGCCGCATTACGCGGGTTTGCGAAAAGGGAGTCGCCTGCCCGCGCACGCTCCTCGTTCATCTTCTCGAACTGGTCGAACGGAAAATAGACCTCGCCGCGGATCTCCATGCGCTCACGAGGCGCAGCATCGGCGAGCCGGAGCGGCACGTCGCGCACCGTGCGGATGTTCACGGTGACCTCTTCACCGATCAGCCCGTTTCCACGTGTCGCGCCCATTACGAGCACGCGGTCTTCGTAAGTGAGACTTACTGCAGTGCCGTCGATCTTGAGCTCGGTCATGTAGCCCGACTTCGTGACATCGTCGCCCGCAATTCGGAGGAGGCGTTCCTCCCACGCGCTCAGCTCATCGTCATTGAAGGCATTGCCGAGTGAGAGCATCGGCTTGATGTGCTGGTGTTTTTTGAGTGCGCTCTGTACTTCCGCGCCGATGCGGAGCGTGGGAGAGTCCGGCGTGCGCAGCTCGGGGTGGGCTGCTTCCAGGTCCTGCAGCTCGCGGAAGAGCTTGTCGTATTCCACGTCCGAAAGCTTCGGACGGTCGAGCACATAGTATTCGTAAGAGGCGCGGTTCAGCGCTTCTCTAAGGCTTTCCGATCGCCTCGCTTCCTTTGACTCCGTCGTCGGCACGGTGGGCTGCTTGGTTGGACGATTTGTCGCCATTCGAGGCCTTCTCACCTTCAATATGGGAGCGGAACTCCGGGCTGTCGTAGCGCACGACTTTGTTGCGTCCAGTTTCCTTCGCGACGTAGAGCGCATCGTCGGCTGCTTTCAGCAGCGCGTCCTGATCGCGGATGTCCGGATGCGGCCACGCTGCAACACCGCAGCTCATCGTACGCGAGAGCGTACCGCCCTCGAACGAAAATGTATGCTCTTTTGCGATCTCCCGCACGCGATCCGCGAACGTCACCGCCGACTCGAGCGGAGTTCCCGGTAGGAGCAGCAAAAACTCTTCGCCGCCGTACCGTCCGATGCGATCTATCTCGCGGACCGCGTCCTTCAAAAGATTCGCGAAATCCTTGAGCACGATGTCACCGACCTGGTGGCCATAGGTGTCGTTCACGCTCTTGAATTTGTCGATGTCGCACATCACGACGGAAAGCGGCTCGTGTAGACGCTGCGAGTGCGCCCACATCTCGTCGAGTTTTTCCTCAAGTGATCTGCGGTTCGGAATCCCAGTGAGCGCGTCCGTCTGCGAGATGCGGTGGAGCCGCTCATTCATCTCCTCGAGCTCGCGCTCGCGGTTGCTCAGATCTTCCTGGAGCTTCTTGATGCGCAGCAGCGATTTCACCCTCGCGTCCAGCTCGGGGAAATTGATCGGCTTGGTGATGTAGTCGTCGGCGCCGGCGTCGAGACCTTCCACCTTGTGCTCGGTGGAGTCGAGCGCCGTCTGCATGATTACCGGGATGAACGGAAGGCTTTTGTCCGCCTTGAGGCGGCGCACCACTTCCATTCCGTCAACCTTCGGCATCATCCAGTCGAGTAGCATCAAGTCGGGCGGATTGACCTTCAGCATCGCAAGCGCCTCCTCGCCTCCATTCGCTCCCTCGACTTCGTACCCTCTCGACTCTAGGCGCGCCCGGAGCAGCTCGACATTATCGACATTGTCGTCAACGACAAGTATCCGGTACTTCCCTTCACGCTCCATTGCTCTTGCCGAGAAAGCGCTGGACCTCCGCCACTACCGCCCGCGGCTCGCACGGCTTCGCGAGATAGCCGTCGCATCCGACCTCCATCGCCTTCTCACGATCGGAAGCAAGAGCGTGCGCGGTAAGCGCAATGATGGGGATGGCCTTCGTGGCGGGATCGTGCTTGAGCACCTGCGTCGCCTCCCAACCGTCGATGATCGGGATGGAGATGTCCATGAGGATGAGGTCCGGCTTCTCCGAGCGCGCCTTCGCGATTCCTTCCTCGCCGTTCAGAGCCTCGCTCACGTCGTAGCCGAAATGCTTGAGAATCGTGGAGTACACGATTCGATTGTCTTCGTTGTCTTCAACAAGCAGCACGGTCTTACCAGATTCACTCATTTGCATACCTCGCACGGCTATTGCACGATTCGAACTGGAATCGAGACTACCCCGCAATGGGGTGAGATTGTGACGTACTCCAAAGCCTAGGAAGCAATTTTCTTACCATTTGAGATTATGAGCGAAATGTTTACCACCGACATAGAAGACGGACAGCGGAAATCGGCCCTTATTCCTCTCACCGAACCGCCCCCCGAAATGGTCGCGGATTGGAACCAGATCGGCCTCTTCACAACCGGCGTCGCGCTGGGCGCCGTATTGGGCGCGACCATCGCGCTCCTGGTGGCGCCCGCTAGCGGCCGCGACACCCGCGGGCGAGTCGCGCGGAAATTTGGCCATGGCTCGGCCGGTGAGTCGGTGTGGGACGAGCTCGCCGATGAGCTCGCCCAGGCGGAGCGCGAGCTCAGGAAAGCCGGCGAAGAATCCGCTCCGGCCTAAAGCGACTTCAGCGCTTTGGCCGCTTCAGCCTTTAAGTGCCGATCGTTGGAATCGCCGATGGGCAGGTCGATCACCGCCTGATACTCCGCGCGCGCTTTGGCTTTGTCCTTCCGATCCTTGTAGATGGCGCCGAGGTCGAGATGATGCACAATGCGGGTCGGCTCGATCGCGACTGACTCCTGCATGTAACGCACTGCCTCCGCCCAGCTCGCCGATCCGAACACTTTTCCCCCGAGCAGATTCCGCGCGATCATGCGGGTGAACCCGTTGAGACGCATCACTTCCGCGTTCCAGACGCCCATCACGTGCAGACAGCCGGCGTGCTTCGGGTTGAACTTGAGGCAGTCGAGCGCCTGCGCCCGCACGTCGGTTGCGTACTTGATGCGTTCCTTCGCTCCGAGTGAGAGCGCGCGCTTGCCGAGCGCTCGCGCGAGGTGAAAATGGCCCTCAGCATCGTTGGTATTCGCCGCGACCGCTCTGCGTGCGTACAATTCCGATTCAACGAACATTTTCTTTTGGACGTCGCCGTTCAGGTCGAATGAGGCGAGGTCAACTGCGGAGCGCGCCGTCTTCCACTGCGCTTCATAGTTGCTCGGATCGGCGTCTGCTGCTTGCTTGTAGTGACCCAGCGCCGCCGACGCGTTGAGCGCGACGTACTCACGATCGCCGAGCGCGACGTGGTTGACCGTTTGAGCGTTCGCGCTTGCTGCTATGAAAAGCGCGAAGCAGGATGCAAAATGGCGCAGACGCATTGCTTGCTCCGAATTGAGATAGGTACGCGTTCCCAGACACCCGACAGGAATTAATGATCGTTCCAAGACTCATAGAGCGCAAACGGAATGGCCGGGCCCTCACCAGGGACGAACTGCGGGAGCTCGTACTGGCGTATTCGCGCGGAGAAGTGCCGGATTATCAGATGGCCGCCTTTCTCATGGCCGTCTATTTCAAGGGACTGGATCGCGACGAGATGACAACGCTTATGGAAGCGATGCTCGCGAGCGGAAGCCATCTCGATTTTTCCCATCTCCAGATCGCCCGGGTGGACAAGCATTCGATGGGCGGTGTTGGCGACAAGACATCGCTCGTTCTCGCGCCGCTCATCGCTTCACTCGGCATCGCCGTGCCGATGATCTCGGGTAGGGGTTTGGGTCACACGGGTGGGACGCTCGACAAGCTCGAAGCCATTCCCGGTTTTCGCACCCAGATGACGATGGCCGAGACGACCCGTCAGGTCGAAGACATCGGATGTGCGCTGGTCGGTCAGACCGCCGAGCTCGTGCCCGCCGACAAAAAGATGTATGCACTGCGCGACACGACTGCGACGGTCGAGGTGATTCCGCTTATCGCGGCGAGCATCATGAGCAAAAAACTCGCGGAATCACTCACTGGTCTAGTCCTCGACATTAAGTGTGGCAGCGGATCATTCCTGCCCGAGACAGAGAAAGGCCTCGAGCTCGCGAAGGCGATGATCCAGCTCGGAGAATCACACGGGTGCCCGGTGGTGGCGCTGATGACGGCGATGGACCGTCCGCTGGGACACGCCTGCGGGAACGCACTAGAGACGAAGGAAGCAATCGACATGCTTCACGGCGGCGGTCCGCCCGATTTTGTCGAAGTAACCTTCGCGCTCGGCGCTGAGATGCTGCTGTTAAGTGGTGTATGCCGGTCGATGGAAGAGGCACACAGCGAGATGCGCCGCGCCATTGCGGGCGGTCAAGCTGCGGAGAAATTCGAAGAGATCATCGCCGCACAGGGCGGAGATAGCGGAGTAGTGTCGGATACTTCGCGGTTGCCGCAGGCGGCGTGCGAGGGAGTGTATGAGGCGCCCGCGGATGGGTTCATCACACGCGTCGAGCCGCGCGCCATCGGACACGGCATCATCGCCCTCGGAGGCGGCCGCCTCACCATGGAAGATACAGTGGACCCGTCCGTAGGTTTTGTCATCACAGTTAAACCGGGTGACAAGGTTGCGAAGGGTCAGCCGATCGCGACGGTCTATGCGCGGCGCAAGTCAGCCCTCGAGATCGGGCGGCGCACACTGCAGGCGGCCATCGCGGTTGGAGACGCTCCGGCAGAAGGCTGCGCGCTTATCTCTCATCGGGTGACCGCGAGCGGGGTTGAGAATTTCACCGCTCACGGGTGAGGCCGAATGAGCTCGGCTGTTCGGGGCGTTGTGAGATCGTGGGACAAATAAAAAAAGACCGGCGCAAGGCCGGTCTTTTTTCGAGAAGTCCGAATTTTTATCAGACGTCGAGGTTCGTGACGAACTTCGCGTTCTGCTCGATGAAGAGCCGCCTCGGCTCGACCTCGTCGCCCATGCAAGTCTGGAAGATCGAATCGGCAAGCACTGCGTCCTCGATGTTGACTTTAAGAATCGTACGCGTCTCCGGATCCATCGTCGTCGACCACAGCTGACGCGGGTTCATCTCGCCGAGTCCCTTGTAGCGCTGAATGTTGACGGAGGTCCTGCCTTCGCCGTTGCCGAGCCGGGCAACGTAGTCGTCGCGCTCTTTCTCGTCGTACGCGTAGTACTCCTCTTTCCCCTTCGCAACGCGATAGAGAGGCGGCTGGGCGATGTACATGTAGCCCGCCTCGATCAGCTCCGGCATCTGCCGGTAGAAGAACGTGAGCAGCAGCGTGCGGATGTGGGCACCGTCAACGTCGGCGTCCGTCATGAGAATGATCTTGTGATAGCGGACGTTTTCGACGGAGAACTCTTCCTTGATTCCAGCGCCGATGGCGGTGATGATCGTCCGGATCTCTTCGTTGGAGAGAACCTTGTCGATGCGCGCCTTCTCGACGTTGAGGATTTTTCCGCGCAGCGGCAGGATCGCCTGGAACGCGCGGTCGCGCCCTTGCTTCGCCGAGCCGCCGGCGCTGTCGCCCTCAACGAGATAGATCTCGCAAAGCGCCGGGTCGCTCAATGAACAATCTGCGAGCTTGCCGGGGAGATTCCCCACGTCGAGCGCCGACTTTTTCCGCGTAAGATCGCGCGCCTTACGTGCGGCTTCTCTCGCCCGCGCCGCCGAGACTGCTTTCTCGATTACGATGTTCGCTACGCGCGGATGCTCCTCGAGGTACGCACCGAGGTATTCGTTGACGACGGTCTTCACGGCGCCTTCGACTTCGGAGTTGCCGAGCTTCGTCTTCGTCTGTCCCTCGAACTGAGGCTCGCGAACTTTCACCGATAACACGGCAGTCAGTCCTTCGCGGACGTCCTCGCCGGAAAGCGTGAAGTCAGCTTTCTTGAGCTGGTTTCCCTTCGCCGCGTAAGCGTTGATCGTGCGCGTAAGCGCCGACTTGAAACCGGTAAGGTGCGTTCCGCCTTCGTGCGTGTTGACGTTGTTGACGAAGGAAAAAACGTTCTCGTTGTAGCCGTCGTTATACTGAAACGCGAGCTCGATGCCGACGTCGTCGCGCTCTGTCTCGATGTACACCACTTCGGTATGCAGCGCCTTCTTGGCGGAATTGAGATAGAGGACCATCTCCTTGAGACCGCCGGTCGCGTGAAAGACTTCCTCTCTTTCTTCGCCTACCCGTTCGTCCTTGAGCGAGATGGTGACGCCTTTATTGAGGAACGACAGCTCGCGCAGACGATTCGCCAGCGTCGCGTAGTCGTAGCGCAGCTCCGTGAAGATCTGCCCGTCGGGCTTGAAAGTAACGGTGGTTCCGGTCTCCTTCGCGCCCGCCTTACCGAGGACGTTGAGCTTGGTGGTGGTAACGCCGCGCTCGAAGTCCATGTAGTGCTCCTTCCCATCGCGCTTCACCCATACCTTCAGCGTTTCGGAGAGCGCGTTGACGACGGAGACACCGACCCCGTGCAAGCCGCCGGAAACCTTGTAACTGTTTTTGTCGAACTTTCCGCCGGCGTGGAGCACGGTCATGGCGAGCTCGACGCCGGGAATTTTTTCGATCGGGTGAATGTCGACCGGAATCCCGCGGCCGTTGTCCGAGACGGTTATCGAGTCGTCGGGATGGATCGTGACGTCCACCTTGCTTGCGTATCCGGCGAGCGCTTCATCGATCGAGTTGTCGACGACTTCGTAAACGAGATGGTGAAGCCCTCGCGACGATGTTGACCCGATGTACATGCCCGGGCGTTTTCGAACGGCCTCGAGTCCCTTCAATACCTGAATCTGACCTGCGTCGTACTTCTGGTCCGCTTCGGCCGCTTTCGCCATTTCTTGACTGGGAGGGGGGAAAAACGGTGCTTTCGCACGGACCGAACAAACCCCAAAAACGGGCCCGTCGGCAACTATGAAAAGCTAGCGCGAAAGCAGGCAAATAGCAACGCAATTCGCCTGTGGGAAAGTCTTATTTCCCAAGCGCTTAGCGTGTCAGCCGAAACCGTATTTTTTTGATCGAGCCGGTGCTCTTGTCTTTATTAATCGAGCGGAGCAGCTCGGGCTCCATCAGCGACAGCTCGGACATCCACGCGCTCGTCTTCACAGCGACGAAAAGGATCCCCCCTGCGCTCACCGAAATCGGCTCGGTGACGGCCGCGATCTGCGTGCCGACGAGCATTTTCCAGTTCGGAATCACGCCGGCCTGCTCGACGCGTGGCGCCAATCCCGAGCTCTTCAAATAATCCTGGAGCGCATCCCCGATTTTTCCCGGACGCGAGCCCTTCGGGTTTTTCACGCCGCCTCCGCTTCGATGACGCCGCTTCGAACCCTGAAGCGCGGGAGCTTTGTCAGCTCCGAGGGAATGTCGGTCGCTCTAGGGACGACGAGGATCGTTTGGCCTCGGCCGCTCTCCTGAATGAGATCCAGAATGCGCTCGGCTCTCCCTGCGTCGAGCTCCGCGAACGGATCGTCGAAAAGCAAAATTGGCTCAGCGCCCGCCGCGCGCTTCAGGGTCCCGCCCTCGAGGATCCGCAGCGCGATCGCGGCGGTGCGATGCTGCCCAGCCGATCCGAATACTCTCAGCGGCTGATTGTCGAGCGTGAGCACCAGATCGTCCCGGTGCGGTCCGACCGACGTTACTCCCCGGCGTATGTCGTTGGCTCGCTTCGACGACAGCTCCCCGGCGAGATCGTCTTCAAGGGAATCCGAGATGTCGAACGCCGAGTGGTGACACATGGTCGCTTCACCGCGCTCTCCGATGCGCTCGCAGAGCGAAGTGAACTCGGAGCGCGAGCTCTCCACCCATTGAGCGCGTTCGCGCATGACGATCGCCCCGTTTTCCGCGAGCGTCCGCTCCCAAACGGACACACCGTCTTCGGTCGAGCGGCCTCGCGCGGCGGAGCGGAGAGCGGAATTGCGCTGCGCGAGCGCGCCCCGGTAGCGCTGAAGCGCGTGCAGATAGCGTCGCGACGTAAGGGCCAGAATCAGATCGAGAAATCTCCGGCGTTCTCCGGCCCCGCCTCCTACCAGCTCGACATCCCGCGGCGAGAAGATGACCGAAGGAAGTGCGCCGAGTCCATCGCTCAGGCGCTTCGGCGCCACGCCATCGTGGAGGAGTTTTTTCTTTTTTGTCGCGAGCTCGAAGCCGAGCTCGATCTCGTGCGCGGAAGGCGTCAGCGCGTCGGCGAAGAGATGAAAGCCCGACTCGCCGAACCGGGTGAGATCCACGTCGCGCGCGCCTCGAACGGAGCGAAGTGTCTGGAGATAAGTGATCGCCTCGAGAAGGTTCGTCTTACCGTGACCGTTATCGCCGACTACGGCGATGCCTTCCCGCGGTAATGCGAGATCGACCCGCTCCAGGTTCCGGAACTCCTGAATTTTGAGTCGCCGCAGCCAGACGCTCGGCGGCGCCGCCTCCGTCATCTCCCCTTGAACGACGCAGTACGCTTGTCGAGAAAAGCGCCCATTCCCTCGCGCATGTCCTCGGTCGCAGCGAGGAGGCCGAAATGATTCGCCTCGAGAATGAGACCTTCATCCAGTGACATCTCGAGACCGCGATCGACTGCTTCGATGCAGAGTGCGACAGCGAGAGGGCCGTTGGCGAGAATCTGCTTCATCATCTGCTTCGCCGATCCCATCAGCTCCGCGGCGTGGACAACTCGATTCACGAGACCGATGCGATATGCTTCGGACGCGTCGATCATCTCGCCGGTGAGAAGAAGCTGAATGGCGCGGCCTTTCCCTACTAGCCGCGCGAGACGCTGCGACCCGCCGAATCCCGGAAGTATTCCGAGCTTCGATTCCGGCTGTCCGAACTTCGCGGCCTCAGAGGCGATGCGAATGTGGCAGGCCATCGCCAGCTCGCATCCTCCGCCCAGCGCGAAGCCGTTGACGGCGGCAATGACCGGTTTCGGGCAGGTCTCGATGCGACGAAAGACATCCTGTCCGGCACGCGAGCGGCCTTTTGCGAGAACCGGAGTCTGGCTGGCGAGCTCGGAAATGTCAGCACCGGCGACGAAGGCGCGACCGGCGCCGGTGACGATGATTCCCGCGACCGACTCGTCGAGACGTATTTCATCGAAAGCGTGTCCGATCTCGGCGATGGTGGCGTCATTCAGCGCGTTCAGCTTGTCGGGCCGGTTGACAGTGAGAACTGCGATTCTGTCGGCGACTTCGAGGGTGAGGTTTTGAAAAGCCATTTTCATCGAGGCGGGTGATTGTCGTGTGCGCTCCACGAATTTATGGCGCGCCGTCGCCGCGTGCATCGGCTAGATTCAGCGCATCGTCTCCCAAACTCCCGTGCCCGCCTAATACCGATGGCTTCGAAGTGGATTCTGCGAAAAGGCTCGAAGGAGAAGGGCTTCAGCTACGCCGCACCCAACGGCAGTGCGCTGAAAAGCAAAGCCGAGTTGGGGAGAATCGATGCGCTGCGAATACCCCCGGCGTGGCGTGACGTGCATATCGCTGCGAGCTCGCGCACCGCGATTCAGGCGTGGGGGCTCGATGCACGCGGACGCAAGCAGTACCGGTATCATTCGCGGGCCGTCGAGAAAGGCCAGATGCGGAAGTACTACCGCGTCCGGGAGATGGCGCGTGATCTTCCGCGAATTCGCGCCCGGCTGAACGCGGATTTCAGGAAGCGTGGCCTCTCGCGGGACAAAGTCTGCGCAGGGATCCTGCTCTTCATCAGCGACGGATTCTTTCGTGTCGGGAGTGAGCGGTACGAGCGCGACAACAATACCTTCGGCATCACCACTCTCCGCAAAAAGCACGTCTTCGTCGACGGCGACAACGTCCTCTTCGATTACGTGGGCAAGAGGTCGATCAGACATCGCCGGATTGTGCAGTCGGCTACGATGTCGCGTTTTATAAAGCAGCTTATTCTCACGCCGGGTCCACGCCTGTTCCGGTATCAGCTCGCCGGCGAGTGGCGCGATGTAGATGCGGGCGACATCAATGACTACCTCGAAGCGGTAGCGTCATTCCCGTACACCGCAAAGGACTTTCGCACGTGGGGCGGAAGTCTTCGAGCCGCCACCGTGCTGGCCGAGCTGGGCAGCGGGAAGAGTGTTACCGAGCGAAAGCGAAATGTCGCGACCGCGGTGAGACTCGTCGCCTCCGAATTGGGCAACACGCCCGCGATCTGCCGCAAGTCTTACGTCCATCCAATTATCATTTCGAAATACATGAGAGGCGGCGCGGTCATTCAGCCGGAGACCAAACGCGGCGCAGGGTCGAAGGAGAGCGGCAGGTTCGCTCATGCGCCCGAAGAAAAATCCCTCATCGCTTTTCTCGACGAGCACTTTCCGGAGCGACGCAGCGAGCGCAGGGATGACTAGCGGGTGCGTGCTCGCGCTCGACCAGGGCACGACAGGATCGACCGCGCTCGTCATTGCGCACGATGGCAGAGTACTCGGACGCGGATACAGAGAAATCACGCAGTGTTATCCCGAGCCCGGACAAGTCGAGCACGACGCTAACGAAATTCTGGAGAAGACCGTCGCCGCTGCGCGCGAAGCGATGGCGATGGCGGGAGAACAGCCCGGCGCAATTGGAATCACGAATCAGCGCGAGACGGTGGTTTGTTGGGACAAGAAGACGGGCGAACCCGTGAGTAACGCAATCGTCTGGCAGGATCGTCGCACTTCCAAGCGGTGCGCCGGGCTCGCTGGTGAGAGCGCCTGGATCTACGAGCGAACGGGATTGTTTCCCGATCCATATTTCTCGTCGACGAAGCTCGAGCTGATGCTGAAGAGGGACGGAGAGAAGAGCGTGTTAGCGCGCGGCGACCTTCTCGTCGGAACGATGGACACGTGGCTCGTGTGGAAGCTCACCGGCGGCGCGGTGCACGCCACCGACCCCACAAACGCCTCGCGCACAATGCTTTTTGATATTCGCTCGATGGCGTGGAGCGATGAGCTGTGCGACCTGTTTTCCATTCCGCGCTCATTGCTACCCGAAGTGCGCCCGTCGAGCGGCGACTTCGGATTTGCTTGCGCCGAATTCTTCGGCGCGCGCATTCCGATCACCGGAGTGGCTGGTGATCAACAAGCGGCGCTTTTTGGCCAAGGGTGCTGGGAAGCAGGTGAGACGAAAAATACCTATGGAACGGGCGCGTTCCTGATGGCGAACACCGGGATGGAGAGACCGCCGCTCGCCGAAAAAAACGGCCTCCTCACTACTATTGGATGCAACGCCAGCGGCCAACCCGCGTATGCGCTCGAGGCGGCGATATTCATCGCGGGGGCTGCCGTGCAGTGGCTGCGCGACGGACTAGGCATCATTAAAACCGCGAAAGAGACCGAGGAGATGGCGCGAAGCACCGACTCGAATGGCGGTGTCTATTTCGTGCCTGCACTCGCCGGCCTCGGTGCTCCCCACTGGAAACCGGACGCGCGCGGTACGATCGTGGGGCTCACCGGAGGCACTCGGCGCGAGCACATAGTACGAGCGACGCTCGAGGCAATGGCGTTCAGCACTTCGGATGTCATCCACGCGATGGCGGATTCTTCCGGCGAAGCGATCGACAAGCTTCGCGTCGATGGCGGCGCCAGCGCCAACGACTGGCTTATGCAATTCCAAGCGGACGTGCTCGGAATTCCCGTCGAGAGGCCGGAGATGATCGAAACGACCGCGTCGGGTGCGGCAGGTCTTGCGGGGATTTCGTCGGGTTTCTGGTCGAGCGCGGAGGATTTTCTGCGCACGCGCCGATTCCGAACGTTCGAGCCGTGCAAGAGTTCGAGCGCGCAGGACGATTTGCATTCCTGGCGCAGAGCAGTCCGCGCCGCGATCTCGTGGGCAGACGACGTCCGATGAAAGCGGCTGCGATCGCCTTTTCGGCGATGCTCGCGTTTGCGGCCCCGCTGGCGGCACAATCAGCTGACTCATCCCAGTCCGCTCGGGCCGCGCATACACACGATTCTCTCTTCGGGTTGGACAAGCCTAAACATTTCGTACTCTCCGCGTTCATCGAAGGCGCGTCGTTCGCGGGACTCGAGGCGGCCGGCGCGCGGCGGCAAACGGCGATGATCGGCGCCGTCTCCGTCACCTCGCTTTTTGCGGTGGCGAGAGAAATCCACGACCGGCGTACGAAAGGGCTCTTCAGTTTCGGCGATCTTGTTTGGGACGCGCTTGGGGCGGGTGCCGGCGCCATCCTCGTGCGCAATACCTATAGATAGGCGCACGTTCGTATATTCAAGGCTGTGAAACCACGCACGAAGTTCATAATCGGCGGCGCCCTCGTTCTTGGCGTTGCCGCCTACCTGATGGTCAGCTCTATCAGAGAGACCGGTGTGTACTATTTGACGCCGGCGGAGCTTGCCACGAAGACGCAGCAGGATCCGACGCTTTTTGATACCGGCGTTAAAGTCGGTGCGCGGGTCGTGAAAGGCACGATCACACGCGAGCCCGGAGGACGTCAGGTAAGCTTTCAGATGTCCGACGGCGCCAAATCATACCAAGTCGTTTATCGCGGGATCACGCCCGACACTTTTACGGATGAAGTTGATGTCGTCGTCGAGGGAAGGCTCGGTCACGATGGAGTGTTTCGCGCGACGACGCTATTGGCGAAGTGCGCGTCGCGATACGAAAAGGCGCCCGACAAGTACAAGTCCACCCCGGGATACCGCGCGGCGGAGAAGCGCGCGTGATCCTTGTTGGTGAGCTGTCGCTCTGGGTCGCACTCTTGATGGCGGCCTGGACGGCGACGGTATCTTTCGCAGGCGGGCATCTTCGCCGTGACGACCTGATCGAGAGCGGCGAGCGCGGGATATACGCCACTCTCGCACTGGTGATGCTCGCATCGGCGGGGTTGTGGACGGCGCTCTTCACCCACGATTTCTCCATCAAGTTCGTCGCGTCCTACACGAGCGCGAATCTCCCGAAGATTTATACGCTCACCGCATTTTGGGCAGGGCAGTCGGGATCGATGCTGTTTTGGGCGCTCATCCTTGCCATCTATTCGGCTCTCGCGCTCTGGACCAATCGCGGACGCAATCGCGTCCTCATGCCCTACGTGGCGGGCACGCTCGCGCTCGTGCTCGTTTTCTTCCTCGCCACGCTTTGTTTCGGTGCGAATCCCTTTGAGCGTCTCGATTGGATTCCTCCCGACGGGCGGGGACTCAATCCGCAGCTCCAGAATCCGGGAATGGCGATCCATCCGCCGATGCTCTATCTCGGATACGTCGGCACCTCGGTGCCGTTTGCCTTCGCTATCGCCGCGCTGCTCACGCGCCGGCTCGATGCCGAATGGCTCGCTGCGGTTCGGCGCTGGTCGCTCATCGCGTGGTTCTTCAACACCGTCGGCATCGTTCTTGGAATGTGGTGGGCGTACGTCGAGCTGGGATGGGGCGGCTACTGGGCGTGGGATCCCGTGGAGAACGCGTCGCTTCTTCCCTGGCTCATCAACACGGCGTTTCTCCATAGCATCATGGTTCAGGAAAAGCGCGGCATGCTGCGGAAGTGGAACGTCACGCTCGTCGTGTCGGCGTTTCTTCTCTCCATTTTCGGCACGTTCATCACGCGAAGCGGCATTATCTCGAGCGTCCACTCGTTCGCGCAGTCTCCCGTCGGAAAGTGGTTCGCAGGTTTCCTCATCGTTGCCATCGTCGCCACAGCGTATCTCGTCTCTACGCGCCTCAAGGATCTTCGGTCGCGCGCCGAGCTCGAGAGCATGGTGAGCAGGGAAGCCGCGTTCCTTTACAACAATTTGATATTTGTCGGCATAGCGTTCTCCGTCTTGTGGGGAACGCTTTTCCCGATCATCAGCGAGGCGGTGCGGGG